>JBHHZM010000057.1:0-19561 GCA_046758065.1 Alphaproteobacteria bacterium | reverse complement strand
AGCACGGCGCCTACCAGCGCGTCATCTCGTCATGGGAGCGCGAGCATCTGCTGCTTAACGTGTGAGCGGGCCGTGACACCGCAGGCCGCATCGTGATATGCAAGCGCATGGCTCGCGCGGTTGACATGCATAGCCCGCACCCGTCACTTCACGACGAGATGCTGGTCCTCTGCGCCCGCATCGGCTTCAATCCGTAGGCGGGAACGCTTCGCAGGAGCGCCTCGGCGACTCCTGGCCGTCAATCCGAACGAAGCGTTCTTTAACTTGCGAGGATCGAAGCCATGATCACGAACGCGACCGCCGTGTGGCGGGAAACCGACCGCCGCCACCACCTGCACCCGTTCACCGACACCAGGCTCCTCAACGAGCAGGGGGTGCGCGTCATTACCCGCGCCGAAGGCGTCTACCTGTGGGATTCCGAAGGCAACCGGCTGCTCGACGGCATGGCGGGCCTGTGGTGCGTGCAGCTCGGCTACGGCCGCCGGGAACTCCGCGACGCCGCCCTGCGCCAGTTCGACGAGCTGCCCTACTACAACACCTTCTTCCAGAGCGCGACGCCGCCGGTGATCGAGCTTTCCGAGACGCTCGCCGCGCTCACGCCCGACGGCTTCAACCACGTCTTTTTCGCCAACTCGGGATCGGAGGCGAACGACACCATCGCCAAGATGGTGCGCCTCTACTGGAACGTGATGGGGCGCACGTCGAAGAAGACGATCATCAGTCGCGAGTACGCCTATCACGGGGTGACCATGGCGGCGACCTCGCTGTCGGGGCTCGGGCCGATGCACACCCCGTTCGATCTGCCGCTGCCCGGCTTCGCCCACGTCGCGGCGCCGTACTGGTACCGCGAGGGCGGCGATGCCGACCCGGCGGCGTTCGGGCTCGCCGCGGCGCAGACGCTCGAAGACAGGATCAAGACGCTCGGACCCGAGAACGTCGCCGCCTTCATCGGCGAGCCGGTCATGGGCGCGGGCGGCGTGATCGTTCCGCCCGAGACCTACTGGCCCGAGATCCAGCGCATCTGCGAGAAGTACGAGGTGCTGCTGATCGCCGACGAGGTGATCTGCGGCTTCGGGCGCACCGGCAACTGGTTCGGCTGCGAAACCTTCGGCATCCGCCCCGACTTCATGACCCTGGCCAAGGGTCTGTCGTCGGGCTATCTGCCGATCTCGGGCGTCATGGTGCACGACCGCGTCGCCGGACCGATCATCGAGAAGGGCGGCGAGTTCACCCACGGCTTCACCTATTCGGGCCACCCCGTGGCCTGCGCCGTGGCGCTCGAGAATCTGCGCATCATGCGCGACGAAAACGTCGTCGAACGGGTCGGCGGCGACACCGGGCCCTATTTCCAGGCGCGGCTGCGCGAGCTCGCCGATCATCCGCTGGTCGGCGAGGTGCGCGGCGTCGGCATGGTCGCGGGCATCGAACTCGTCGCCGACAAGGCGGCGCGCAAATCCTTCGACCCCGACCGCAAGGTCGGCAACGCCTGCCGCGACGCCAGCATCGCCAACGGTCTCGTCATGCGCGCCGTGCGCGACGTCATGGTGCTGTCGCCGCCGCTGGTCATCACCCGCGACGAGATCGACGCGCTCGTCGCCATGGCCCGCAAATCACTCGACCAGACCCGGGAAAGCCTCGGGCTATAGCTTTAGGGCCGCACCGCCAGGCCGGCGGCGGCCATCCGTGCCTTGGCCTCGGCGATGGTGTGTTGGCCGAAGTGGAAGATCGAGGCGGCGAGCACCGCGCTGGCGTGGCCGTCGCGCACGCCCGCAACCAGGTGGTCGAGGTCGCCGACGCCGCCCGAGGCGATTACCGGCACCGGCACCGCGTCGGCGACCGCGCGGGTGAGTTCGAGGTCGAAGCCGGCGCGGGTGCCGTCGCGGTCCATCGAGGTCAGCAGGATCTCGCCCGCCCCCGAAGCGGCGACCCGGCGCGCCCAGTCGACGGCGTCGAGACCGCTGGGCTTGCGCCCACCATGGGTGAAGACCGCGAAGCGGCCCGGAGCGACGCGCTTGGCGTCCACCGCGACGACGATGCACTGGGCGCCGACCGCCCGGGCGCCTTCGGCGACGAGTTCGGGGTGCGCGACCGCTGCGGTGTTGATCGCCACCTTGTCGGCGCCCGCCCGCAAGAGCCGCCGCATGTCCTCGACCGAGCGCACGCCGCCGCCGACGGTGAGCGGCATGAAGCAGGCCTCGGCGGTGGCCGACACGATGTCGTAGAGGGTGTCGCGCGCTTCGTGCGAGGCGCTGATGTCGAGGAAGCAGAGTTCGTCGGCGCCCTGCGCGTCGTAGACCCGCGCCTGTTCGACCGGATCGCCCGCATCGACCAGATCGACGAAGCGCACGCCCTTGACCACCCGCCCGGCGTGGACGTCGAGACAGGGGATGATGCGCAGCTTGAGCGCCACGGCGTCGTCAGGCGGCGAGCGCGGAGCGCGCCTCGGCGGGATCGAGCCGGCCTTCGTAGAGGGCGCGGCCGACGATGACGCCGGTCACGCCGGTGTCCTCGATCGCCTTGAGCGCGGCGAGATCGGCGAGCGAAGAAACCCCGCCCGAAGCGATCACCGGGGTTTGGATCGCACGGGCGAGGGTTTCGATCGCCGCGGCGTTGACGCCTTCGAGCGTGCCGTCGCGGGCGATGTCGGTGTAGACGATCGCCGCGCAGCCGGCGTCCTCGAGGCCGCGCGCGAGATTGCGCGCCGCAACGTCGGAGGTTTCGGCCCAGCCGTCGACGGCGACGCGGCCCTCGCGGGCGTCGATCGCGACCGCGATCCGGCCCGGGCAGGCGCGGCAGGCGTCGCGCACCAGTTCGGGATCGCGAACCGCCGCGGTGCCGAGGATGACCCGCGCCACGCCGGCGGCGAGCCAGCTCTCGATCGTCGCCATGTCGCGGATGCCGCCGCCGAGCTGCACCGGCGCCTCGACCGCGGCGAGGATGGCGCCGACCGCCTCGCCATTGACCGGCTCGCCGGCGAAGGCGCCGTTGAGATCGACGACATGGAGCCATTCGCAGCCGGCGGCGACGAAGGCGCGGGCCTGCGCCGCGGGGTCTTCCGAAAACACCGTGGCGCGCGTCATGTCGCCGCGCCACAGTCGCACGCAGGCGCCGTCCTTGAGGTCGATCGCGGGGTAGAGGATCACGCCAGTCGCTTGCAGTAATAATGGCCGGCGATCATCCTGCCGTCGACCCGGGCATAGCTCGGATGCGTGCCCCAGCGCCGGTAGCCGCGGCTTTCGTACAGCGCGATCGCCGCCTCCTGGGTCTCGCGCACGTCGAGGTTCATGACTTCGAAGCCGTGTCCGCGCGCCGCGCGCTCGACCGCCTCGAGAAGGCCGCGGGCGAGGCCGTAACCGCGCGCCCAGGGCGCCACGAACAGGGTCGTCAGGGTCGCCGCGAAGGCGCAGGATTCCTGGTTGGGAGTCGGCTTGACGAGCTGCGCCGAGGCGGCGACGACCGCGTCGAGCCGGCCGATGAAAAGTTCGCGCTCGGGCACCACGAGCACGCCGCGCCAGTAGGTTTCGAGCTTGCGCCGGGGCGGCGGACGGAGCCAGCCGAAGCCGTTGCCGTCGAGGATGGCGGCGTCGGTGGCGTCGCACAGATCGGCGAGATCGGCGCGGGTCAACTCGACGGCGCGTTCGACCGACACGCTGGTCTGGGGTTTGAAGTCGCGTTCCGTGGTCACGGTCTCCACCCGAGGAAATTGGCGATCAGGCGCAGCCCCGCGGCCTGGCTCTTTTCGGGATGGAACTGCACGCCGGCGAGGTTGTCTTCGGCGATCATCGCGCTGACCGGTCCGCCGTAGTCGACCGACGCCAGCATGGAATCCGCGCGCGCGCAAACGAAATGATAGCCGTGCACGAAATACATATGCGTCGCGGGCGCGATCCCGGCAAGAAGGAGATGGTCGGGAGCGCGGATATCGAGCTCGTTCCAGCCCATGTGCGGCACCTTGAGCGTCGCATCCGCCGGCGCGAGCCGCACGACTTCGCCGGCGATCCAGTCGAGACCGGCGTGCTCGCCGTGCTCGAGCCCGCGGGTCGCCATGAGCTGCATGCCGACGCAGATGCCGAGAAAGGGCCGCCCGCCGGCGATTACCGTCTTCTCCAGCGTCTCGACCAGGCCGGGTCGCGCGGCGAGCGCCGCCATACAGTCGCCGAAGGCGCCGACACCGGGCAGCACCACGCGGTCGGCCTGCGCGAGGGCCGCCGCGTCGCCGCTCACCGCGATGCGCGCTTTCGCGTCGCTCTCGAACGCGGCGCGTTCGAACGCCTTGGCCGCCGAGTGGAGGTTGCCCGAGTCGTAATCGACGATGACAAGCTTCACGCCGCGCGCCACGCTCCGCGGTCGAAGAAGCGTCGTTCGGCGCCGCCGGCATTGCGCGCCGCGACGATATCGGCGAACACCCGGCCGCGCCGGCCGAGACCGGCGCGCCGCCAGTCGTTGGCGTGACAGCCGACGAGCACGCGATAGCCGACGACGACCGCGGTCTCGCCGGGCCGATCGATGCCGAGCCAGGCGACGCCCAGGCCGAGGGCGGCGTCGGCGGCAAGCAGGACCGCCGCCCAACCCCAGAGCCGGCGGTAGAGCGCCCAGAACACGGTAAACAGCGCCGCGCCCCACGAGAAGCCTTCGCGCACCAGCACCGCGCCGCGGTCGTCGGCGACCGAGAGCGGATCGAGATGGACCGTGTAGACGCGCACGGCTCAGGACCCGTCGGCCGCCGGGGTCTCGCCGAGCCGGCCCTTGGTCGACGGCACCGCGTCGCCGAGTCGCGGATCGATCGTGACCGCCTGCCTGAGCGCCCGGGCGAGCGCCTTGTAACAACTCTCGACGATGTGGTGGGTGTTCTCGCCGTAGAGGTTCTCGACGTGGAGCGTGAGGCCGGCGTGCTGGGCGAAGGCCTGGAACCACTCCTTGAACAGTTCGGTGTCCATGTCGCCGAGCTTGGGTCGCGCAAGCCCGACCTTCCAGACGAGAAACGGCCGGTTCGAGGCGTCGACGGCGACCCGCGAGCAGGTCTCGTCCATCGGCACGGCCGCCGCGCCGAAGCGCGCGATGCCCCGGCGCGCGCCGAGCGCGCGGGAAACCGCCTGGCCGAGTGCGATGGCGCTGTCCTCGGTGGTGTGGTGGAAATCGATATGGAGGTCGCCTTCCGCCTTGAGCGTGATGTCGATCAGGCTGTGGCGCGCGAGTTGCTCGAGCATGTGGTCGAGAAAGCCGATGCCGGTGGCGATGTCGTAGACGCCCGCGCCGTCGAGGTCGACCGACGCCGTGACGCTGGTTTCCTTGGTGGTCCGCTCGACGCTTGCCGTCCGCATGCGTCGCTCCTCCGCGCGATGTGCCGGAAAGCCGGCGCCCTTGATATCAGGATCGGCGCCCGATCGCCACCACCTTGGCGTGGCGCGCCGGCCGCCGTCGGGGGGTTGCCGCGCCGCCGCGCGAACTATCTTTCTTTGCATGGCCCTTCGTGTGAACGATGTGAGGACCCGGACATGACCGAACGCCGCTTCGCCGCCGGCGAGATCATTTTTCGCGAAGGCGAGTCCGCCGACGTCGCCTATCTGATCCACTCGGGCCGCGTCGAGATCGTCAAGGAAACGGCTTTCGGCCCGACCCGTCTCGCGCTGCTCGGCGAGGGCGACCTGCTCGGCGAAATGGGCGTGCTCGAATCGGCGCCCCGCTCGGCGACGGCGCGGGCGCAGATCCCGGTGGTGGCGAGCACGATCGACCAGAATGCGTTCCTCGCCATGCTGCTCTGCCGGCCGCGCGACAGTCTCGCGGTGCTGCGTTCGTTGTTCCAGCGCCTGCGTCGCATGAACCAGCGCGTGGCCGCGCTCGCGAGCCCGGCGGCCACCGGCACGCGCACCGTCCGCGTCGTCATCCACACCGCCGGTCGGCCGGATCGTGACGGCGCGGCGGCAGCGTTCGAATCCCTCGAGCTCGAGGTCGGACCCGACGGCGTCGTCCTGCGCGATCTGGGCAATCGTAACGGCGTCGAGGTCAACGGCGTCGCCATCGGCGCGGTTTCCGACTGGGTGCCGCTGCGCGAAGGCGTCAACGAGGTGAACGCCGGCGAAGGAAGCCCGCAGCTCCGTATCGTCGTCGAGAGCAGCGACGACGACCCGCCCGCGCCGGTGACCAGACACTAGCCTGAACCGCACGCGCTGGCCAACGCCGCCGGTTGCGGCCTACACTCTCCCGACGCGCTCAACGGGAAAGGGGGCCGCGCGTGGTCGCGCACATCAACACGGTGGCGTTCCAGGGAGTCGAGGTGCGCGACGTCGACGTCCAGGTGCACATGGCGGCGGGGCTGCCCGCCTTCGCCGTGGTCGGCCTGCCCGACAAGGCGGTCGCCGAATCGCGCGAGCGCGTCCGCGCGGCGCTCGGCGCCATGGGTCTCGCGCTGCCGCCCAAGCGCATCACCGTCAACCTCGCGCCCGCCGATCTGCTGAAGGAAGGCAGCCACTTCGACCTGCCGATCGCGCTCGGCCTGCTGGTCAGCATGGGGGCGCTGCCGGGCGACGAGATCGCGGGCTACACCAGCCTCGGCGAACTCGGGCTCGACGGCGCGCTCTTGCCGGTCGCCGGCGTGCTGCCCGCCGCCATCGGCGCCAGCGCCGGCGGGCGCGGCGTGATCTGCCCGCAGGCCAACGGCGGCGAGGCGGCCTGGGCCGACGGTCCCGAGGTGCTCGCCGCGGCCAACCTGATCGCGCTGGTCAACCACTTCAAGGGCACCCAGGTGCTGAGCCCGCCCGCCCCGACGCTCGCCGACGACGACGCCCGCTACCCCGACCTGCGCGACATCAAGGGCCAGGAGACGGCGAAGCGCGCGCTCGAGGTCACTGCGGCGGGCGGCCACAACCTCTTGATGATCGGCCCGCCGGGAGCGGGCAAGTCGATGCTCGCCCTGCGCCTGCCCGGCCTGCTGCCGCCGCTCGACGCCGGCGAGGTGCTCGAAGTCAGCATGATCCGGAGCGTCGCCGGCGAGCTCGCGAGCGGGCGGCTGACCCGGCGGCGGCCGTTCCGCGACCCGCACCACTCGGCCTCGCTGGCGGCGATGGTCGGCGGCGGCACGCGCGCCCGGCCCGGCGAAATCTCGCTCGCCCATCTCGGCGTGCTGTTCCTCGACGAACTTCCCGAGTTCCCGCGCGCGGTGCTCGAATCGCTGCGCCAGCCGCTCGAAACCGGCCGCGCGGTGGTGGCGCGCGCCAACGCCCACGTTTCCTACCCGGCGCGGGTCCAGCTGGTCGCCGCGATGAACCCCTGCCGCTGCGGCTACCTCGGCGACGCCGCGCGGGCGTGCTCGCGCGCGCCGCGCTGCGCGGCCGATTACCAGGCCCGGATATCGGGCCCGCTGTTCGATCGCATCGACCTCCACGTCGATGTCCCCGAAGTCGGCGCCGCCGATCTCGGCCTGCCGCCGCCGGCCGAAGACAGCGCGATCATCGCCGCCCGGGTGGCGACGGCGCGCGCGGCGCAGAGCGCGCGTTACGCCGGCGAGTCCGACGGCGACGGCCGGCCGCTCAGGACCAACGCCGAGGCCGACGGCAAGCTGCTGGAGCGCGTCGCCGCGCCCGACGACGCCGGCAAGGCGCTGCTGGTCCGGGCCACCGAGCAACTGCGGCTCTCGGCGCGCGGCTATCACCGGGTGATGCGCGTCGCCCGGACGCTCGCCGACCTCGATGGATCGGCGGGCGTCGCGCGCCTCCACGTCGCCGAGGCGCTCTCCTACCGAAGGATCGCCCTGCCGAGGTGAGGAGCGGTGAAGCCGGGAAGAGGTTTCCGCCCACTAATTGTTGCGTCGCACTTAGCGTCACAGTCGCCATGATCTCGGCGGTGGCGGTCGAACCGACTCACGTACAGATACGTGACTGGCGTCGGTATCCGCGCTGTCCGACGACGGCCTAACGTTGGCGCTTGCTTCTTCGTCTGCTTCGGGATGTACCTCAGCCTCTTGGGCAACTGTCGTACGGTCGGCCCTTTTCGGCGGCGCCTCTTGGAACGGCGTTACATGTTGCCCAACCTCACTATAGAACTCGGGAACAAGTTTCTCGATTTCGTCGATAAAGACTGATCGCCGCGCGAACCGTCCGCCCAGATCACGAACCATGGATACGTCAAACGAGTGGGGTGGCCTTGCATCGCCGGTGCGAATGAGCGGGTCCGTCCCCCCGGAAGCGCGGAGTTCTTTCAGAGTCGCACGCGTCAATCTCATTCTGCCAGGCCAATGCGCGATGACCATCACGTTTTCGTCTTCAGTCTTGGATAACTGTCTGAGAAGCCAGTTAATTCTTGCTGACGGACGTTTGCGATCTGTCGGCGCCCTGAATCTCATCGTGCACGACATTGTTCTCGCTCGCAAATCTGCTACCACCTCCATATCTGCGGCACCTACAACCTTCAACGTGCAGGATAACTTCGCTGTCTTCACCAATGTCTCGCCGTCGTCTTTTAGGCGCTTCAACGGGTCTTTCCTGTGGGCGCTCGACATCTTTCCCTGAACCTGTTGGCCGAGTTCTCGGCTCATCAGCAAGCAAAGATCACGGCGTTCTTGATGCCAACTCGCAATGGTGTTTTGGATTTCCTGGCTCTTTGGACGGAGCCCAATGTCATTGTGAAATGCGATTACTACGTCTTTCCATTCCGGATTCATCTGGCTGAAGCCCAGTATTCCAGAGCTGTCGTGCTCCAAATAGCGAGCAACTTCACGTAGGATCCAGCGCTGCTCGTAATTGTCGAATTCATCCTCGTTGAGACTTAGCAGCGCCATGGTCCTGACCATCATCCACGACCAATGAAAGAGATCGACTCCTCTGCGATCTCTGGTGCCGATCTTAAGAGGATGATGTGATGGGTGGCCGACAAACTCGTTAGAAACTGTAATGACGGCGTCAATTCCGTTCATCTTAGCTAGGAATAGATAGGATTTAAGCTGATCAGAGTTGAGCTTGTTTTTGTTAATTTTCACCTCGACAATCGCTGTCCAGACATTCTTTCCTACCGTCACAACAATGAGCCCGTCAGGACGCTTGTTGGCTATGTCCTCTGGGGTCTGGATGAAGTTCACTTCGGTATAACAATTCACCCTTGCACTTGAGCCGACGTATTTGCCAATGGTCGATAGGAGCGCTTTCCGATAGCACGGTACAGCCGCAAGGGCCGCTAGCAAGACCGACGCTGTTCGCTCCTCCTTGTTTGAGTCCGCAACCGTTGGAATCAGGCGCGCCTCAACGCCCGATTTGAGAATTTTAGGAAGGTCTCGCATCCCACTCTCCCAACAAAGCCCTGCGATTTCATAGCCTATCAGAACTACTCGCGAAATTGGAGAGGCGTCAGGAAAAACCCGCAATTAGAGAATTTTTCTCTGAGTCGGGTCGCGGGATACGCTTAGCGCCTCCACGTTGCGAGGCGCTGAGCTACCGAAGGATCGCATTGCCAAGGTGAGGGGCGCTTCTTCCCCCCAACGAAAGCGGCGGTCCCGAAGGACCGCCGTTGCCGTGTCGGAAAGGGGCGCCGCCGTCAGCCGGCGCGGCGCCGCCCGGTGATCGCGTTGAGCGCGCCGCGCAGGCGGTCGCGCAGGTAGGCGGCGCGCACGGCGCGCGCATGGGCGGCGATCTCGCCCCAGCTCGCCGCGTCGCGCGCAGGACGCCCGCCGCGGGACGTAAACCCGGAATACGAAGACATGCGCCAATCTCCCGATCTGTCCAAAACCCGATGCAGGCGTTTATGCTGCACCGCACAACAAGCAAATGGCGGCGCGCCCCGGACGTTACCAGATGCCAAGCGACATGGCGGCACTGCCCCGGACGCATAGCTCGCCCGGGGGGCGTCGCTCGTTCGGTCAGTCCTCGACGTCGGCCGCGACCCGCATGCGGACGATGCGGTCGGGGTCGGCGACGCGGCCGTTGGCGCTCATGTCGCCGCGCTTGATTTGATCGACGTAGTCCATGCCGTCGATCACCCGGCCCCAGATGGTGTACTGGCCGTCGAGGGAGGGGGCGGCGGCGAACATGATGAAGAACTGCGAATCGGCGCTGTTCGGGCTGCGCGCCCGCGCCATCGAGACCGTGCCGCGGACGTGGCGTTCGTCCGAGAACTCGGCGGCGAGCTTCTGGCCCGAGCCGCCGGTGCCGTCGCCCCGAGGATCGCCGGTCTGGGCCATGAAGCCGTCGATCACCCGGTGGAAAGCGAGGCCGTCGTAAAAGCCCTGGCGCACCAGCTCCTTGATGCGGGCGACGTGGCGGGGCGCGAGGTCGGGGCGCATCTCGATGACGACGCGGCCCTGCTCGAGCTCGAGGTACAGGGTGTTCTCGGGATCGGCCGCCATCGCGTCCTCCCTCGCTGCAAGTAATCCAAGGGCCACGAGCGCGACGACCGCGACCCGACGAAGCGTTCTCGACATTCTGCGCTGTCCTCCTGGTGGGCTTTGGTTTGCGCCCTTACGTCCGCGGCGGCGAGATCATGCGTCCGAGCTTGCGCCCGCCGAAGATGTGGATGTGAAGGTGCGGCACTTCCTGGTGCGCGTCGGCCCCGTTGTTGGCGAGGAAGCGGTAGCCGCTGTCGGCCACCCCCTGGTCGCGCGCGATCCGGCCGACGGCGCGCATGAAGGCGGCGATCTCGGCGTCCGGGGCGTTCTCCGAGAAGTCGTCGAGCGAGACGTAGCGCCCCTTGGGGATGACCAGCACGTGCACCGGCGCCTGCGGGTTGATGTCGCGGAAGGCGAGCACGTGGTCGTCCTCGTAGACCTTGTCGCAGGGGATTTCGCCGCGCAGGATGCGGGCGAAGATATTATCGTCGTCGTAGGCCATGGCGTCGGTCTCCTGGCTGGCGGCGGGAACGCCGGTTACTCGGTGGCGCGGGCCGCCTTCTCGGCGAGGCCCGAGACGCCGCGCCGGCGGGCGAGCTCGGCGAACACCTCGCCGGGCGTGACGCCCGCGTCGGCCCACAGCATGAGCAGGTGAAACAGCAGGTCGGCGCTTTCGCGCGTCAGTTCTTCGCGTCCGCCGGCGAGCGCGGCGACGACCGTCTCGATCGCCTCCTCGCCGAGCTTGCGCGCCACCCGCGGCGTGTCGCCGGCGAGCGTCTGCGCCACGTAGGAGCGCGCCGGATCGCCGCCGCGGCGGTCCTCGATCACCGCGAAGAGCTCGTCGAGCACCGCGGGACCCGGCTTATCCGCCACGGCCATAGAGCGTCTCCGGGTCGCAGATCGGCGCATCCAGGGTGACAAGGCGGCCGTCGCGCCAGGCGCGGAAGAAACAGCTCCGCCGCCCGGTGTGGCAGGCGGCGCCGGTCTGCGCGACGCGCAGCAGCAGCGCATCGCCGTCGCAGTCGAGCCGCGCCTCGACCAGGCGCTGGACGTTGCCCGAGCGCTCGCCCTTGCGCCACAGCGTTTGGCGCGCCCGCGACCAGTAACACACCCGGCCGGTCGCGAGCGTCTCGGCGAGGGCGTCGCGGTTCATCCAGGCGAGCATCAGGACCTCGCCCGAATCATGCGCCTGGGCGATGACCGGCACCAGACCGTCGGCGTCGAAGGCGACGTCGTCGAGAAGCGCCTGCGGCGGTCGATCTCCGTTCACGATGGATCCCGTTTGCGGCGTTGCGCCGCCGGCTTAGCAGATTTCCCCGCACCTGTCACGGCGCGCCGTGGGGCGCCTGCCGTCGTGCGAATGCCGATCCGCCGCTCTGCCCTATGCGCCCGCCCGCGCGGCGACCAGCCCCGCCCATCGCCGCGCCACGGTCTCGCAGAACCGCAGCGAGGCGGCGATGTGGACGGCGATCTCGTCGTCGATGCGGGCGTAGAAACCGGGGTGCGCGTGGCCGTAGCCGACGCTCGCGCTCTCGTCGAGCCAGCGGCGCAACAGCTCGCGCGTCACCTCGAAATGGCCCTGGAAGCCGTAGGTCGCGCGGCCGAGGCGGAAGGCCTGGTTGCGGCACCGCGCGCCGGTCATCAGCAGTTCGGCGCCCGCCGGCAGATCGAAGCTGTCGTCGTGCCACTGCATCAGCCACTGCGGCGAGGCGAGGCCCGCGAGCAGCGCGTCGCGCCGTCCCGCCGCGGTGATGTCGAGCGCGACGAAGCCGGTCTCGGGCGTCCGGCCCCGCCACACCCGGGCCGCAAAGGCGCGGGCGATGAGCTGGGCGCCGAGGCAGACGCCGAGCACCGGCTTGCCGCGCGCGTGGAAAGCGGAAATCAGCCCGGCCGTGGCCGCGAGATGCGGGTAGCGCGCGTCGTCTGCGGCGTTCATCACACCGCCGAGCACGACGAGTGCGGCGTGGTCCGCGTCCGCAGCGGGCAGCGCCGCGCCCGATTCGAGGTCGCGGGTATCGAGCCCGAGGCCGGCCGCCCGGAGCGCCGTTCCGAGCGCCCCCGCCGATCCCGTCGTCATGTGCTGGACGACCAGAACGTCCATCGTTTCCCCGCTTCCCGGCGCCGCCCCGCCGGCCGTCGAGCCATGCAGTTCCGGCATGGCGGCCCTGCGTCAATCGCGTTGGCGGACGGCGAATATCCGCCCTATCTATCCGCGATCAGCCGATCGAAACCAGGGTTTTCGATCGATTCGCCGGAACCGCGGACCGTCCTTCGGGCCGTCCGCCACAGAGAACGAGGAGACGGGCCCATGTTCGGTCTCGGTGTGGTCGAAACCTGGCGCCACTGGCGGCGCGTCCGCCTGACCCGGCGTGAGCTTACGGCGCTCAACGATTTCCAACTCAGCGATATTGGCATGACGCGGTTCGACATCGAACGGGTCGCGCGCGGCGCCTGGCCGGCGCGGTTCCGCCGGACGCCCTGAGAACCTTCACCGGGCTGCGGACAGCCGCCCGGAGGCCTTGCACTCATGGTGATAGGCAGCGTTTGACAGTCGCCGGGCGCATGCCTAGAGTGCGCCCCGCTTCTGTTCTGGCGGCGCCCCGTCCGTGCGCTTACGCATCACCACCTGGAACGTCAACTCGGTCCGCGCCCGGCTCGCCGGCGTCGCCGCGCTGGTCAAGGCGCAGGCGCCCGACGTCCTCTGCCTCCAGGAAACCAAGGTCGTCAACGCCTCCTTTCCACGCGCGCCCTTCGCCGCGCTCGGTTACCGCCACAGCGTGATCAACGGCTGCAAGGGCTACAACGGCGTCGCCATCTTCTCGCGGCTGCCGTTCGAAGCGAGCGCCGCGTGCGACTGGTGCGACCGCGCCGACGGCCGCCATGCCGTCGTCGCGCTCGCCGGCGGCGTCGAGATCCACAATTTCTATGTCCCCTCCGGGGGCGACACGCCCGATCCCGAAGCCAACGACAAGTTCGCTCACAAACTGCGCTTCTTGTCCGAGACGACCGACTGGTTCGCGGCCCGCAAGGCGGCGCACAACCGTTTCGTCATGGTCGGCGACCTCAACGTCGCACCGCTCGAAACCGACGTCTGGTCGCATCGGGCGCTGCGCAACGTGGTCAGCCACACGGCGGTCGAGGTCGCGGCGCTCGAGCGCCTGCGCGCCGCCCACGACTGGATCGACGCGGTGCGCCGTTTCATCCCGCCCGACGAGCGGGTCTACAGTTGGTGGAGCTACCGGGCGCGCGACTGGCAAGCGGCCGACCGCGGGCGCCGTCTCGACCACGTCTGGGTGACCCCGGCGCTCGGCGACGGACTGCGCGGCGTCTCGGTGCTGAAGCAAGCGCGCGGCTGGCGCGCGCCGTCGGACCACGTACCGATCAGCCTCGACCTCGAACTGTGACGATCACAGACTGAATTGACCGCTTCCGTTGTCGGGTCTGTCGTTAAGCCGGAAGCCGGGTCGCGGCCGGAGGCTTGTTCACGGGGCCGGTGCGCGTCGATTCGGTTGACAAATTCCGCCGTGCGTCCTCTATTGGTCGCGTCCGGCTGGGGTGCCCTTCGGGGCTGAGAAACACCCATCGAACCTGATCTGGATTATGCCAGCGTAGGGAGCCAGTATCACCGCCAGCGCGCGGCTGCCGTGCTCCCCGAGGGAGACCGGTGAAGATGCAACACGCGCGTGAGGCTCGGTCGCAAGCGCCGTTCGATCTCACACTCTATCTGGTCGTCGATCCGCGGCTGTGCGGCGGGCGGGCGCCGCTCGATGTGATCGAAGCGGCAGTCGCCGGCGGCGCGACGATCGTCCAACTGCGCGACCCCGAAGGCGCCACTCGGCGCCAGATCGACGAGGCGCGCCGACTCAAGGCGTGGCTTGGGCCCCGCGGCGTTCCTCTGCTCGTCAACGACCGGGTCGACGTGGCCCTCGCCGCCGGCGCCGACGGCGTCCATCTCGGCCAAGACGACATGGCGCCGGCCGACGCCCGCCGCCTGCTCGGAGCGGAGGCGGTGATCGGCCTTACCGTGCGTGCGCTCGAAGAGGCGCGCGCGGTGCCGAGCGATGTGATCGACTACGTCAGCATCGGCGGGGTCTTCGCCACCGCGAGCAAGGATAATCCCAACCCGCCCATCGGCCTTGAAGGAGTCCGCCGGCTCGCCGCCGAAGTCGAGCTCCCGCGTATCGCCATCAGCGGCATCGGCCCCGGCAACGCGGCCGCGGTGATCGGCGCCGGGGTCGAGGGCGTCGCAGTGATTTCGGCGATCTGCGCCGCCCCGGACGTGCGCGCCGCCACCGCCGAACTCAAGACGATCATCGCGGGCGCGCTCGGGAGCGGAGCGCCGGCATGACCGCGGCAGCGCTTACCATCGCCGGCTCCGATAGCGGCGGCGGCGCTGGCATCCAGGCCGATCTCAAGGCGTTCTCTGCGCTCGGCGTCTACGGCGCCTCGGTGATTACCGCGCTCACGGCGCAGAATACAAACGAGGTGCGCGCCATCCACGAGGTCCCGCCTGAGTTCGTCGGCGTCCAGATCGACGCGGTGATCGACGACATCCGCATCGACGCAGTCAAGATCGGCATGCTCGGCAGCGTCGAGATCATCGACGCAGTGGCGGCGGCGCTGCGCCGGCACGCGCCTCCCGCCGTGGTCGTCGACCCGGTCATGGTGGCGAAGAGCGGCGACCGCCTGCTGCGTCCCGAGGCGGTCGCGGCGCTGCGCGAGCGCCTCGTCCCCTTCGCCACCGTGATTACTCCGAACCTCCCCGAAGCAGCGGTCTTGCTCGATCGCGAGATCGCCCGCACCGTCGAGGCGATGGCCGACGCGTGCAAGGCGCTCAAGCGCCTCGGGGCCGAGAGCGTACTGCTCAAGGGCGGGCACATGAGCGGCGCGGACAGCGTCGACATGTTCTACGACGGCAACGAATGGCTCAGACTTTCTGCGCCGCGCGTCGACACCCGCAACACCCACGGCACCGGCTGCACGCTGTCGGCCGCCATCGCCGCCCATCTCGCGCGCGGCCAATCGCTCGCCGGCGCCGTGCAGCAGGCGAAGGACTACGTTACTGCAGCGATTCTCGCGGCGGACGGGCTTGGCATCGGCGGCGGCCGCGGGCCGGTGCATCACTTTCACGCGCTGTGGCCGAGGGAGGAGACGGACCGATGAGCTTTTCCGATGACGCCTGGGCGGCGATCGCCCCGGTCTACGACGCGATCGTTGCGCATCCGTTCAACCGGGAGCTCGCGGCGGGTAGTTTGAGCACGGAACGCTTCCGCCACTACCTGCTCCAGGACGCCGTTTTCCTCGTCGCCTTTTCGCGCGCGCTGGCGGTCGCCGCCGCGCGGGCGCCGGATACGGATTCGATGATCCATTTCACCGACAGGGTCCGCGAAGGTGTCGTCGATGAGCGCGTGCTGCACGACAGGTTTTTCCGCGACTACGGCATCGCGCCCGAGACAGCGGCGTGCACCGAGCCCTCTCCCACCTGCCTCAATTACACCAATTTCCTGATGGCGACGGCGTATCACGCGCCCTACGAGGTCGTCGTCGCCGCGCTGATGCCCTGTCCCTGGATTTACTGGCAGGTGGGTCAACACATCATGGATCGCAGCGCGCCCGACAACCCGTATCAGGCGTGGATCGACACCTACGCCGACGAGGCGTTCGGCGCCGCCGTGCGTGCCGTCATCGCCACCGCCGACGGGGTTGCCGAGGGGGCTTCGGACAGCGCGCGCGCCGACATGCGCGCCGCCTTCGCCCGCGCCGCGGAGTTCGAATGGATGTTCTGGGACGCCGCCTACCGGCTCGAGGACTGGCCGGCGGTGCGCGCCGCCGTGTGAGGCGAAGTCGAGCAAGGGAGAAACGCCCATGGGCGAAACCATAACCGTGAGCGGCGAACCGCGCCCCTATCGCGCGCAGACCGTGCGCGAACTGCTCGCCGAATGCGGCATCGACCCCGATCGCCGCGGCGTCGCCGTCGCGGTCAACGCCGGCGTCGTTCCGCGCGCCGCGTGGCGCTCGATCCGACTCGCCCCCGGCGATCGCGTCGAGATCGTCCAGCCACGGGCGGGCGGATAGCGGCGGGACGGAAGATGTTACACAGCGGAGACACGTCACCATGTCCAAACCACTGATCATCGCGGGCAGGACGTTCCGGTCGCGCCTGATCATCGGCAGCGCCCGCTATCCCAACGACGAGATCATGCTCGACGCCATCGAAGCGAGCGGCGCCGAGCTCGTCACCGTGGCGATCCGCCGTGTCAAGCTCGATGGCGGCGAGGACTCGATCCTCGAGCGCCTGCGCGGGCGCTGGGAGGTGCTACCCAACACCGCCGGCTGCTACACCGCGCGCGATGCGGTGCTGACGGCGCAGCTCGCGCGCGAGGCGCTCGAGACCGATTGGATCAAGCTCGAGGTCATCGGTGACGACAAGACCCTGTTCCCGGACGTCGGCCAGCTTCTGCGGGCCGCCAAGGAACTCGTCGATGACGGCTTCGTCGTCCTGCCCTACTGCAACGACGATCCCGTGACCTGCCGCAAGCTCGTCGAGGTGGGCTGCTCCGCGGTGATGCCGCTCGGCGCGCCCATCGGCTCGGGTCTTGGCATCCGCAACCCGCACAACATGCGCATCATCCGCGAGCAGATCGAGGCGCCGGTCATCGTCGACGCCGGCGTCGGCACCGCGTCGGACGTCACGATCGCGATGGAGATGGGTTGCGACGGTGTGCTGCTCAACAGCGCCGTCGCCGGCGCGCGCGACCCGGTGAGCATGGCGCGCGCCGTGCGGCTCGCGGTCGAGTCGGGACGCCTCGCCTACCAGGCCGGGCGCATCCCGCGCCGGCGCTACGCCACGGCGTCGAGTCCCGTCGAGGACGTCGTCGTGGCATGAGTGTGCCGGCGCCGCTGCTCGTCATCAGTGACCGCAGGGCGTCGGCGAGAGGGTCGTTGAGCTATGTGGTCGCGGCGGCGTTCGCCGGGGGCTGTCGCTGGCTGATGGTGCGCGAGAAGGACCTGCCCCCGGCGGCACTCGCCGCGCTGGTCGAGGAAATCGTCGCGCTCGCGCGGCCCTTTGGCGCCGCCGTCAGCGTCAACGGTGACGCGACGGTCGCCGTCGAGCGCGGCGCCCGCGGCGTCCATCTGCCGCAAGGCCACGATGTGGCGGCCGCACGGCGCATCGTCGGCGAAACCACCCTCGTCGGCGTCTCGGCGCACTCGCTCGACGAGGCGCGCGCCGCCGAGGCTCAAGGCGTCGACTACGTCACCCTGAGCCCGGTCTTTCCGAGCGCGAGCAAACCGGGTTACGGCCCCGTCCTCGGCGCGGACGGTTTCGCCCGGATTGCCGCCGCGCTCGACGTCCCCGTCGTTGCGCTGGGCGGGATTACCGCCGCCAACGCGAACGAGTGTCTGGCCGCCGGCGCCGCCGGCGTTGCCGTGCTCGGCGCCGTCATGCACGCCGAAGACCCGGCGCGCGCGGTGGCGACCATCGTGCAAGCGATAGCGGCGGTGCGGCAGCCTCGATCGTCGCGGACGAGCCGCGGCGACTGGTGATCCGACGCCCCGGTCCCGGTGTTGACATCGACCCGTCGACCCAGCCTCGAACTGTGACGGGCGGCGGGGTTCCGTGTTACGGTCGGGCCTTGCCCGGTCGCGTCCCGGCGGGCCGGGCGCGCGCGTCCGCGCATGAGGAGCGGCCATGAGCCAGCGTCTCCGGCTCGAAATCGAGGACCAACGGGCGACGATCACCCTCGATCGCCCCGACAAGCACAACATGCTCGAGCTCGACGATCTCGCCGCCCTCGAGGCGCTGATCGAGCGGGTCGACGCCGATACGGAGCGGCGCGTTCTGGTGCTCACCGGGGCCGGCGGGAAGAGCTTCTGCTCGGGCTTCGCCCACGGCGACGTCGCCGCGACCGACTGGCGCGACAACCCCATCGAACGCGCGATCCGGCGCCTCGAGGACTGTCGCCTGCCGACGATCTGCGCCCTCAACGGCGGGGTCTTCGGCGCCGCGGTCGATCTGGCGCTGGCCTGCGATTTTCGCATCGGCGTCGAAGGCATGCGCCTGTTCGTGCCGGCGGCGCGTCTCGGCGTGATCTACAATGAAAGCGGCCTGCGCCGTTTCCTCGCCCGCCTCGGCCCCGGCCCGGCGCGGCGTCTGCTGCTGGCCGCCGAGGAACTCGATTCCGACGCCCTGCTCGCCATCGGTTTCCTCGATCATCGCGTCGCGCCCGAAGACCTCTCCCGGCGCACCGCGGCGCTCGCCGGGCGTCTCGCCGCGCTCGCGCCGCGCGCGGTCCAGGGCATGAAGCGCGCGCTCGTCGGTATCGAGCGCGGCGATCTCGATCACGACTGGCTGGCGCGCGAAATCCTCGCCTGTTTCGCGTCCGACGACCTCGAGGAAGGGCTCGCCGCCTTCGCCGACAAGCGCAAGCCGCACTTCACGAGGAAATAGGCGGCAGCCATGAGCGCCGCGGAGTTTGCAATCCGTCCGGCCCAGGCGTCCGACGCGGAAGCCGCCGCGGCCTGTGTCGCGGCCGCCTACACGATCTACCTGCCGCGCATCGGCAAACCGCCCGGGCCGATGCTCGACGACTACGCCGAGGTGATCGACCGCCACCCGACGTTCGTGCTGGCGTGCGCGGCCGAGATTGCCGGCGTGCTCGTTCTGGTCCGCAATCAGAGCGGGCTGCTGCTCGACAACGTGGCGGTCCATCCCGATCATCAGGGCCAGGGCTTCGGGCAGCGGCTGATTGCCTTCGCCGAGGCCGAGGCGCGCCGTCTCAGCTACCGGGCCCTCGATCTCTATACCCACGAACTGATGATCGAGAACGTCGGACTGTACCGTGCCCTGGGTTACGAAGAGACCGGGCGCCGCACCGTGCGGGGCTATCCGCGAATCTACATGCGCAAACGGCTTTGACGTCCTTGCCGACGGCCGGGTCCTGCGCCGCGCCGCCCGCTCGGTACAGGAAAGTGCGCCCCTCGGCGACGCCGTCGGGAAGCGAAAGCGCGTTCCAGCCGGACGCTGGCTTCGCCGAAAGACGGGAAGCGCGCTTCACCGGCCGCTAGAGCGAGATGTGATGAGATCGGATCGATTCTGTTTCCCGGGCGGCGAGGCGATCCGCCAGGAGGCGCGCGCGGCGCGATGCGGGGACATCGGGCAAGCGCGCCGACGCCGCGGGCGTCCGCCGCCCGGGAAACAGAATGGTTCTATCTCATCACATCTCGCTCTAGTTTCCGATTTGGAAACCCCGG
>JBHHZM010000056.1:0-19864 GCA_046758065.1 Alphaproteobacteria bacterium | reverse complement strand
GGCGCGAGTGCTGTGTCGGACATGTCTTCTCCGGAATGGACGTCACCGGGTTCGCGGCATTGAACTAGTGCGTCCCGCGCCGGACGCCAAATCACGTCTCTGTGCGCCGGACAGCACCCGGGGGCGACCCGTTCCGCCGCCCCCGCCGCGCCGACTATACGAAAGCCCGCGGGCCAAGGCCAGCCCCTTGGCTTTCGCGACCCGCGAACCGTCGAGCGGCGCTGCCGCGGGCAGACGCCCCCTTGATCGCACTAGGGCCGCTCTTTTATAAGGGTGGCGAAGCGGGTGTAGCTCAATGGCAGAGCAGAAGCTTCCCAAGCTTACGACGAGGGTTCGATTCCCTTCACCCGCTCCACTCCCGGGTTTCCCGGCTTTCTCCGGCGGCCGCGACGGCCACGGCATGCTTGCCAAACGCTTCGAACCGCGCTATGAGACCCCGCCCGACGGGCATTCCCCTTGACGAGGCGGTGCGGCGCGCGATCGTAAACGACGGCGGTTTTCGAGTCGAAACTGTGCGCGTAACGCGGTAACGGAAACGCCCCGGCGGCGGCGACAGGGCCCGGACGGGCCCGGACAGGTGAGCCTCCGGCTGCGCGGTTCCGGTCGGCGTCGGCGACAGGCGGATGACGGAGCACTCGTCAAGGAAGGGCCGGGGAGAAAAGTCCCCAATTCCGTGACGACATGAGCTATGACATGAGCTATAAGGGCGATCGGGGGCTGAATAGGTCCGAGGTCGGGCGGGAATGCGAAGCACCATACCCACAACCAACTCGAAGCTAGAGCATTGTTTCGGCGGCTTCGAGACCGTTGCGGAAGGCCTCGACTACGCCGCACGCGGCGAAACCGGCATTTCCTTTTATTCGGTTCGGGGCGAGGTACGGCAACAACTGACTTACGCCGAGCTTCGCGACCGCGCGGTTTCACTGGCCCTGCGGTTCGAAAAGGCGGGCTTCGAGCGCGGCGCCCGGGTGGCGATCATTGCGGCGACCGACCCCGAGTTCTTTGCTTTCTTCTTTGCCTGCCAATACGCCAACCTTATTCCGGTGCCGCTTCCCTTGCCGATCAATCTCGGAGGCAGGGAGAGCTATGTCGCGCGCCTGCGAAAGATGATCGAGAGCGCGGGCGCCGCCGCCGCGGTGGCGTCGAAGGACCTTATCGAGCTGTTGCGCGAGGCCGTTTCCGGCCTCCCGGTCCGCATGGTGGGAGCGCATGAGGATTTCCGGGCGCTGCCCGCCGAAGGCGGCGACCTGCGCCCCTCGGGCAAGGACGATCTCTGCTATATCCAGTATTCTTCAGGCAGCACCCGTTTTCCCCACGGCGTGACGATCTCGCAGCGCTCGGTCACGAGCAACACGAGGTCGATCACCCGCCACGGACTGTGCGTTCGCTCCGGCGACCGCTGCGTGTCGTGGCTGCCGCTTTACCACGACATGGGACTCGTCGGCTTCTGTATTACGCCGGTCCTTTCGCAGATGTCCGTCGACTACATCGCCACGACGGACTTCGCCCGGCGCCCGCTGCTGTGGCTCAAGGTGCTGTCGGCCAATCGCGGGACGCTGGCGTTCAGCCCGACCTTTGGCTACGACCTGTGTTCCCGTCGGGGGGTCAACGGCGCCGCCGGAACGCTCGATCTTTCGTCATGGCGCGTGGCCGGGATCGGCGGCGAAATGATCCGGGCCAACGTGATCGAGCAGTTCGCCGACTGCTTCGCCGAGTTCGGTTTCCGGCGATCGACGTTTCTTGCCAGCTACGGGCTCGCCGAATCGACCCTGGCGGTCACCTTTGCCTCGCTCGACGGCGTGCTCGAGGTCGACCGGGTGAACCGCAACCTTTGTTCGACCACCCATCAGGCGGTACCGGCCGGGGTCAACGGTGAAGCCATGGCGTCGGGCGTCCGCGATTTCGTTCTGTGCGGTCCGCCGATGCCGGGTCACGCCATTGCGATCCGCGACGAAAACGGCGCCGACCTGCCCGACCGTCGGATCGGGACAATCCACGTCAAGGGGCCGAGCCTCATGGTCGGCTATTTCGGCGATCCGGAAGCGACCGCGCGCGTCTTCGCGGACGAATCCTGGCTCGATACCGGCGACATGGGCTATATCGTCGACGGCTCGCTGGTGGTCACCGGCCGCAAGAAAGACATGATCATCTGCAATGGCCGGAACCTGTGGGCGCAGGACATCGAGTGGGAGGTCGAGACCCTACCGGGTGTGCGTCGCGGCGACGTCGCCGCTTTCTCGGTAACCGAGAACGACGACGCCGAAGCGGTCGTTCTGGTGGTGGAATGCCGGCTTACCGATCGTGAGGAACGACGCCGGTTGCGGCGGCAGGTCGCCGCCACGGTGCGCTCGATCGCCGGCGTCGATTGCAAAGTCATCTTGGCGCCGCGGCGCAGCCTGCCGCACACCTCGTCGGGCAAGCTGAGCCGGTCTTCGGTCAAGGAGAAGTACCTGTCGGGACTGTACTCCGAGACCGATCATGGGGGCGCCGAACGCTCCGGCGACCGTGCGGCACAAGCTTCCGGCATGGCTGCTGTCGACTGATCGGCTCGAGCAGGGCGGAGAGTTTCCGAATACCTGACGATCGAAGCGCTTTCGGGGAGAGCGGCCGCGCCGCCTCGCCACCGGCGCGGGACGCCGGGCGTTGAGCCGGACGGTCGCGCTGACGGGGGCGTCGGGCTTCGTCGGAAGCCACGTCGCCGCGCGCCTCGTCGCGGAAGGGTGGCGGGTCCGCGCTCTTTCGCATAGCCGGGCGCTGGATCCCGCGACCGACGGCCTGACCCCGATCCCGGGTGCGCTCGACGACCGGGAAAGCCTCGTCGAACTGGTGCGCGGCGCGGATGCGGTCGTGCACTGCGCCGGGCTCGTGCGGGCGTCGTCGAAGGCCGAATTCGCGGCGGTCAATACGGCGGGGACGGCGCGGCTCGCCGCGGTGGCGGCGTCCCTGACCCCACCTCCGCGGTTCATCCTGATGTCGTCTTTGGCGGCGCGCGCGCCCGCCCTGTCGGCTTATGCCTCGAGCAAGCGGGCGGCCGAGGAGGCGCTCGCAGGCATGAAACGGGCGCTGCCGTGGGCGGCCCTCAGGCCCCCGGCGGTCTACGGTCCCGGCGACACCGCGACACTGGGTTTTTTCCGGCAGATCCGATTTGGCGTCGCGGCTGTCCCCGCCTGCCCGAAGGCGCGGTTTTCGCTGATCTACGTCGCCGACCTCGCGGCCGCGGTCGCCGCGGCGCTGATGGCTCCGGTGACGAACGGTTCGATCCTCGAGGTGCGCGATGACCGCGCCGACGGCTACACTTGGCCCGACGTTGCCGGGATCGCGGCCCGCGAGCTCGGGCGCCGGGCGGTTTCCGTGCCGGTGCCGCGCGGGTTCATGCGAATCGTCGCCGCGGTGAACGTCGCCGCCTGCGCCGCAACGGGGCGGGCGCCGATGGTCACCCCCGGGAAAGTGCGCGAACTCTTTCATCCGGACTGGGTGTGCAGCGACAACCCGCTGGTCCGCCTGACGGACTGGACGCCGCAGGTGGCCGTCGGCGACGGGTTTGCCCGCACGATCGCGTGGTATCGCCGGCAGGGCTGGTTGTGAGCCGGATGCCGGCGATGGACAAGCCTGCGGCCGAGGGCGCCACGGCGGCCGTTGGCGCGGCGAGGGCCGCGATTTTCAAGTGATCGCCCGGCGTCGTCGAAACATTCTGTCACACAACGTTACTTGAATGCTTGCGTGCGACCTTGTTAGAAGTTATACGACATGCGTTTGATGGCCGCGCAGAATACCTTCACTTTAACGGCGACCAATAACTTTGCCCAACGAAGACGGCCTAATGACGCAGGGCTTGGCAACGGTTCTACAAGACATCCACGCACTCCTTGAACCCTACAACAAGGAAGGTGTGGAGCTTACGGATGCGACAGAAATCAGCGCCGACCTCAACGTCGACTCGGTAGCGGTGATGGATTTGCTTATGACGATCGAGGATAAGTACAACATTTCCATACCGATCAATCTCCTTACCGACGTTCGCACGATTGGGGATCTCGCTCGAATAGTCCGAGACACGATTGGGAGCGGGTCGGGAAATGGATCTCTTTGACAAGTTTGCACCTCTGTCCGAAATTCGCGAGCGGCTGTTGCTCGCCGGGAAGAATCCCTTCGGCGTATGCATGGACAGCGTTCGCTCGGCCACCGAAGCGGTCATCGACGGCGAAGACGTCATCCTGTTCGGGACCAACAATTATCTCGGACTGACCTTCGATCCCGACTGTACCAACGCGGCGCTCGAGGCGATAACCGCCGAAGGGACGGGGACCACCGGATCGCGGATCGCCAACGGCACCTATGCGCGCCACTGTGCGCTCGAGCGCGATATCGCACGATTCCTCCGCCGTCGCTCGGCCCTGGTTTTTTCGACCGGGTACCAGGCGAACCTCAGCGTTCTCGGCGGGCTGACGAACGCTAACGATTACATTCTGCTCGACGCCGACGGTCACGCCAGCATCTACGACGGCTGCCGACTTGGCGGGGCCACCATCGTCCGGTTCCGCCACAACGATCCCGTCGACCTCGAGAAGCGCCTCGATCGTCTCGGCGTTGCCGGGTCGAACGTCCTCATCGTCGTCGAGGGCCTCTACAGTATGCTGGGGGACAGCGCGCCGCTCCGCGAGATCGTCGAGGTCAAGAAGCGTTACGGCGCCTACCTCATGGTCGACGAGGCCCATTCGTTCGGCGTCTACGGCGCCAACGGCCGGGGGCTGGCCGAAGACGCCGGAATCGAGGACGACGTCGATTTCATCGTCGGTACGTTCAGCAAGAGCCTTGGCGGTATCGGCGGTTTCGCCGCCTCGAATCATCCGCAGTTCGAGTTGCTGCGTATCGGCAGTCGCCCCTACATGTATACCGCCTCGCCGTCGCCGGGGAGCATTGCATCCGTCCACGCCGCGCTGCGCGTGCTCGCCGCGCGTCCCAACCTGCGCAAGCGTCTGTGGCGGAATTCGCGCCGGTTGCACGGGGCGCTCGCCGCGATGGGTTTTACCATCTGCGCCGGGGCCTCTCCGATCATTGCTGTGAAACTGGAGAACCCGGAAATCGGCATCGAGGTGTGGAACCGCCTGCTCGAAGAGGGCATCTACGTCAATCTCGCGATCCCGCCCGGCACGCCCAACGGCGTTACGCTGCTCCGTTGCAGCGTATCGGCCGCGCATACACCGCGACAGATCGATGCCGCCTGCGAGGCCTTCTCGAGCATCGCCGCGGACCTCGTAAATCTCCCGCAGCGCCCAGTACAAGACGTGGAGTTGCGAAGCTCCGTGGCCTGACTGCGGTCATCCGCAAGACGACTCGACGCAGACCTTCCCGCTGCCGGCAGGGCGGGCGCTCTGCGTGCAGATCGCCGAACCTCGCGCTTGGTGAGAAACCAGGTTAACGAAACGCGCCGCGACGGAAGTGCCGCAGCAACACGCAGGGCGCCGCCAGCACCGGATGTCGCCGCTGCCATGGCGAGAGCGTGATCGTCACGCCCGAGTGCTGTTCGACCTTCCACAGAATGTAATCGACGCCGCCGGCGAAAGTGTACACGCCCTTGACCAGACGAAGCAGCGAAGCCGTCTTACCGAGCCGCCGTCGCGCCCACCAGGCGGCCCGCGTACGCCGCCCCCGTCCCCGCGAAGACACGCGACGCAGGACCGCATTGTCCGGCGGTGACGCCGTATCCGCCCCCAGAACCGCCTGTGCGAGCCGGTCGTAGCGCCGGGCGTCGGATTGGTAGAGCGCAAGCGGTCGGTCGGAACGCTCGGCCCGCACTTCCGTACGGTACGTCTCGGCGAACCCCGTCACCCACAGATCCTGCGGCGTGAAGGTCGCCGGCATCAGGGGCTCGGTGGCCCGGACCATAGTTTCGACCGCTGCGGCGAGGGTCTCGACGACGAATGCTTCGGCGGCCTCGTCGCGGGCGTAGACGAGGGCGCAGGATTGGCAGAACCGCGCCCAGATCGAACACAGCCAGGCGCGGCGGGACGCGCCGCGGCAAAAGGAGCGCAGCGACAGGACGGCGTATTTGGCGCGAACCGTTTCGCCGTCGCTCCCGATTTCGAGGGCGTAGACGTTGGGCGGGAGTAGCGCGTTGAACAGCGCCGGTGCGGTCCGTCCGTAGGCGGCGCGGTAACCGTCGACGAGGACGTAGAGATCGACGACGTGCCCGGCGACCTCGCCGGTCCGGAAGCACGAGCCGTAATAGAGAATTGCCGCAACGGCCGGGCCGTGCCGACGGCGGATGGCGTCCGCCAGCGCCGATAGGGGGGCCGCGGCGGGCGCCTTGATTTCGGCGGCGATGCAGGCCGCGACGTCCGGCGCGCTCTGCGCAGTGGGTTTCAGCATCGCACGAACCGCGCGGTGCGACCGCCGGAGAGGACAACCGGCCGGCCCTCGACCGGGGTGAACAGTTCGCCGTCCAACACGAATGGACAGGTCATGGACAGCGCGATTACATCGGCGGTGCGACTGACGTAATCGCCATTGGGCAGGTTTCGGTCAGGGCCGCCGTAGAGCAGGGGGAACAGTGAACGCACGAAACGCCGCGGGGGATAGGCGACGCTCGTATAGCGTAGCGCGCCGTCACCCGGGCCCCAGAACGGCCGGCTGTTGAGCGTCAGGCGATCGAGCGTCGATACGATCATCGCGAAATAGCAGCCCTCGCGATGTTCGTCATCGTCGAACGCGACCGAAATCCGGTCACCCCGCAACACGCCGTTGCCGTTGCCCCGGCCGCCTGAAATCAGCCAGTGCAGGACCAGGCCCGAAAGGGTGAGACCAATCGCCGCGGAGGCGCTCGCGCCGAGGGGATGAACGTGCTTGCGACATGCGAGAGTCGCCCGGTAGATGGCGGCCCCGCCGAAGAACATGCCGTAACGCGGAGCGATAGCCGGGTCGAACGACAGGCGGATCGCGTTGCGCTCAACAATGAACCGGTCGAGATCGTCGTCACCGGCGAGGCCGACGAGGCGCGCCAGCGCCGCTTCGGGTCGTCCGCGAAGGCCGACGTCGTCGCCGATCACGTTCGTCATGCCGCGGCGAAGAACCGTCAGCAACGGCGTTGGCTCATAAGCGACCTCACCGTTGAACAGCGCGGTCAGCGTCGCCTGCACCGTCCCGTCGCCGCCGTCGATCACGACGACGCCCACCTCGCGACGGGCGAAGTCGGCAAGGATACCGGGGAGATCGGCGATGTCCGAGAGAATCTCCCGGCAGTCGCCGGGGCGCAGGCTACGCCTCATGTCGCCGGTTCGCCGTTCGCGCTTGTTGCGGTGACTGTGCGGGTTGCTGATGACGCCGATCTTGGTCACGGTCGTTGGTCCGTCATTCCGCTTGCTCGCTCAGGGGCGCTCGACGTGAAAGGCGGTCGCGCCTGCGAGACAGGCGAACATTGCCATCGGCGCCCAGGCCGAGACGGCGGGAGGGAGAAGGCCGGCCTCGCCGATCGATAGCAGAAACTCGTCGAACACGAAAAAGACGAAGCCGCTCGCGACGCCGATGGCGAGGGTAAGTCCGGCGCCACGGTCGCGCTGGAATCGCTGCACGAGGGGAACCGCGAAGAGGAGCATCAGCACCGTCTTCAGCGGGGTGGCCACGCGCTTGTCGCGCCAGGTTTCGTAGACGTAGCGTGGGCGGTTGCCGAAACTCGCAAGCGCGAGGCGGGATTGCAACTCGCGCAACGTCAGCTCGCGCGGGTGCAGCGAGAGCGTCTCCATATCGGCGATCCGGAGTTTGCCGTTCCAGCGCAGGCGCGGAAGTCGCGTAACGATACCATCGGGGATCGTTATGCGCACCGCGTCGCGCAGCATCCATGCGCCGTTCTCGCGCCGGGCCGTGGCGGCGTCGATGCGCTCGGTCAGGGCGCCATCGGAGTCCCTGTGAAAGATCGTCACCCCGTGGAGAGTATTGGCTTCGCTGTCCATGCGACGCACGCGAACGACGGTTTGGCGGTCGCGCGCCCAGGTCACGGCGCTCTCGCCGTCATCGCTTCCCGCGCCGTACTCGCCAAGCCCCCAGGCGTGCAGCGCGCGGCTCGTCACCGGGACGAGCTGGTCGACGAGGTAGAACTGGCCGAGGGCGGCAACGGCGATCGTCGGGAGAAACGCGACCATCATCCTGAACTGGGAGATACCCGAACCGGCGATGATGACGAATTCGCGGTGAAGCACAAGCCCCGTCAGCGTGAGCAGCGCAGCAATGAGCACGCAAAAGGGCAGCAGACGCGCCACGATGTCGGGCAGACGGAGCGCGCCGTAGCGAACCAGGGAAATGCCGCCGCCGTCCGCAATGATGTCGTCGAAGTTCGCGAGCAGGTCGATTGCCGTTACCAACGACCCGAGCCCCGCCAGAAGCATCGCGAAGCGCACGATGAACAGTCTGTTGATATAGCGGTCGAGGAGCGTCATCGGGCGTATTCGTCACCTTGCACTCTGCCGCCGCGGGGGAGCGACGATTCTCCAGATGTCCTCGACGAGCGCGAAGAACTGATCGTCGACCAGGCCGGAGCGCGCCCGGAAAAACAGGTACGCGCTTCCGCTTACGAACGTGGCGAACGGCAGCCACAACCCCAACCAGGGGGGCACCGTGCCCAGCGCGACGAGCGATTCGCCGAACAGCAGGAGTTTCTGATACACGATCAACGCAAGGAGCCCGACGGCGATGCCGTAGGAGCGAAATCGGCGGCCGCTCGCAAGCCCCAGCGGCACCGCGAGCAGGGGCAGAAACAGGGTGGTCGCGGTACGGGCGAGACGGCCGTGAAGGTCGGCGGTGGCGGCTTTGACCCCGACGCCGGCGGATGGTTGGCGCCGCGCCGACCACAACTCGGGCAGCGTCAACTCGCGCGAATCGCGTCCGCGTTCGCGGAATGCATCGTATTCCCGGCGGCCGATCGGCCAGTTGAACTCGGTAAACGACACCACCCCGGCGAGATCGCCTTGCGGGTCGATGCTCACGCGCTGTCCGTCCCGCAGGTTGAGGACCGAATGGGCATCGGCCCCCGTCCCCTCTCTGACGACGCCGCGCCGCGCCGTCGTTGTAATCGAGCCACCGTCACTCTGCGTTTCGTGGACGAATACCCCCGAGAGCCGTCGGCCGTCGCGCGATACCCGGTCGGCCAGCAATGTCATCCCCGCGCCGTGAACGATCGTCCCTTCGCTGATCGCGGCGGTGAGCGAGGCGCGCGACACCGTATGGATCAGCGCGCGGTAGGCGTAACGGCTGTATGGCTGGAGGAAGCCGAAAAGGATCGCGGAAATGACGGTGGAAAGAATCGCCAGTCCTACCACCGACGCCGACAGCCGATAAAGCCCGATCCCCAGTGCGTTGAAGGCGACGAGTTCGCGGTCGATGCTGAGTCGGTTGAACGCCAGCAGAATGCCGACGAAGAACGCAGCCGGCAGGACCATTCCCATGTAGTGGGGAATCAGGTCCATCAGCAGCTGGAAAACAACCACCACCGAACGGTCGGAGTAGGCCGTAATGTTTATGATGCGGAGCATGCGCTCCAGCAACATCGCCAACAGGGCAATGGCCATCGTGGCGAACAACGGCACGAAGGTCTTTCCGACGACGTAAAGATCGAGCCTCTTCATGGCCTGCGACAAGACCTGCCGCGCGGGTTCCGGGTCCGGCGGGCCCCCGCATCGTGCCGCGCTCCGTTTCGGAGGCGCATTCTACCACCCCGGGGATGCATCGCGACGGTTATCTCCCGCTCGGCGGCGATCGAACACGATCGCTCGTCGGTCGACGACGGCGGTTCCACGGAGGCGATTGGAGCCGCGCCCCCGTGCCTGTTATGTTCGTCCGTTGCGCTCGGCACTGTTCATTTCCGGTATTCTCATGTATGACCGGCTGACGGCCCGATTTCACGACAGCCGAGCGACGCGACGACGGGCAGTTGTACCCGATTGCGTCGGCAAACAGAAGGGTCCGTTGGCGGGTTGTGTCGCGATCCGAAGGCTGTAATTCCGGGCCGGGTGGACAGGTTTTTGGTCAAAGACGAGGGAATGACGAAATGCGCTGTTGGACTTTGTGGGTGTCTCTCTTTCTGGTTGTCGGCCTCGGCGCTCCCGCGGCGGCGGAACCGGACTGCGGTGCCGCCGATCACGCCATCATCGTCCATGTCAACAACGTACGCAGCGCCGCCGGGCTGATAACGGCGACCGTTTACGGCAACAAGGCCGAGAAGTTTCTGAAAAAGGAGGGAAAGCTCGTCCGCGTGCGGGTGCCGGCCCGTAAAGGCTCCGTCGACATCTGCCTTCCCGTCGCCAAACCGGGCGTTTATGCGGTTACAGTCTATCACGACGAGAACGGCAACAGGGATTTCGACAAGTCCTGGTTCGGTATTCCCGAGGAAGGTTACGGCATCTCGAACAATCCCAAGATCGTTCTCGCGCCCCCGGACTTCTCCGACGCCGAGTTCAAGGCGATGAACGGACGGACGCGGATCGACATTAACGTCCATTACTGACGCCCCCGGTCGGGTCGGACATGCCGGTTGAACCGGGCAGTATCGTCGGGCTACAAGATGCCATGGTGCTCGGTTGCCGAATCGCACGGCGGAAAAGGTGACCGGGCGACTTCCGCAGCTTGCGGTCGATTGCCAGGCGATGCCCCATAAGAGAAACCGGCGATGATGAACAACGCCCGGAATGGACCTTGTCCCTGCTGACGGATTCGACGGCGCGCAGCGGTCCGCTCGATACCAGTCCGGCGGCGGTGCCCGGCCTGCGCGCGCGACCCGAGCGACTGGTCCTGGGGGTGCGCGACGGCGTCGCGGCCAGCGCCAAACCGCCGGTCCGCATCTTCCTCGGGACCGAGCCCGACCAATACCGGGCGGAGCGCATCTTCGTCTGGTCGATCGAGCAGGTTCGCGATCCCTCGCGGGTCTACGAAATCCATCTGATGAAGGACCTCGCCGGCTTCCGGCGGCTGGGTTGGCTCACCGGCTTCACCAACTACCGCTTTGCCATTCCACACTTCTGTGACGGCGGCGGTCGCGCGATCTACAACGATGTCGACCAGATCTATCTTGCCGATCCGGCGGAGCTGTTCGACACCGGCATGAACGGGCACGGGGTGCTCGCGGTGGCGCCGGGCAAGCGCCTCGACACCTCGGTGATGCTGATCGACTGCGCGCGCATGGCGTCGGTATGGCCCATCAAGGACGCGCAGGTGCGGCGCAAGAACGCCCTGATCGCGCGCGCCCGCGCGGTTTCGGGCCTGATCGGTGAACTCGCGCCGGAATGGAACGCGCGCGACGAAGAATACGTGGCCGAACGCTCCAAGCTATTGCACTACACGGCCCTGCACATGCAACCGTGGCAGCCGTTTCCCAAGCGGTTCGTTTACCAGCGCAACCCGGTCGGCAGGGTATGGTTCGATCTCAAGCAGTCGGCGGATGCGGCGGGCTATCAGATCCACGGCTTCGATCGCCCGAGCCCGTTCTACGCCGACCTGGTGGAGCGGATGCGTTCGCTCCATCGCCGGCCCGGCGCCGATCGGCCACCGGTTTCGGGCATGCCTCTTCCGCAGGCGGAGAACGACCGGCTGGGGGCGCTGATCTCCGCCTGCGGGGTGGAGACGGTGCTGCGCTACGGACTCGGGACGGTTCCCGACGGCGAGCCTGCGAATGGCGGAATCGACGCGCCGGCGGGTTGTACCGTCCATACCTACGATCCCGGTTCGCCGGCGGCGAGGGAACGCCCGACGGAACGGTTCGATGCCGTCGTCTGCGCCGATGGTCTGGGCTATCTCCCCAAGGCCGACGCGAGCTGGGTCGTCGAGGAGCTGTTCCGCGCCGCACGGCGGCTGGTCTACGCGGTGGTGCGCGAGGATACGCCCCTGCCCGGATCGGCCGACGATGTGCGGGTTCCCGGTCGCCGCCACGGATTGCGCTGGTGGTTCGCGCTCTTCGAGGGCTGCGGCATTCGCTATCCGGACGTCCATTGGCGGCTGGTGGTGGTTCCCCCGGATCGCGCCGGCCGGGAACAGGCGTGCGCCCGCGAGGGCGGCCGCGGTCTTGGCGATGCGCCCAAGGTGTGGGTGCTCTGCGACGGCAAGCCGGGCCACGCCACCCAGTCGGTCGGGTTGGCGGAGGCCCTCGGTTGGCCCTACGAGATCAAGAACCTGCGGTTCAACGCGCTCGCCGGGTTCGGCAATCTGCTGACGGGGCCGCTGGGTGCGACCCGCGTCGGCGTCGATCTCGCCCGCTCCGACCCGGTCGAGCCGCCGTGGCCCGATGTGGTGATCGCCACCGGCTGGCGTCCGGCGCCGCTGACGCGGTGGATCGGCCGACGGAGCCGGGGGCGGACGCGCACGGTGCAGCTTGGTCGCAAGGGGGGACGGATTGCCGAACTCTTCGATGTCGTCATCTCCTGCGCCTATTTCCGATTGCCGCCGCATCCCCGACGGATCGAGACTGCGGCACCGCTGAACCGGCTGTCGCCGCAGCGCCTTTCGGAGGAGGTTGAACGGTGGCCGAACCTGTTTGGCGATGCGCCTTCACCACGGGTCGTGCTGGTCGTGGGCGGGTCGAGCCGCCGTCACATCCTCGAACCCGGGCTGGCGCGGCGGCTCGGAGAAGACGTGCGCGCTTCAGCCGACGCGGCCGGCGGGACGGTGTTCGCCATCACCTCGCGCCGCACCGGCGCGGCAGCGAGCGAGGCTCTCAGGGCCGGTTTGGGAGAAGGCGCCCGCATCGACGCCTGGCAGGAGAACCGCTCCGACAATCCATACCTCGCGTATCTGGCGCTCGCCGACGCCATCGTCGTCACGGGCGACAGCGAATCGATGGCCGCCGAGGCCGTGGCCTCGGGCAAGCCGGTCTACATCTATCCCATTCCCGAGCGCCGCTACGGGCTGTGGTCGCATGTCGAGGAATGGGTCGCCGGGCAGGCGTTTTCGCATCGCCGCAACCGGCGCGGAACGGTGCGGCCGCAAAGGGGCCTGCAACGCCTGTGTGCGCGAATCATCGCCCACGGACTGGTACAGCCACGGCGTGATCTTACCCTGCTGCACGAGAAGCTCTACGAGCTCGGGCTCGCGAAACCGTTCGGCGAACCGCTCGTGCGCAGCCGAAACGCGCCGCTGTGGGAAGCCGGCGACGTGGCGCAAAAGGTGGGGCGCGCGCTGGGCTACACCGATGTCTGAGCGCTGTAGCGGGGCATGGCCCGGAGCTGCGCCGGTTCGCGCAGCCCGTCGATGCGAGGCGCGTGCGCACGATCTGAAGGGCAGTGGAACATGTCGTTCCTCGACTACGACCGGCTGAACGCGATCGACGCCGCCGCCTTTCGGTCCCGTCGCCCTTACCCCTGGATCAACCCGCTGGGACTGCTGACCGAGGAAGGGCACGCAACGCTGCGCGCGGCCTTGCCCGACGTGTCGCAGTTCGACCGGGTGTTCGGCAAGAAACGCATGCACGGTCAGCGGAGTCACGATCGCTACATCCTTGAGTACGACCCGAACCTTGCGGTCGATGACGCCTGGCGCGCCTTCATCGGCGAACTGTCGGGCGAGCCGTACGTTTGCTTTCTGAAACGCATGTTCGGATGCCGGTCGCTGCGCCTGCGCTATCACTGGCATTACACTCCGAAGGGCTGTTCGGTATCGCCCCACTGCGATGCCAAGGACAAGTTCGGATCGCACATCTTCTACTTCAACACGGCCGACGACTGGGATCCGTCCTGGGGCGGCGAGACGGTGATCCTCGACGACGGCGGTCGCCTGAGCCGCAACTCGGCGCCCGCCTTTGACGACTTCGACCGGGTGATCGAATCGGAAGCCATGGGAAACACCAGCCTGCTGTTCACACAGACCGGCAATTCGTGGCACGGGGTCCGTGAGATCACGTGTCCCGACGGGGCGTTGCGCAAGGTCTTCATCGTGGTTGTCGAGCGCCCGGTACTCGGCCTTCGCCGTCAGGTCGCGCTGGGTCTGCGCCGAATGCGCGGCCTGAGGTCGTAAGGTGGGCGATACGGCGGCGCTGCGTCGCGGCGAAAGCAACGGTTTCTCCCGGGCGCGGCGAACCGAAGCGGAAACGGTGGCAGAGACGTCGCGCGAGCCCGATCCGATCGCGTTGTTCATTCCCGTCTTCGGCGACAACGGCGTGGCGCGGGTGACGGCCAACCTCGCCGAAACGTTCGCGGCCGGCGGCCACGCCGTCGATCTCGTCATCGGCGAGGTGCGCGATGCGGCGGCACACCTGCTCCCGTCCTCGGCGCGGCTCGTCCGGATCGAAGACCGGTCCGTCCCGGCGGGCTGGGCGCAGGCGATGGCGGCCGATCCGGGCGGAATCGGTTCGCTGTTTGCCGCCGGCATATTCTCGGGAAAGCCGGGCAGGAGGGTGCGGTTCGTGCCGGGGTTCGCGGCCTATCTGCGAACGGCCCGCCCGCCCATCGTGCTTTCGGCCGGGACCAACGCCAACCTGGTGGCCTTGTGGGCACGTCGACGCGCCGGGGTCCCGCTGCGCCTGGTGATAAGCGAACACAACGCCCTGTCGGGAAAGACGCGCGGCCGCAGCCGCTGGCCTGCGATGTCGGCGGCGAGCGCGGGGCGGCTGGTGGGGCGGGCATACCGGCGGGCCGATGCGGTGATCGCGGTCTCTCGCGGGGTCGCCGACGATCTCGCGGCAACGGCGGGTCTTGTGCGTCGCGATATCGCGACGATCTACAACCCGGTGGTCTCCGAAGACATCGGGCGCAAGGCGGCGGCGCTCGATCACCCCTGGTTCGGGCCCGGTGCGCCTCCGGTGGTGCTCGCCGTCGCCAAGCTTCATCCGGCCAAGGATCTCGCGACCTTGCTACGGGCGTTCGCGCGTCTCCGGCAGCGTCGGAATGCGCGGCTGATGGTGCTCGGCGAAGGATCCGAACGCTCTTCGCTCGAAGCGCAGGTCGCCGACCTCGACTGCGGCGCCGACGTGTCGCTGCCCGGCTATTGCGACAACCCCTTTTGCTACATGGCGCGCGCGGCGGTGCTTGCCCTCTCTTCCGCCTGGGAAGGCTTGCCCACCGTGCTCGTCGAGGCCATGGCCTGCGGCTGCCCGGTGGTCAGCACCGACTGTCCGAGCGGACCGGCGGAAATTCTCGATAACGGCGCTTTTGGAGCTTTGGTGCCGGTCGGCGATGACGCGGCGCTGGCGCAGGCGATCGAGACCGTGATCGATCACCCGCCCGCTCCGGCCGATCTGCGCGCGCGCGCCGCCGCGTTTTCCGTCGAGACGAATGCCGCGCGCTATCTCGAGGTGCTCCGTGGCGGGCGCTGAGCCGTTGCCGGCGGCCGAGGCCGCGCCGCGCTGGCGGGCCGTCGTGGTGCTCGGCGCCGGCCGCAGCGGCACCAGCGCCGTCACCCGCGGCCTTCAGGCACTGGAGGTCGATCTCGGCGACCGTCTCAGGCCGGGCGGCGGCAAGAACCCGACCGGGTTCTTCGAGGATCGCGACTTGCTGAGGATCAACAAGCGCCTGAAACGCGCTCTCGGCATCCGCGGCGACAGCGTGCGGCTGATCGAACCCGAATGCTGGGAGACCTCCGAGGTTCGTACGCTTCACGACGAAGCGGTCGAAACGATCCGCCGCCGTTTCGGCGAGACTTCGCTCTGGGGTTACAAATACGGCCGGACGCTGCGCATGCTTCCGTTCTGGGAAGGCGTGTTCCGCGCCCTCGACCTCGATGTCGCCTACCTCGTCGCGGCGCGCAATCCGCTCAGCGTCGCGCGCTCGCGCGCCCGCATCGATCCGCGGCGCGGAGCCCAGGAACAGAGCGATCTCGAATGGCTGGTCAACGTTATTCCGTACTTCCGCGAGGTTCGCCGGAGGCGATTCGTCGTCGCTGATTACGATCTCGTCATGGCCGATCCCCGCGGGCAGCTCGAACGCGTGGCCGACGCGCTCGACCTGCCGCGGTCGCCAAGCGTGGAGCGTTCTCTTAGCGCCTACGCCGAAGGCTTTCTCAGGGCGGGAATGCGCCATAGCCGTTTCACTGTCGAAGACCTCGATCGCAACGGCCGGGTCAACGCGCTCGTCCGCGACGCGTATTGCTGGATCTATCGTCTGGCGACCGATGACGTAGCATCCGACGACGTCGAACTGTGGCGCGACTGGCAGCGAATCGAAGACGCGCTCGCCGCCATGGCTCCCGTCCTGCGCCGGATCGATGAGGTTGAAGCGGAACTACGCCGGGTGCGTCGCAACCCGATCAGCCCGTTGCAGGAAATTCCCCGCCTCTGGCGTCTGCTGACCCGGGGATAGCGCATCGATGTCCGGCAGACCGCCCGCGACAGGCGAGTGAGCGAAAGCAAGACGCCTTTCCATGCCGACCAGCGATTCAAGCCCCTCGGGGGACGCAAGTGCGGCGCCGGCGCCGCAGCGCATCGCCGTTCTTCTAAATACCTTGGCCGGTGGCGGCGTCGAACGGGTTTGCCTGACGCTCGCGACCGCGTTCGCCGCCCGCGGCTACAAGGTCGATCTCGTCGTCTGCCGCGACGATGGGCGCATGACGGAACATGTGCCGGCTTCGGTCCGACTGGTGCGGCTTCCGGCGGCGTCGCGCTGGCGCGCCCACGTCGCTTTGCTGGCGGCACGTCCGGGACCGCTCCGCGCGATTTTGCCCCTTCTCCTGGCCCCGAAACCGCCCCGCGTGCTGAAGCACCTGCCGGCATTCGTCCGCTACCTCGACCGCGAGCAACCCGAGGCGGTGCTGTCGGCGTTCACTCCGGTCAATCTGATGGCGTTGTGGGCGAACCGGCTCGCCGGCACGTCGGCGCGCCTTGTCGTCAGCGAACACGAGACTGTCTCCGCCCATATCGCGCACCGTCGTTACCGGCGGACCTATCCCGCCCTGATCGGTGCCGCCTATGGAGACGCGGCCGGTATCGTCGCGGTTTCGACCGGGATTGCCGATGACCTCGCGCGGATCGCCGGCTTGTCTCGGGCGCGCATCGCCGTCGTCCACAACCCCATTCCGTGCGGTGAGATCGCGGCCCGGGCGGACGGCGGGAGCGACGATCCGTGGCTCATGGAAAAGGACGTGCCGCCGCTCATCCTCGGGGTCGGCCGTCTCGCGGCGCAGAAGGATTTCGCGACGCTGATCCGCGCCTTTGCCCGGCTGCGCGCCGAGCGGCCGGCGCGGCTCGCCATTCTCGGCGAGGGTCGCGAGCGCACCGCTCTCGAACGCCTCGCGCGAACCTTGGGCGTCGCCAACGACGTGCGGATGCCGGGCTACGTCGCCGAGCCTTTCGTCTGGATGGCGCGGGCGGCGGCATTGGCGTTGTCGTCGCGGCAAGAGGGCTTCGGCAACGTGCTCGTCGAGGCGATGGCCTGCGGCTGCCCGGTGGTGAGCACCGACTGCCCGAGCGGACCGCGCGAGATCCTCGCCGATGGCGAATACGGCCCGCTTGTCCCGGTGGGCGACGCCGCCGCGCTCGCCCGCGCCATTGCCGGCGTCCTCGACGCGCCGCCGACGCGCGCGCGCCTGCGCGCCCGGGCCGCCGATTTCGACGTCGCGTCTGCGGCTGACGCCTATCTCGGGTTGCTCGCCGGCGCGTCGCCGTGAGCCGTGTCTCGGGCGCGCAGGATGTCGTTGACGAGCGCGAGATCGGCCGGCTTGTCGACGTCGATCGCGGCCTCGGCGAACGGCATGACAACCGCCTTGACGGCAAGGCCGAACTGCCGCGAGACGCGCCGCATCGCTGCTTCGAGCGTGAGCAGGCGGCAGAGGTAGAGCGCCAGCGACATGACGCCGAACAGCTTGGCGAGGCGCCAGGGGCGCTTGCGCTGGCTCTCGAAGCGCCGCCAGTAGGTTGCCGCCCGCGCCGCCTGCGGCCTCATCAGGGCGAACAGGTTGCATCCCGAATAGCGTTCATCGCGGAAACCGAGGAAGGTGCGCAGCGCGCCCGGATAACGATCGAGCACGGCGGACGCCGGGGCGAGCGCTACGGCGACGTCCCCGCCGCCGGCCACCGCTTCGGTACAGAAATAGTCGACCATCTCCGGCGTCAGCAGCGGATGGTCGGCGGTCGTTACGAGCAGGGGAAAGGGATCGTCGAGTCGGTCGATCGCCTGCACGACGGTTGCCGCGGGCGATTCCGTACAACTCAAAGGAACGACATCGCCATCCTCGACGAGCGCCGCGATCCCGGGAAGTTCCGCGAGCACCGTGACATCACCCAGCGCTACCCCGATGCGACCGATGCAGTCGCTCGCGCGCAATGCCTCGACGACGCGCTGGAGCATGGCGACGCCGCCCGCTTCGACGAGGCATTTGTGGGCGAGCCCCCGAGAACTCGCGACCGGGTCCTCGGGGCCGCGGCTGCCCGCCAGGACGAGGGCGGTGAAGCGGGGTCGCGGAGCGGGGGTGGAGGCTCGGCTCACCGCAGCGCCTTTCCGTAAATCCGGTAGGTTTTGTAGGCCTCGCCACCGAGCGTCTCGATCATCCGGCGCATCGCCGTGTTGTCTTCGAGAATCCACGAGAGTTCGGCCCGGGTATAGCCGCGCCGCACGTTCTCGCGATAGATCGACCCGACCACCGTATACGCCAGCGCGGCGCCCAGCGCGGATTCGCGATAACGCCGGCGCACGCCCATCAACGCGACCCGCGCCGAGCGCATGCGGTCGCGCTTGAGCCGCCACAGAAGCTTGAGCCACCCTACAGGCAACAGCCTGCCGTCGAGGTCGGCGATGGCCTCGTTGAGGTTGGGCAGGCTGACCGCCATGGCCGCCGGCTGGTCGTCGATCTCGGCGATACACACCAGCTTTTCATGGATGAGCGGCTTGAGATTGACGGTGAGGTACTCGATCTCGGTCGAAGACAGCGGCACGAAGCCCCAGTTGTCGGACCAGGCGTCGTTGAAGATGTCGAGAATGATCTGGAGGTCCTCGGCGTAGTGATCTTTGCGCAGCGGCCGCAGGCGGACGTTCGCGCTTTTGTGCACCCGGGCGGCGAAAGCTTCGATGGCGGGTGGAACCGCGAGCTCGGCGCCGTAATCGTAAGCCAGCAGGTCCTTGACCTTGGCGTACCCCTGTTCCTCGATGCGACGCGCGTAGTAGGGCCAGGCATGACCCATCATCAACGACGGCGGGGTGTCGAAGCCGCGCACCAGAAGACCGCATTCGTCGTTGATCGACAGGCTGAACGGGCCGATCACCTGGGCCATGCCGCGCGCGCGCAGCCAGTCTTCCGCCGTTGCGAGGAGCGCCCGGAAGGTCTCTTCGTCGTCTTCGGCGTCGAGAAAACCGAAATGGCCGGCGCCGTCATCGTGGCGGCGGAGGTGGGCATGGTTGACCTGGGCGCTGATCCGTCCGACGTCGCGTCCGTTTCGGACGGCGATCCAGAAAGCGGCCTCGGCGTCGGCGAAGTAGGGATTGCGCTTCGGGTTCAGATGGCCGCACCGCTCGGCGAGGAGCGGCGGAATCCAGTTCGGATCGTCGGCGTAGAGAGGCCACGGGACGCGGACGAAACGCGCCCGCCCCGCACGTCCGGCGACGGCTTCGATGTGCAGCCCGGGATCACGCCGCCCCGGCGATCCGGACGCCGTCACCGGGTACGCTGTCCGCGCTGTCCGGCAGGCCCGGGGCGGCGGAAGCCCAACCGGCGGGAAAGTCGACGCGCGCTTTCGTGGCTGGTCGCAGGAAGTTCGTCGGGAACGAGAAAGAGACTGCGACCTTCCCGCGATCGGGACGCGAACGGCACCTTGCCCTCCTCATTCGAGAACCGTCTCTCACCGGAACCGGCGCCGGCGCGGCCGGAAGCGTGGAGGCGCTTCCGTCGAGACGGCGCGACAATAACGGTTGAGGTCGGCGCGGCGCAAGCGGAGCGGGCCACGGTGATGCGACTTGATCACCGGGGACAC
>JBHHZM010000055.1:0-20046 GCA_046758065.1 Alphaproteobacteria bacterium | reverse complement strand
AGGAACTCGTAACGCCCGGCGTCGCTTTCCTTGTAGGCGGCGAGAAGCCTGGCGAAGAATGGATTGCCGTCGGATTCTACGCCGGACGCGCCCGGCGCGCTCTCGGGCACGACACCGTCGTCGGGAAAAACACGCGTTACCAAACGGCCCATAGGCGGTCTCCTCGGTTGGCGGCCCACCTTTGTCGGGAGATGGCTGGTATCGTTAAAGCTTAGTTTCGATGACAAAGGTTAACGATTGCTAAATCGTGCGGGACGCCGAGATTTCTTCAAGCGAACGAAAGAGCCCGGAACGTTTGTGGGCGCTTTCTCCCCGACACCGCGAAGGAAGGCCGGGAAAGTATTTCGCTCACCAATAAAGATAGGATTCGCGCGCCTTCTTTCCGCTCGCGTCGTTTCACGATTGCTTCATCGGAATTTTATCGAAGACTTGTCCGTCGCCCGGTGTCGGGCCCGAAACGGTCGGCCGGCGGGGGAACACGTTCCCGTGAGGTGCTGCCCGGAACCCGTCGGGACGGGGGATTCAGGCGCGTCAGCGACAAGATTTTTGGTGAGGGTGGCGCACATTGACTAGACAGGCAGCGTCATGTTCTCCAGAATTATTGCAAGAGTTGACCGCGAGCCCGTAGCGTTGCCGCGCCGCCGTCCGAGGCGAGCGAGGCCAAGCCGCAACGGGCTCGAAATAACCGGGCCGGAAGAGTCCGAAGAATAAGACGCAAGGGGCGACCGACAGGGAGTGACGCCGATGGCGGTGTTTATCGTCAAACGTCTGGGATTGATGCTGCTGACGATGGTCGTGGCGTCGTTTCTGGTGTTCTTCGCCATGGAGTTCTCGCCGGGCAACGTCGCGAGCAAGACCCTCGGGCCGTACGCGAGCGAGGAATCGAAGAAGATCCTCTTCGACAAGCTGAAGCTCGGTGATCCGCTGCCGATGCGCTACGGGCGCTGGCTCGGCGTGATCTCGGGAATCATCAAGGACCCGCTCGCCGATCCCAAGCTCAAACTCGGCTTCAAGGACCCACGCGGCCATCAGTACTTCGGAAACTTCGGCTATTCGACGCTCTACAAGGCCCCGGTCAACGTCATTCTCTGGGACCGTCTGGGAAACACGGCGATGCTTGCCGGCATCGCCTTTCTCATCATGGTGCCCCTGTCGATGGTCTTCGGCGTGCTCTCGGGCATGCGCGAGGGCAGTCTGCTGGACCGCGGGCTGTCGCTCACGGGGATCACGCTGACCTCGATTCCCGAGTTCGCCTCGGCGGTCTTTCTCATGTCGATCTTCGTGGTGCTGCTGGAGTGGCTCCCGGGCACCAGCACGCTCGAGGTGACTCCGGACTGGGGAGTCGCCTCGCAACTCGTGCTGCCGGTCGCGGTTCTGGTGCTCTACGACTTCGGCTACGTCGCGCGCATGGTGCGGGGCTCGATGGTCGAGGTGATGACCAAGCATTACATCCGTACGGCGGTGCTCAAGGGTCTCCCCTACCGTACGGTGATTCTCAGACACGCGTTGCGCAACGCGATGATCGCCCCGTTCACGGTGATTCTCCTGCAAATCAACTGGCTGATCACCGGTGTGGTCGTCACCGAGGTGATCTTCGCCTATCCCGGCTTCGGCCGCATGCTGCTCGAGGCCGCGCTGTTCGGCGACATCACGCTGGTCGAGGCGGCGACGCTGGTGGCGCTGGTCGTCGCGGTCACGACGCAGCTCATCGGCGATATCGGCTACATGCTGCTGAATCCGCGAATTCGTTTCACCTAGAGGGCGCCATGACGGAACGCGTGAACAACGACAGGACCGGTGAACCGGTCAAGAGGGACCCCAACGTCGCGCCCGACGACATGCTGGTGTGGTTGTTCGGGACCCTCTACGACATCGCCAACCGGATCCTCGAAAGTCTCTACTACCTGATCAGGGGAATCGTCGTCTGGCTCGGGATGCTGCGCGAATCCCCGGTGGCGGTCGTCGGCGTGCTGTTGATCGCGTTTTGGCTTCTGACGGCAATCTTCGCGCCGCTGCTGACGCCGTTCGATCCCAACGCCCAGGATTTCACCGCGCTCGCCGACCCGACGCCCGGCTGGTGGCCGTGGGCGAATCACCCGCTCGGGACCGACCATCTCGGCCGTGACCTGTGGGCGCGGCTGGCCTTCGGCGCGCGCACGGTGTTTATCGTCGCGCCGCTCGCCGTGCTGAGCGCTTACATCGTCGGCTGCCTCATGGGCATGCTGGCGGGTTATCTGGGCGGCTGGGTCGACAGCCTCATCAGCCGCGTGTCCGACATCATCCTGTCGTTCCCGGTGCTCATCCTCTACATCATCCTGATCTCGACCGTCGGGCCGTCGATGCTCAACATCATCGTCGCCGTTACCCTGGCGTCGTCGCCCGGCATCGGCCGCATCGTCCGCGGCATGGTGCTGGATCTGCGCAATCAGGAATACGTCGACGCCGCCAAGATCCGCGGCGAGCGGCCGATCTACATCATGGTGGTCGAGTTGCTCCCCAATGCGCGCGGGCCGCTGATCGTCGATGCCTGCGTGCGGATGGGCTACACGATCATCACCATCGGCGTTCTCGGCTTTCTCGGTCTCGGCCTGCCGCCGCCGGATCCCGACTGGGGCGGCATGGTCAAGGACACCACGGCGATGATCGTGGTGTGGCCGCACATGGCTATTCTGCCTTGCGTTGCGATCTCCAGCCTGGTCATCGGCTTCAACCTTCTCGCCGATGGCCTGCGCGAGATTTCCCTGCGTGACTGAGTGCCTGGCCGGGGAGAAGAGGAAAACCGGATGAGCGACGACGTACCCGTCCTGCAGATCGAGAACCTCGGTATCTCGTACTTCGTGCGCGCCGGCGAGATCCCGGCGGTGCCCGACTTCTCGCTCACCCTGCACCGGGGCGAGAGCTTTGGCCTGGTCGGCGAATCGGGCTGCGGCAAGTCGACCGTGGCGATGGCGATCATGAACTACCTCGGCGGCAACGGCGCCATCGTCCGCGGCCGCATCCTGTTCGAGGGTCGCGACATGACCGAGTTCAGCCCCGTGGAGATGCGCCGGCTTCGGGGGGCAAAGATCGCCATGGTCTACCAGGAACCCATGAGCGCGCTCAATCCCAGCCTGACCATCGGCCGCCAGCTCATGGAGGTGCCCATCTTCCACGAGGGCGTCTCGGAGAAGGAGGCGTACGATCGCGCGATCAAGGTGTTGAGCGACGTCAACATGCCGGACCCCGAAACGGTCATGAAGCGTTATCCGCACCAGATTTCGGGCGGCCAGCAGCAACGCGTCGTCATCGGCATGGCGTTCCTGTCGAACCCCTCGCTGCTCTTGCTCGACGAACCGACGACGGCGCTCGACGTCACCGTCGAGGCCGCGGTAATCGACCTCATCGCCGACTTGCGCAAGAAGTACGACACCACGCTGATCTACATCTCGCACAACCTCGGCCTGATCGTGAAGGTGTGCGACCGCGTGGGCGTGATGTACGCGGGCGAGATGGCCGAGGAAGGCACCATCGCGGAGGTGTTCAAGAACACCAAGCACCCCTATACGTACGGTCTGTTCGACTGCATCCCCACGCTCCATGCGGACAAGAGCGCCCGCGCCCTGGTGCCAATTCGCGGGCAGGTGTCGCTGCCGCACGAACGGCCGCCCGGTTGCGCCTTCGGTCCGCGCTGCGATTACTTCGAGCCGGGGGTCTGCGACGGCGACCGTATCGAGATCGAGAACATCGGGGACAGTTCCTCCCATCGCGCCCGCTGCCTGCGTTGGAGGGAGATCGTTGACGAGCCGCCGCCGCCCGACGCCACGGTCGCCCTCGCCCGCCGGCGCGTGCCCGCCGAGGTGCTGCGTATCGAGGCGATGAGCAAATTCTTCGAGCTGCGCGACATGTCGCTGAAGTCGATCATCACCGGCAAGTCGACCCGCTACGTCAAGGCCAACGAAGGCGTCAGCTTTAATGCCCGGCGCGGTCAGACCGTGGCGATCGTCGGCGAATCGGGTTGCGGCAAGTCGACCTTCGCCAAGGTTCTCACCGGTCTCGAAACGGCAACCGCGGGCAAGATCACCTTCAACTACGAAAACATTGCGGCGATCCCGGTCGAGAGGCGCGAGCCCGAGCTCATCGCGGCGCTGCAAATGGTGTTCCAGAACCCGGACGGCACGCTCAACCCGAGCCACAGCGTCGGCGGCGCGATCGGCAGGGTGATCAAGAAGTTCGGCCTCGCCTCGCGGCGCAAGGACGTCAACAGGATGGTCGCCGAGCTGCTCGACGTGGTTCGCCTGCCGAAGGAGTTCGCCCGGCGCAAGCCGCGCCAGCTTTCGGGCGGACAGAAACAGCGCATCGCCGTCGCCCGCGCCTTCGCCGGCAACCCGTCGATGGTGATCGCCGACGAACCGGTCTCCGCGCTCGACGTCTCGGTCCAGGCGGCGGTGATCAACCTCCTGATGGAGGTGCAGAAGAAGTACAACACCACGCTGCTGTTCATAAGCCACGACCTCAGCGTGGTGCGTTACCTTTCCGATCATATCGTGGTGATGTATCTCGGCCAGATCATGGAAGCCGGTCCGGCGCAGGCCATCTTCGAACCGCCGTACCATCCCTACACCGAGGCGCTGCTCTCGGCGGTGCCGATCGCCGATCCCGACGTCAAGCAGAAGCGCATCCGGCTCGAGGGCGATATCCCCAGCGTCATCAACCCGCCCAAGGGATGCCGTTTCGCCACCCGCTGTCCGCACAAGATCGGCGATATCTGCGACAACGAACCGCCGCCCGAGCACGACGCGGGCGACGGGCACCGCATCAAGTGCCACATCCCGCTCGAGCGGCTGCGCCAAGCCGAGCCGATCTTCCAGACCAAGGAGGCGGCCGCCGAATAATCTCGCTTGCGCCGGCGGGCGTACTCGGGCATCAAACGGAATGTCGAGCGGCCGCCCGTCCGGCGCGCATGGCGCGCGCTCGAGCCTGTAGGAAAACGATGGCCAAGGCCAAGTATTCGATCTTCAGCCTGATCCGGAACGCCCGCGACTACCACCAGAACTGGCCGCGGGCCTGGCGCAGTCCCGAACCGAAGCCGGAATACGATGTCGTCATCATCGGCGGCGGCGGGCACGGGCTTACCACCGCCTACTACCTCGCCAAGGAGCACGGCGTCACCAACGTCGCCGTGATCGAGAAGGGTTGGCTCGGCGGCGGCAACACCGGCCGCAATACAACCGTCGTGCGCTCGAACTATCTGTGGGACGAGAGCGCCGGGATCTACGAGAAGTCGCTCAAGCTGTGGGAGGGGTTGAGCCAGGATCTCAATTTCAACCTCATGTTCAGCCAGCGCGGGGTGCTGAACTTGGCGCACAACCAGCACGACCTGCGCGATCTCAACCGGCGGGTCAACGCGATCCGCCTCAACGGCATCGATTCCGAGTTCCTGACACCGGCGCAAATCAAGGCGTTCTGCCCCATCCTCAACACCTCGCCGACGGCGCGCTATCCGATCGTCGGCGCATCGCTGCAACGACGCGGCGGCGTCGCCCGCCACGATGCGGTCGCCTGGGGTTTTGCGCGCGCCGCGGACGAACGCGGGGTCGACATCATCCAGCAATGCGCGGTCACCGGGATTCGCCGCGACGGCGGCCGCGTCACCGGGGTCGAGACCACCAGAGGCTTCATCAAGGCGGGCAAGGTCGCTTCGGTCACCGCCGGCCATTCGAGCGTCATCGCCGGCATGGTCGGGTTGCGCCTGCCGGTCGAAAGCCATCCGCTTCAGGCGCTGGTGTCGGAACCCCTGAAACCCGTGCTCCACACCGTCGTCATGTCGGGCACGGTGCACGTCTATATCAGCCAGTCGGACAAGGGCGAGCTGGTGATGGGCGCGGGCATCGACGCGCATAATTCCTACGCCCAGCGCAGCGGCCTGCATACGGTCGAAGATATGATGGCCGCCGTGATCGAGCTGATCCCGATCGTCAGTCGGGTCAGGATGATGCGTCAGTGGGCGGGTATCGTCGACGTCTGCCCCGACGCCAGCCCGATCGTCGGCAAGACCCCGGTCGAGGGCTTCTATATCAACTGCGGCTGGGGCACCGGCGGCTTCAAGGCGACGCCCGGCTCGGGCTGGTGCTTCGCCCATACCATCGCGCAGGACCGGCCGCATCCGCTCAACGAGCCGTTTGCGCTCGAACGCTTCACCTCGGGGCGCCTCATCGATGAGCACGGCGCCGCCGGGGTGGCGCATTGAAGGCCGGGCGGGCCGGACGGTCGTGACACGATGTTCCTGATCGAATGCCCCTGGTGCGGTCCGCGCGACGCCACCGAGTTCTCGTACGGCGGCGAGGCGCATATCGACCGTCCGAAGAATCCCGCCAGGCTCGACGACGGGGCGTGGGCCGAATACCTCTTCATGCGCAGCAATCCCAAGGGCCCGCATCGCGAGCGCTGGATGCACGCCCACGGCTGCCGGCGCTGGTTCAACGTCGAACGCGACACCTTCACCCACGTCATCACCGCCGTCTACAAGATGGGCGAAAAGCCGCCGGAGGCCGGGACGTGACCGACCGGCGGGTGTCGGAGGGCGGCCGCATCGACCGCGGCCACAGCCTCGATTTCACGTTCAACGGCAAGTCCTACAGGGGCTGCGCCGGCGACACGCTGGCCTCGGCGCTGATCGCCAACGGCGTGCGTCTGGTCGGACGCAGTTTCAAGTATCACCGCCCGCGCGGGATCCTGAGCGCCGGCGCCGAGGAACCCAACGCCATCGTCCAGCTTGGCCGGGGCGTGCGCACCGAACCCAACCTGCGCGCCACCCAGATCGAGCTCTACGCCGGGCTTGAGGCGACGAGCGTCAACTGCTGGCCGAGCCTCGAGTTCGACGTCGGCGCGATCAACGGCCGGTTCGCGCGCGTCCTGCCTTCGGGCTTCTACTACAAGACCTTCATGTGGCCGGCGAGCCTGTGGATGCGCTACGAATACGTCATCCGTCACGCCGCCGGTCTCGGCAAGGCACCGCCGGGACCCGATCCCGACCGCTACGACAGACGCCACCTTCACTGCGACGTGCTGGTCGCTGGCGGCGGGCCGGCCGGGCTCGCCGCGGCGCTGGCCGCCGGGCGCACCGGCGCCCGGGTCGTGGTTGCCGACGAGCAGAACGAACTCGGTGGCGCGCTGCTCGGTCTCCGGGCCGAGATCGACGACGCGCCCGCGGGTGACTGGATCGTTCAGGCGGTCGCCGAACTCGAGGCGATGTCGGAGGTGCGGCTGCTGACGCGCACCACCGTGTTCGGTTACTACGACCACAACTACCTCGGGCTGGTCGAGCGGGTGACCGACCATCTCGGTCCCGCCGCCGCGCCCGAGCTGCCGCGCCAGCGTTTGTGGCGGGTGCGGGCCGGGCAGGTGGTGCTCGCCACCGGGGCGCACGAACGCCCGCTGGTGTTCGCCGACAACGACCGTCCGGGCGTCATGCTGGCCGCGGCCGCGCAGACCTACGTCAACCGCTACGCCGCGCGACCGGGGAACCGGGCGGTCGTCTTCGCCAACAACGACAGCGCCTACCGCGCCGCGCTCGATCTTGCCGAGGCCGGCGTGACCGTGCCGGCGCTGGTCGATCTCAGGCCCGAGCCCCGGGGCGAGCTCGCCGAGCGGCTGCGCGCGCGCGGCACCGAGATCCTCGGTGGTCACGCCATCGTCGCCACCCACGGCGCCAAGGGCGTCGAGGCGGTCGAGATCATGGGGCTCAACGAAGCGGGCGACGGCCTGAGCGGCGCCGCCCGGCGCGTCAGTTGCGATCTCGTTTGCATGTCGGGGGGCTGGAACCCGGCGGTGCACCTGTTCTCGCAGTCGCGCGGCAGGCTGCGCTACGACGAGGAGAAGACGTGCTTTGTCCCCGGTCAGTCCTGGCACCCCGAGCATTCGGCCGGCGCGGCGAACGGCGCGTTCCATCTCGCCGACTGTCTGGCCGAAGGCTTTGCCGCGGGTCGCGACGCGGCCGCGGCCGCGGGGTTCGCCACAGGCAAGGCCCCCGCCGCACCGGCCGCGCCCGAGCCCGAAAGCCGGCCGATCCGGGCGCTCTGGCGGGTGCCCGCGCCCGGCGCCAAGGGGCGGGGGACGAAGCATTTCGTCGATTTCCAGAACGACGTCACCGCCGCCGACGTGGCGTTGGCCGTGCGCGAGGGCTACGCCTCGATCGAGCACTTCAAACGCTACACCACCACGGGCATGGGTACCGATCAGGGCAAGACCAGCAACGTCAACGCGCTCGCCCTCATGGCGCAGATCACGGATTCCGAAATACCGGCCGTCGGCACCACCACGTTCCGGCCGCCGTACACGCCGGTCGGCTACGGCGTGCTGGCCGGGCGCAACGTCGGCAAGCTGTGGGAGCCGGTGCGCCAGACGCCGATGCACCAGTGGCACGAGGCCAACGGCGCGGTGTTCGAGGACGTCGGGCAGTGGAAGCGCCCGTGGTACTATCCGCGCGCCGGCGAGACCATGCGCGACGCGGTCAACCGCGAGTGCCTCGCGGTGCGCAACGGGCTCGCCGTCTTCGACGCGACCACGCTGGGCAAGATCGACATTCAGGGACGCGACGCGGTCGAGCTTCTCAACCGCGTCTACACCAACGCCTGGAGCAAGCTCGAAGTGGGGCGCTGCCGTTACGGCCTGATGCTCGGCGAGGACGGCATGGTGTTCGACGACGGCGTCACCTCGCGGCTGGACGAGCATCACTACCACATGACGACCACCACCGGCGGCGCGGCGCGGGTGCTCGCCTGGCTCGAGGAATGGCTGCAGACCGAGTGGCCCCGGCTCAAGGTCTGGTGCACCTCGGTGACGACGCAGTGGGCGGTGGTGGCGATCGTCGGTCCTAACGCGCGCCGGCTGCTCGCCGAGCTGTGCGACGACATCGACCTCGCGCCGGCTGCTTTCCCCTTCATGTCCTGGCGCGCGGGCACGGTCGCAGGGATCCCCGCGCGCGTTTTCCGGGTGAGCTTTTCGGGCGAGCTCGCCTACGAGATCAACGTACCCTCGACCTATGGCGTCGGCCTGTGGCGGGCGATCATGACGGCGGGCGCCAAGTACGGCATCACGCCCTACGGCACCGAGGCGATGCACGTCCTGCGCGCCGAGAAAGGCTTTATCGTCGTCGGCCACGACACCGACGGCACGCTCACGCCGCAGGACCTCGGCATGGACTGGATCGTCAGCAAGAAAAAGAAGGACTTCATCGGCAAGCGCTCGTTCGACCGTTCCGACACCCGACGCAGCGACCGCAAGCAGCTCGTCGGCCTGTTGGCCGAAAATCCCAGGAAGGTGGTACCCGAGGGCTCGCAGATCGTCTCCGAGGTCAGACCCGAACCGCCGATGCCGATGGAAGGCCACGTCACGTCGAGTTACTGGAGCCCGGTTCTCGGACGCTCGATCGCGATGGCGGTGCTCAAGGGCGGCCACGGTCGCCACGGCGAGACGGTGACGATTTCCCTGCCCGACGAGACGGTGCGCGCCGAGGTCACCGCGCCGGTGTTCTACGATCCTGAAGGGGAGCGGCTGCGTGGCTGAATCGTATCAGCGCCTCGGCGTGCTCGACCATCTGCACCTCGACGCCCGCGCCGTCGACGATCCCGGCGACGCCGGCGTCGTTCTCTGCGAGCGGCGCTTCGTCGGCAAGCTCAATCTGCGCGGCGAACCGACCAAGAAGTTCCGCGACGCAGTCAAGCGCGCCCTCGGCTTCGAACCGCCGACCAAGCCCAACACCTCGACCGGAACGGAGGGGCGCACGGCGTTCTGGCTCTGCCCCAACGAGTGGCTCATAGTCACGCCGCCGGACGGCGAGGCGGAGACCGTCGAGGCGTTGCGCGCCGCGCTCGACGGGCAGCATATCGCGGTCACCGACGTGAGCGAGGGCCGCACCGTGATCGGCCTCGCCGGGTCGCACGCGCGCGACGTGCTGATGAAGGGCTGCCCGCTCGATCTCCATCCGCGCGTCTTCGAGACCGGCGATTGCGCCCAGAGCCACCTCGCCAAGGCGCTCGTCATCCTGCACCAGACCGACGCGGCGCCGGCCTACGACATCTACGTCGAGCGCAGCGTCGCCGATTATCTCTGGACCTGGCTCGAGGACGCGGCCGGCGAATACGGCCTCGCGATCGTCAGGGGGTGACGGCCGGGGTCAGCGGTCGAGGTCCTCGCGCGAGCGTCCGTCGCGGTTGGGGTCGAGACGCGGGAAGACGATATGCGTGGCGACGGTGACGAACCTCCTGAAACGCGGATCGTCAAGCGAACGCACGTCGCCGAGGGTGCCGCCGAGGTAGGTCAAGGGCTGGTCCAGGCGGCAAAAGCCGGCCATCACCGTGTTACCGCCCTGCTCGAGCGCGACGAAGTCGCCGGGCGCCGCGCCGCAGATGGCGTAGCGCGAGGTCTGCGGCGTCACCCCGAACAACCAGACCACGCGGTAAAGGTCGCGGGCGGTTTCGTTCGGCGTCGTCGTATAGTTGGTGACGAACCAGCCGGGTTGATTGGCCATGCCGTCGATCACCGCGGCTTCGAGCTCCGCCCTGTCGGCGCCGGCGAACGGTTTGCCCCGCACCACCACGCGGAGGTCGCGCCCGTCGGCCGCATAGCCGACCTCGCCGGGCGAATACGCGCTTTCGACCTGATTGTAGGAGATCGCCGTGGTAAGGCCGCCGTTCGGGCCGGCGCAGCCCGCCACGAGGAGGAGAGTGGCGGCGGCGACGCAACGCATAAGGCCGAAACGCGCGCCAAGGGTCGTTTTCCATCCTTGCCGAAACATCTCTGATTTGTCCTCCATGGTCCTCTCGCCGTCGCACGCGGCCCGCCGCGACCGGCGGCGCATAGTGTTCCGGTAATAAAATATGGGTCGCGAACCGCGCCGCGACAACGGCCGGGAACCCGGGGCCAAGGTTCAGGCGAAGGCGTCGGGCATGCTCGCCTTCTTCCTGGCAATGAAGTCCTGCAACGCCTCGTCGATGCCGTCGTCGAGCGCCGGGGCCTGGTAATCGGCGAGCGTCCGTTTCCACAGGACGTTGGCGCGCTGGGCGGCGTCGAGCGCGCCCTCGGCTTGCCATTGCTCGACCGAATTGTTGTCGGCGATGGACGAGCGATAAAAAGCGGTCTCGAAGTTGGCCTGGGTGTGGGCGCAGCCCAGGTAATGGCTGCCGGGTCCGACCTCGCGGATGGCGTCGAACGCCTGCCCGTTGTCCGAGAGATCGACGCCCTTGGCGAGCACCTGCATCATGCCGATCTGGTCGGCGTCCATGACGAACTTCTCGTAACTCGACGCCAGCCCGCCTTCGAGCCAGCCGGCCGCGTGCAGCACGAAATTCACGCCCGCGAGCACGGTGGGAAGCAGGGTTTGCGCGCTCTCGTACGCGGCCTGCGCGTCGGCCACTTTCGAGCCGCAAAGCGAGCCGCCCGAGCGGAACGGCACGCCGAGCCGGCGGGCGAGCTGGGCGGCGGCGAACAGCACCAGCGTCGGTTCCGGCGTGCCGAAGGTGGGCGCGCCCGACTGCATCGAGATCGAGCTGGCGAAGGTGCCGAACACCACCGGCGCGCCGGGCCGCACGAGCTGGGCGAAGGCCATGCCGGCGAGCGCCTCGGCGAACAGTTGGGCGAGCGTTCCGGCGACCGTCACCGGGCTCATGGCGCCCGCGAGGATGAAGGGCGAGACCACGACGGCCTGATTGGCCCGCGCGTAGACCTTGAGCGCGCCGAGCATGGTCGCGTCGAAGACCATCGGCGAGTTGGCGTTGATAAGGTTGACGAGCACGCAGTTCCGGTCGACGAAATCGGCGCCGAAGACGAGCTTCGCCATGGCCACCGAATCGGCGGCGCGCTCGGGATGGGTCACCGACCCCATGAAGGGTTTGTCCGAATATCGAATATGGCTGTAGACCATATCGAGATGGCGCTTGTTCACGGGCACGTCGACCGGTTCGCAGACCGTGCCGCCCGAATGGTGCATCGCCGGCGTCATGTAGGCGAGCTTGACGAAATTCCGGAAGTCCTCGAGGGTCGCGTAGCGCCGGCCCTTGTCGAGGTCGCGCACGAAGGGCGGTCCGTAGACCGGGGCGAATACGGTGTGCGGACCGCCGATCTCGACGCTGCGGTCGGGGTTGCGCGCGTGCTGGGTGAACTGGCGCGGCGCGGTTTCGAGCAGCGTGCGCGCAAGACCCCGCGGCAGACGCACGCGCTCGCCGTCGACGTCGGCCCCCGCCTCTTTCCACAAGTCGAGCGCCTCGGCGTCCTCGCGGAACTCGATGCCGATCTCCTCAAGGATGGTCTCGGCGTTGTTCTCGATGATCTCGAGGCCTTCCTCGGATAGCACCTCGGTCAGCGGAATCCCGCGGGTGATGTAGGGAAGTTGCGCGATCTCGCGCCGCCCGCGCGCCGCCCTGCGCGCCTCGCTGCCGCCGCGCGCCCGCCGCCGCGTCGCCCGTTCCTCGCTCATGTCCCGTTCTCCCGTACCACGGCGTGGTTCAGTTCTTTGCCGAACCCTAGAGCAGATCAAGATTGAAGGGAATCGCCTTGCCCTAGCGTCACCCCCGAGCTTGACCCGGGGGTCCATGGATTGTCGGGTCAAGCCCGGCAATGACTAGGGGAGCGGTGACTCACCCAATCTTGAAGCACACTAACCGCCCGGAGGCCGATCGCCAACAGACTACGGGCGGCAACGCCGGTGGCGTCCCGCCCGTAAATCTGCTCCGACACTTGGATGTCAGGTGAGGTTGCGCACCAACCGGTGGATGTCGCTGCGGGCGATGCCGAGATCGGCGAGGGTCTCGTGATCGAAGCGGACAAGCTGGCCGCGCGACAGCTTTTCGGCGCGCCGGCGGCGCAGATTGACCAGCAGGTGCTTCATCGCCGGCGTTCCTTTTCGCGGGATAGTGCGGCGGAGACGGGCTTCGCCGACTACCGAAGGTGGCGGACGACCCGCTCGATGTCGCCGCGGACCATGCCGATGTCGTCGAGCAGGCGTTTGTCGAGCCGGGCGAGCTGACCGCGCGAGACCGTCTCGTCGCGCCAGCGGCGGATCTTCCTGACGATGTTGCCCATGACCGTGTCTCCGATTTGCTGAGGGCGTTCCTACACGGGGGCAGATAGGCGTTCCCGACGGGTGCGACAATTGCCCGATTCGCGCGGCAGTCATGCTCAAACTGCATAGGCTTCGATTCGGGGTTTTCCCTTTCTTAACCAAGCCTTGCATGCTTGTTCCGCGAACCGGGCTGGGGCATGCTGACCGGTGGGAAATGAGGGAGAACATGCCCGTGGAGGACGCGGTCTTCGCGCCCGACTTCAAGCCCGAGCCCTACTGGTGGGAGGCCGCGCCCCGTCCCGTCCTGGCGCCGGTCGAACTGCCCGCGAAGGCGGACGTCGCTGTCGTCGGCTCGGGCTTCAGCGGGCTCTCGGCGACGCTGACCCTGGCGCGCGCCGGGCGTAGCGTCGTCGTCTTCGAGGCGGGCGATCCCGGTTGCGGCGCAAGCTCGCGCAACGGCGGCATGTGCGGCGGTTCGTTCAAGATCGGCTTCGGGGCGCTCAGCGAAAAGCTCGGCCTCGCCGCCGCGACCGCGATCTACCGGGACGGTCAGGCGGCGCTCGATTATCTCGCCGATCTGGTCGCGCGCGAACGGATCGACTGCCGGTTTTCGCGCATGGGCCGCTTCGTCGGCGCGCACACGCCGGCGCATTACGAGGCGATGGCGCGCGAGACCGAGCTGTTGCGCAAACACGTCGGGATCGAGGCTGACATGGTGCCGCGCGGCGAGCAGCAGGCGGAGATCGGCAGCGATTTCTATCACGGCGGACGGGTGATCCATCGCGACGGCGGGCTGCATCCGGCGCTCTTTCATCAGGGACTGTTCGAGCGCGTCATTGCCGCCGGCGCGACGGTCGCCGCCAACGCGCCGGTGACCGGCATCGGTCGCGACGGCGGCGGCTTCACGGTCGCGAGCGCGCGCGGAAGCCTTGCAACGGGCGAGGTGATCGTCGCCACCAACGGCTATACCGGCGGCGCCACGCCGTGGTTCCGCCGCCGGCTCGTCCCCGTCGGCAGCTTCATGATCGCCACCGAGCCGCTCGCGCCCGAGGTCATGCGGCGGCTCATGCCGCGGGCGCGGATGATCGCGGATTCGAAGAAAATCCTCTACTACTTCCGGCCGTCGCCCGACGGCGCGCGCATCCTGTTCGGCGGCCGCGCGGCCTACGGCGGTGACGAAGACCCGCGCCGCACGGGGGCGACGCTCCGCCGCTTCCTGATCGGCGTCTTTCCCGAGCTCGACGGCGTGCGCATCACCCATAGCTGGTCCGGCAACGTCGCCTTCACTTTCGATCGCATGCCCCACCGGGGCGTCCACGACGGCGTGCACTACGCGATCGGCTACTGCGGCTCGGGCGTGGTCAAGGCAACCTATTACGGCCACAGAACGGCGCTCAGGATCCTCGGCGACCGCGACGCCGGAACGCCGCTCATCGATGGCGCATTCCCGACGTTGCCGTTCTACACCGGCAAGCCGTGGTTTCTGCCGCTGGTCTCGATCTGGTACCGTCTCCAGGACCGCATGGCGCGGTGAGAGAACGACGATGACGGCTTCGCGCGACCCCCTTCTCCAGCCTTTCCGGCTTCGTCACCTGACGCTCAAGAACCGGGTGCTGTCGACCGCGCACGAGCCGGCGTACACCGAGGACCGCATGCCGAAACGGCGTTACCGCCTCTATCAGGAAGAGAAGGCCAAGGGCGGGCTGGCGCTGAGCATGTTCGGCGGATCGTGCACGGTGGCGCCCGATTCGCCCGCCGCTTTCGGCAACATCGACGCCTCGACCGACGCCGTGATACCCCATTACCGCAAGCTCGCGGAAACGATGCACCGCCACGGCTGCGCGATCATGAACCAGATCACCCATCTCGGCCGGCGCACGAGTTGGGCGAACGAGCACTGGCTGCCGGTGCTGTCGGCTTCCTGCGTCCGCGAGATGGCGCACCGCAGCTTCCCCAAGCAGGCCGAGGTCGAGGACCTGAAGAGGATCGCCCGCGCCTACGGCGCCGCGGCGGGGCGCTCCAGGGAAGGCGGCCTCGACGGCGTCGAAGTCGAGGCCTACGGCCATCTGTTCGATGCCTTCCTGTCGCCGGCGACCAACCGTCGCGACGACGCCTACGGCGGCGTGCTCGAAAACCGCATGCGCTTCGGGATCGAGGTGCTTGAGGCGATCCGCGAACGGGTCGGTCCCGATTACATCGTCGGCATCCGCCTGGCGGTCGACGAACGGATGCGCGGCGGTCTCGACGAGACCGAGGGCTTCGAGATCGTCCGGCGGATCGTCGCCACCGGCATGGTCGATTTTCTCAACGTCATCGTCGGCCACGTCGACAGCGACGAGGGACTGAGCCACGTCATCCCGGTCATGGGCACGCCGGCCGCGCCGTTTCTCGACGTCACGCGCAAGGTCAAGGAGGCCTTCGGCCTGCCGGTCTTCCACGCGGCGCGCATCAGCGACGTGGCGACGGCGCGGCACGCGGTCGAGAGCGGCGCGGTCGACATGGTGGGCATGACCCGCGCCCATATGGCCGATCCGCACATCGTCGCCAAGCTCGAACGGGGCGAGGAGGCGCGCATCCGCCCCTGCGTCGGCGCGGGCTACTGCATCGACCAGATCTACCACATCGGCGCGGCCTACTGCCTGCACAACCCGGCGACCGGACGCGAGGAAACCATGCCGCATGTGGTCCCGAAGTCGGCCGGGCCGGCGCGCCGGATCGTCGTCGTCGGCGCCGGACCCGCCGGGCTCGAAGCGGCGCGGGTCAGCGCGCTGCGCGGCCACGAGGTCGTCCTCTTCGAGGCCGCCGGCGGGCCGGGCGGACAGGTGGTGACGGCGTCGAAAGCGCCGCGCCGCCGCGATCTCATCGGCGTTGTCGACTGGCTGGCGGGCGAGGCCGAGCGGGCCGGCGTCGAGATGCGTTTCAACCGTTTCGCCGAGGCCGAGGACGTGCTGGCCGAGACACCGGACATCGTCGTCATCGCGACCGGCGGCGTTCCCAACGCGAATTTCCTCGAATTCGGCGACGACCTCGTCGCCACGAGCTGGGACATCCTCGACGGTCAGGTCGCGCCGGCCGCTTCGGTGCTGCTCTACGATGAGAACGGGCGCGAGCCCGGCCCGAGCTGCGCCGAGTTTCTCGCCGACGCCGGGGTTGGCGTCGAGTTCGTCACGCCCGACCGGCAGGTCGGACCGGACATCGGCGGCACCAACTACCCCGCCATCCTGAAGACCTTCTACGAAAAGGGGGTCGTCGTGACGACCGACCGCCGTCTGCTCGGGGTGCGCCGCGAAGGCAACGCGCTGGTGGCCGATCTCCTCAACGATTACACGCACCAACGGGAAGAGCGCCGAATCGATCAGGTCGTCATCGAGTACGGCACGCTTCCCGCCGACGACCTCTACTTCGCGCTCAAGCCGCAGGCGACGAACCATGGCGAAATCGACATCGACGCGCTGGTGGCGGGGCGGCAGCAGGAGATCGTCGCCAATGCGGAAGGGGCGTTCCGGCTGTTCCGCGTCGGCGATGCGGTCGCCAGCCGCAACATCCACGCCGCGATCTACGACTCGCTCAGGCTCTGCAAGGCGTTCTGAGCCAACGGAAGATAGCGGCCCGACGCCGCACAGGCAGCTAGGCCCGCCGGCGTTCCGCTAGTCGTCGAGCACGAAGGTAATTTCTATCGTCACCCGGTACTCGTCGATGCGGCCGTCCGTTACCCTTGCCTTCTGCTCGAGAACGTGCAGCCCGGTGATTCCGTGGAGCGACGCGCTTGCGCGACTGAGTCCTTCGCGAACGGCGGCGTCGAAGCTTTCGGGCGACGCGGCGGTGATCTTGGTGACGCGTGCAACGGCCATTTCCATCCTCCCTCGCTCGTGCCCGCTGTGGCGGACGATTTCAACTCGCCTTCATCGTGCCAGAGTCTCGCATCGGCGTCGATGCCGACGATCGAACCCGCCGGGAAGCGACCAATCGGTGTCGCGCCTGAGCAAGCCCGGCTTCGCGGTGCGACGCTAGATGGGAACCGGCGCGGCATTACCGCACGCTGGCGGGGGGTATTGTGTTTTGCTAGGTTTTCCCGGTAAACCAACGACAAGGCCGGTCACGGCCGGGCCCGGCGAGGGGCCGGGTTTGAGAGGAGGCGGACCATGAAATCGCACGCGCGGGTGGTTGTGATCGGCGGCGGCGCCGTCGGCGTTTCGACGCTTTATCATCTGACCAAGAAGGGCTGGTCGGATGTGGTGCTGGTGGAGCGCAGGGAGATCACCTCGGGCTCGACCTGGCATGCGGCGGGCCTGTTGCCGCTCTTCAACATGAGCTACAGCGTCGGTCAGCTCCACAAATACGCGGTCCAGCTCTACCAGACCCTCGAGCAAGAGACCGGCCTCAACGCGGGCTTCCGCAAGGTCGGCAACCTCCGCCTCGCCATGAACCGGGACCGGATGGACGAGTACCGCCAGTACGCCGGGGTTGCGGCGACCATCGGCGTGCGCGTCGATTTCCTGACTCCCGAGCAGGTCAGGGAGATTTGGCCGCTGTGCAACGTCGAGGGCCTGGTCGGCGCGATCAATCATCCCGACGACGGTTACATCCAGCCCGCCGACGTCACGCAAGCCATGGCCAAGGGCGCGCGTCAGGGAGGCGCCGAGATCAATCGCAACACCACGGTGACCGGCATCGAACGGACCGCGGGCGGCGAATGGCTGGTGAAGACCGACAAGGGCGACATCACCTGCGAGCACGTGGTCTCCGCCACCGGCAACTTCGCCCGCCGGACCGGCGCCATGGTGGGGCTCGATATTCCGGTCATCCCGGTCGAACACCAGTACATCGTCACCGAACCCCATCCCGAGATCGTCAAACGCCACGAACAGGGCCTGCCCGAGATGGGGGTGCTGCGCGAATCCGACGGTTCCTGGTACATGCGCGAGGAAGCCGGCGGCCTGCTGCTCGGTCCCTACGAGAAAGGCGCGCCGTGCTGCTACGTCGACGGCCCCTCGGACGACGCCGAGTACGAACTCTTCCAGGAGGATGTGGACCGGCTCGAACCCCATATCGAGGCCGCGATCAACCGCGTGCCCGCGTTCGGCGAAGTGGGCGTCAAGCAGGTGTTCAACGGCGCCATTACCTACACCCCCGACGGCAATCCGCTGGTCGGACCGGCCTGGGACCTTCCCAACTTCTGGATCAACGAGGGCCACAGCTTCGGCATCACCGCCGCCGGCGGCGCCGGCTGGCAGCTTTCCGAGTGGATCGTCGAGGGCGAGCCCACCATCGACATGCTGGGGGTCGAGCCGCGGCGTTTCGGCGACTACGCGACCAAGGGCTACCTGATCAAGAAGAACGAGGAGGCCTACGAACACGTCTTCGTCATCCATTTCCCGGACGAAGAGCGTCCGGCGGGCCGGCCGCTGCGCACCCCGCCGTGCTACGAGCGCCTGAAGAATATGGGCGCCGTGTTCGGCCAGAAGTTCGGCTGGGAGCGGGCCAACTGGTTCGCGCCCGAGGGCGTACCCCGGGAAGATCACTGGTCGTTCCGCCGCTCGAAGTGGTTCGAGCATTCGGTCAACGAAGCGAAAAACGTCGCCGAGAACGTCGGTCTCCTCGACATGACGGCGTTCGCCAAGTGCCGGGTTTCGGGTCCCGGAGCGGAGGCTTTCCTCGACCGCCTGCTGGCCAACCGGCTGCCCAGGAAGATCGGTCGCGTCGGCCTGTGCCATGCGCTCAACACGCGCGGCGGCGTGCACTCCGAGTTCACCGTCACGCGCGAGGCCGATGATTCCTTTTATCTGGTTTCGGCCGGCGTTTACCAAAGGCTCGATCACGACTGGATCAGGAAGCACATGCCGGACGACGGCTCGGTTCACTTCGAGAACCTCACCAACGGCGTCGGCGTCCTCGTGGTCGCCGGGCCGAAGGCGCGCGAGCTGCTGAGCCGCGTGACCGAGGCCGACCTCTCCAACGCGGCGTTTCCCTGGCTTTCGTCGCAGGAAATCGTGGTCGGCATGGCGCCGGCGCGGGCCGCGCGGGTCAACTTCGTCGGCGAGCTCGGCTGGGAGATCCACCATCCCGTCGTCTACCAGAACCACATCTTCGACGCGCTGATCGACGCGGGCGGCGATCTGGGGCTCAAACCCTTCGGCATTCGCGCCATGGACATGCTCAGGATGGAAAAGTCCTATCGCATGGTTGGAACCGAACTCTCGATCGAATACGCGGCATTCGAATCCGGCCTGCAACGCTTCGTGCACCCCAACAAGGGCGACTTCATCGGCCGCGACGCCCTGGTCGCGTGGCAGCAGCGGGGTTTCGCGAACCGGCTCGTGACCCTGGAAGTCCACGACGTGACCGACGCCGATCCACTGGGCAACAACCCGGTGTTCAAGGACGGCAAGATGGTCGGGCGCGCCACCTCGGGGAACTACGGTCCCCGGCTCGACAAGTCCCTGGCGCTGGCGATGGTGCCGCCAACCCTTGCCGATGAGGGCAGCGAGCTCGAGATGGACGTGCTCGGCGCCCGGCACGGAGTCACGGTGGTCGCCGAAAGCCCCTACGACCCCGAAAACGAAAGACTTCGGTCATAGCTTCGCTCGATCGGCCCGGGAAAAAGGCGAGCCGACGATGCCCGCCGGCGCGGATGGCGCCGCACGGGCGATTTCCGTCTTTCGCGACGAAACGGGTATTCCCAGGCCGCTCGCGACGCCGGGCGGCTGTTTCGATGGAGGTACGCCATGAGTCATTCGGACCCCACCTATCTTGCCCGCAAGACGCCGGGCGCCGGTCTCAAGGACACCGAGCAACAGATCGACATGGCGCGGATGCGCGCCTACCGGCTCGAACGCGTCCAGAACGAGCTCAAAAAACGCGATTACGGCGCCATCGTCCTGTTCGATCCGATCAACATCCGCTATGCCACCGGCAGCCGCAACATGACGGTCTGGGTGATGCACAACGCGGCGCGCTACGCCTTCATCCCGGCGGAAGGCAAGGCGGTGTTGTTCGAGTTCCCGCGTTGC
>JBHHZM010000054.1:0-20350 GCA_046758065.1 Alphaproteobacteria bacterium | reverse complement strand
TGGGCGGCGCCAAACCCCTTGACCTTGTCGCAAATGCGCTCCGTCAGAATGGTTCAATCTCACCACATCTCGCTCTTAGCCCGCCGGCAAGGGCGTTCTCGTCCGGTTGCGCTCAACGTCGTACGGCGACGATGAACAGGCGGCGGAAAGGCAACAGCGTGCGCCCGTCGGAGCGTCGGGGATAGGCGCGGGCGATCCGCGCGGCGTAATCGGCGAGAAAGGCGGCGCGTTCGTCCTCGTCGTCGAGCGCATCGAGAAACGGCTTGAGGCCCGTTCCCCGGGTCCATTCGACCACCGGGTTGTCGCCTTCGAGCGCGTGCAGATAGACCGTCTCCCAGATGTCGAGGCGGCGCGCGTGCGGCGCCAGCATCGCGTAGTACGCTTCGGGCGTCGCCACCGGCCAGTCCGGCCGGGCGCGCGCCAGCCGTTCGCGCCACGGTCCGGACTCGATCGTCTCCGTCATGCAGCGGTGCGAAGGCGCGTCGAAGTTGCGCGGCATCTGCACCGCAATCACGCCCTCCGGCGCAAGCGCGCCGATCAGTCGTGCGAACAGCGCCGCGTGGTCGTCGAGCCACTGCAGCGAGGCGTTGGCGAAAATCAGGTCGGCGGGGCGCGGCGAACGCCACCCGGCGATGTCGGCCTCGCGCCAGTCGACGGCGGCGCTCGTTCGCCGCGCGCGGGCGATCATCGCTGGAGAATTGTCGATGCCGACGATCCGCGTGCCCGGCCAGCGCGCCGCGAGCAGCGCGGTGACGTTGCCCGGGCCACAGCCGAGGTCGAAGACGATCCCGGGCGCATCGAGCGGAATGCGGGCGATGAGGTCGCGCGCCGGGCGCATCCGCTGGTCCGCGAACCGCGCGTATTGCGCCGGGTCCCAAACGGGGGACGCCACGATCACGCCACCGCGATCAGCGCCGCGGCGACACGGCGGTCCTCGACGAGCAGCAGGTTGAAGGTGCGACAGGCCGCGCCCGTGTTCATCAAATCGGCGGCGAGGCCGGCGGCGCGCAGATTTTCGCGCAACTCCCGCGGAAGCCTGAGCAGACGGGCGCCGCAACCGACGACCAGGATCTCGATCTTCGGCGATTCGGCGAGCACCTCGGCGAAACTCTCGACGTCCGCCGCCTCGATGCGCGTCACCGGCCAGGGCGAGACCCGCGCGGGAAAGACCAGGACCGAGCCCGCGAAGTGCACGCCGTCGATGCGAAATCCGCCGTCGCCGTAACTCTCGATCAGCTTGCGACCGGTGGGAAGATCGGGGGTGATGTCCATCGGACGGCCCCGCGGCTCAGGGTCGGGCGGCTTCCGCTGCCTTGTCCTCGCCGCCGCGCCGCAGTCCCAGCCGCAGCAGCAGCGGCGCCGCAACGAAGATCGACGAGTAGGTGCCGACCACAATCCCCCAGATCATGGCGGCGGTGAAGCCGGCGATGACCTTGCCGCCGAAGAAGTAAAGCGCGAATAGCGCCATGAGCGTGGTCAGCGACGTCATCGTCGTACGCGCCAGCGTTTCGTTGATGCTGAGATCGAGCAGCTCGCCCAGCGCCATTTTCTTGTACTTGCGCAGGTTCTCGCGCACCCGGTCGTAGACCACCACGGTATCGTTGATCGAGTAGCCGACGATGGTGAGAATTGCGGCGATGCTCGCCAGATTGAACTCGATGCCGGTGAGCGCGAACATGCCGATGGTGATGACCATGTCGTGCACGAGCGCGAGCACCGCGCCGATGCTGAACTGCCACTCGAAGCGGAACCAGATGTAGATCAGCATGGCGATCACGGCGCCGATCACCGCGATGGCCCCCTCTTGGACGAGCTCGGCGCTGACCTTGGAGCCAACGGTCTCGACCCGCCGATAGTGGATTTCGCCTCCGCCAAGCCCCGCCAACGCGTTCTTGACTCCCTCGACCACGGCGAGCTTGGCCTTCTCGTCGCCGGGCGGCAACGCCACGCGGATCAACACCCTGTCGGCCTCGCCGAACTCCTGCAGAACGACCTCGCCGAACCCGAGGCCGTTGAGCACGCTGCGCATCCGACCGAGATCGGCCGGCCCCGGCGTCTGCACCTCGATCATGATGCCGCCGAGGAAGTCGATACCAAGGTTCAGGCCGCGGGTGAAGAACAACGCCCCGGAAGCGAGGACCGCGGCGAGCGAAACCATGATGAACAGGCGTTGCAGACGGACGAATCCGATGCTCGTTTTCCGCGGGATCAGGCGAATCGGTCGCATCGCCCGGCCCCTCAGATCGGTAGCGCCTGCGGCCGGCGACGGCGCAGCCACATTACCACCATGAGGCGCGTCACCATCACCGCGGTGAACATCGAGGTCACGATGCCGATGGCGAGCGTCACGCCGAAACCCTTGACCGGTCCCGAGCCGAGGCCGAATAGAAGAATCGCGGCGATGAACGTGGTGACATTCGAATCGATGATCGTGGTGAGCGCCCGCTGATACCCGGCATCCACCGCCGAGAACGGCGTTCGCCCGTTGGCGATCTCCTCACGGATGCGCTCGAACACCAGCACGTTGGCATCGACCGCCATGCCGATGGTGAGCACGATACCGGCGATGCCGGGAAGCGTCAGCGTCGCCTGCAGCACCGACAGCGCCGCGGCGATGATCAAGATATTGAACACCAGCGCGATGTTCGCGGCGAGACCGAACAGACCGTAGGTCACGAACATGAAGACGACGACGAACACCAGCCCGAGCACCGCCGCGATCTTGCCGGCGCGGATCGAGTCGGCGCCGAGATCGGGACCGACGCTGCGTTCTTCGAGGATGGTGAGCGGCGCGGGGAGAGCGCCGGCGCGCAGCAAAAGCGCGAGATCGGTCACCTCCTGCGTCGTGAAGCGGCCCGAAATGATACCGCGTCCGCCGGTGATGGGCTCACGGATCACCGGCGCGCTGATCACCTTGTTGTCGAGCACGATGGCAAAAGGCCGGCCGACGTTCTTGGTCGTGGCGTCGCCGAAGCGGCGGGCGCCGACGGGATCGAAACTGAACGAAACCACTGGCTGGCCGCTCTGGAACGTCGGCTGGGCGTCGGTGAGATTCTCGCCGCTGACCATAACGCGCTTGCGCACCACGTACTGCACGGGCCGGCCGCCGGCCGCCGCCTTGTCGTCGGCGTCAAGCAGTACGGAGCCCGGGGGCAAGCGGCCGGCGCGCGCGTCGGCCACCGAGGTGTTGACGTCGACGAGCCGGAAAGTGAGTTTGGCCGTCTTGCCGAGAAGGTTCTTGATGCGGTCGGGGTCGTCGACGCCGGGAAGCTGGACGAGAATGCGTTCGCTCCCCTGGCGCTGGATCGTCGGCTCGCGCGTGCCGGTTTCGTCGATGCGCCGGCGCACGATTTCGAGCGACTGGGTGATCGCCGAATCGCGCATCGCCTTGAGCGCCTTTTCTCCCAGACCGATCGCAAGGTGACCGCCCTCGGCAACGGTTACCTGAACGTCACGGTCGATACCGGCCAGCAGACTGCGGGCGGTCTCGACATTGTCGCCCTCGATGATGCTCACCACCACCCGGTTGCCGGCGACACCGAGGCCGGTGTAGCCGATACGCGCCTTGCGCAGCGCCACGCGCGTCTCGTCGACCAGCGCGGTCAGGCGTTCGCGCACGACCGCGTCGGTCTCGACCTCGAGCAGAAGGTGCGAGCCCCCTTGCAGATCGAGCCCGAGGTTGATCTGCTGGTGAGGCAGCCACTCGGGGATCGATTCGGCGGTTTCGCGCGGCAGCAGGTTGGGCGCGGCGAGAACCAGCCCCGCCACACAGACTCCGAGGATCAGATAGATCTTCCAGGATGCGAAATGCAGCATCGAGCGCGGCGATCAGCCGTCCTCCGCCTCGGCCGTTTCCGCGCCTTCGTCCGCCTTGCGACCGCCGCGTTTCTTCCCCGACTTGCGCTTCTTGTCGTCTCCGTTGCCGTCGCCGGCCGCGGGTTCGCTGGTCGACAAGCGCTCCGAGACGGTCGAGCGCATGACCCGCACACGCATATCGGGCGCGATTTCGACGACCAGTTCCTTGTCCCCTTCGACCCGGGCGACACGGCCGATAATACCGCCCCCGGTGACGATCCGGTCGCCGCGGCGCAGGTTGGAGAGCATTTCGCGATGCAGCTTCATCTTCTTTTGCTGGGGCCGCAGCAGCAGAAAGTAGAAGACGACAAACATGAGAAGGATCGGGACCAGGAACCCGAACCCATCCGCCGCCGGTCCTCCGGCCTGCGCATAAGCCGGTGAAATAAACATGAAACTCTCCTTCCCTGATCCGAGGTTCGCCGGACTATAGCGCCGGGCGGCCGATTTGCAAGCCGCGCGCCTTGCCCTGCCGGTGGTCGGTACGGACCGGGGATTGACCCTCGGCGGACCTGTGCTAGGTTGCCGCGCCGAGCGTCCTGCCGAGGCCCGAACGATGGCCGATCAAACCCGCGAACAACTCCTCCGCCGTATCGCCGAAGCCCTCGAACGCATCGCCCCCGCGAACTCCGGAGACGCCGACCTCGACAGCGCCGACGCCTTCGTCTGGCGCGCCGAAAGCGCGGTGATCGAGGCGGTCGACCGGGTCAGCTACCTCGATCTCGATCTGCTCAAGGGCATCGCCCGCGTGCGCGACATCCTCATGGAGAACACGTTGCGCTTCGCCGACGGCCTGCCGGCGAACAACGCGCTTCTCTGGGGCGCGCGCGGCATGGGCAAGAGCTCGCTGGTCAAGGCGGTGCACGCCGCGATCAACGCACAGCGTCCGGGCGCGCTTGTTCTGGTCGAAATTCACCGCGAGGACGTCGGCTCCCTGCCCGGTCTGCTCGCCCGGCTGGTCGATAGCGCGCGGCGCATCATCATCTTCTGTGACGATCTGTCGTTCGGTGACGCCGACGCCAGCTACAAGTCGCTCAAGGCGGTGCTCGAGGGCGGCATCGAAGGACGCCCCGGCAACATCGTCTTCTACGCCACCTCGAACCGCCGCCACCTGATGCCGCGCGAGATGATCGAGAACGAACGCTCGACCGCGATCAGCCCGGCCGAATCGGTCGAGGAAAAGGTTTCGCTCTCGGACCGCTTCGGCCTGTGGCTCGGCTTTCACGCCTGCACGCAGGACGTCTACCTCGAGATGATCGAGGGTTACGTCCGCCACTACGGCCTCGACACGACGCCCGACACCCTGCACGCCGAGGCCATCGAGTGGGCGATGACACGCGGGGCGCGTTCGGGGCGCGTCGCCTGGCAGTTCATCCAGGACCTCGCCGGCCGCCAGGGCAAGACGCTCGACTGAAGGCCGCAGGCCGATCACATGCGGGTACGCGCGCGCCACTGGCCAAGCGCGAGATAGCCGCGCAGGGCCGGCCCGAATAGCGGCGGCGTGCGCGACGCCGCGGGCAGCGCCAGGGCATCGCGGAGAAGCGCGGATTCGGCGCCGACGGCGAGATCGGCGAGCAGCGCACCCGAGGCGGTCGCACGCGGCACGCCGACGCCGTTGTAGCCGATCGAGGCGTAAATCTTGGGCGCGACGCGGCCGAAGACCGTGCCCTTGTTGCGCGACATGCAGATGACGCCGGACCAGGTGTGTTCCAGCTCGACCTCGCCGAGCGCGGGATAGCGCGCGCGAATTCCCGCCCGATGGTTGGCGCGAATCTTTCGTCCGAGCGCCTTACCCAGCCTGAGGTCGTGGGTGTAGCGCACCGTGTTGCGATAGAGGAGGCGGTTGTCGGGCGTCCGCCTGAGCGTCGCGCCGAACGAACCCGCCGGCACCACGCCCCAGACCGGCTCGCCGCCGAGCCGCGCGAGCTCCCCGTCGCTGAGCGGACGGGTCAGACTGGCATAAAGACACAGCGGAAAGACGCGGCGGCGGAAAAAGCCGAGCCCCGGTGTGAACGCGTTGCTCGCGAGCAGCACGCCCTTCACGCTCAGCGAGCCTTCGGAGGTTTCGAGGCGGACGGCCGCGCCCTCGCGCACCGCCCGGATCGGCGATTCCTCGAACAGGACGACGTTTTCGGGCAAGGTTGCGGCGAGGCCGCGCACCAGCGCCGCCGGCTGCATGAGGACGACGCTGGGCGAATGCACGGCCCAGCGGTAATAGTCGCTGCCGATCACCGCGGCAAGCGCCGCGCGGTCGAGCCGACGATAAGGCTCCCCCATCTCGTCCATCTTGCGACAGAACTGCTCGAGCACCCGGCTGTCGGCGTCGTCGACCGCCGCCTTGATCTGGCCCGCCTCGTGCCAGTCGCAATCGATGCCGTGCTTGCCGGCGAGGTCGCGGAGTTGCCCGAGACCGGCGCGGACCAGGCGGCCGAGACGCCGGTTGTCTTCGATGTCGGTGCCTTCGTTGTGATGGGGCAGGTCGATGATGAAGCCCGAATTGCGTCCCGAAGTCCCGAAGCCGACGCGATCCGCCTCGACGAGCGCGATACGGGCGTCGGGCAAGTGGCTCGCCAGACGTCGGGCGGCGGCGAGGCCGGTGAAGCCGGCGCCGATCACCGCCCAGTCGGCGCGCTCACTGCCTGTGAGACGTCGCGCCGGCGGTGGCGGCGGCAGCAGGGCGTACCAGCCGCTGGTGTGCTCATCCTGGAGGAATCCGTTTAATTCCACGCCAGATGCTTGAGCGGATCGACGGCGCGCGAACCGCGGCGCAGCTCGAAATGGGCCTGCGGAGCCGAGACGCCGCCGCTGCTGCCGACCCGGGCGATGATCTGGCCGCGACGCACGGTATCGCCGCGGCGCACCAGCAAGGTTTCGTTGTGGGCGTAGGCCGTGGTCCAGCCGCCGGCGTGGCGGATGAGCAGGAGGTTGCCGTAGCCGCCGAGCTCGTTGCCGGCGTAGCTGACGACGCCGGCCGCGGCGGCGCGCACCGCCGCGCCGCGCGGCGCCGAGATGTTGATGCCGTCGTTGTGCAGGCCGTCGCCCTTGGCGCCGAATCGCGCAAGGAGCTTGCCCTGGACCGGCCACAGGAACGTGCTCTTGGTGCGCGGCGGCGGCTTGGGGATGGCCCCGGTCCTGTGCCGGGCCGCGGCGTTGCGCGTCTTGGCCGGGAGCGCCGCGGTAGCGCTCGGCCCCAGGGCCGCCTTGGACAGGTTCGCGCTCGCGGCCGGCGCCGCCGGGATGCGCAGGCGCTGACCGACGTTTAGCTGGTAAGGCGCGCGAAGTCCGTTGACCCGCGCCAGCGCGCTCATGTCGACGCCGTAGGCCCGGGCGATGCCATAGACGGTTTCGCCGCGTGCGGTAATGTGGACGCGTTCGCGCGGCAGGGCGATTTGCTGCCCCACTTTCAGCGTATAGGGTGGACCGAGGCGGTTGGCGACGATGATCGCACGCACCGGCACGTTGTATCGCCGCGCCAGCGCGTAGACCGTATCGCCGCGCTTGACCACGACTCTTGCCGGGTGCGACGCCACGGGCGCGACCACCTTGGGCACACTCGGCGCCGTCACCTTGGGCGGACTCGGCAGCGGCGTCAAAACGGGCGCCGGCGTCGTCGTTCCTCCCGGCGTGCGATACACCACCCGCGCCGGCCGCTGGCTGCAGGCGGCGGCGAGAGCAACCAGCAGAAGAACGACGAGGCAGCGACCGGCGCGCACCGTTCACCTCCCGTCGTTGCCGACCGGCCCCGACACGAGCGGCACGAATCGTACGCTCATGAGCGACTCGATCTCGTGGCCGTTCTCGGTGCGCCTGAGACATACGAGATCCTGGTCGAGGAAGTCGTGCCCCAGCGGCAGCACCATGAGCCCGCCGACCGCGAGCTGTTCGACGAGCGCCGTCGGCAGCTTGGGCGCCGCCGCGGTGACGATGATGCGGTCGAACGGCGCCTGTTCGGGCCAGCCCTTCGCACCGTCGCCGCGGCGCGTGACGATGTTGGGGATTCCCAACGCCTTGAAACGCTCTTCGGCCTCGCGCAGGAGCGCACCGTGGCGCTCGATGGTATAGAGCCGGCGACAGAGTTTCGCGAGTATCGCCGCCTGGTAGCCCGAACCGGTACCGATCTCGAGCACCTTCATGCGTTCGCCGAGCCGGAGCCGTTCGGTCATGAAGGCGACGACCAGCGGCTGGCTTATGGTCTGGCCGTGGCCGATCGGCAGCGCCACGTTTTCGTATGCTTGATCGACGAAGGTCTCGGGGACGAACCGTTCGCGCGGCACTCGCTCGAGGGCGGAAAGCACGCGGGTGTCCTTGATGCCTTCGCGGCGCAGATCCATGATCAGGCGAATCCGCGCTTCGACGCTCACGTCAGCGCTTCCCTGAGCGCGTCGCTCGTCGATGCGTGGGTCAGGTTGAGGCAGAGTGGCGTTATCGAGATCGCGCCGCTCTCGATCGTCGCGATATCGCTGCCCGGGACCTCCTCCTCGCGGTTGCGCACGCTGCCGATCCAGTAATAGGGCCTTCCCCGCGGGTCGAGCCGTTCGGTCAGCACATCGCCGAACTTGTGCCGCCCCTGCCGGCAAACGACGGCGCCCGTCACCGCGCTCGCCAAGCGGTCGGGGAAGTTGACGTTGATCAGAACATCCGCCGGCCAGCCGGCCTCGACGAGGCGGCGGATCATGGTCGGCGCATGGTGCTCGGCGGTCGCCCATTTGACCGGGCTGCCGTCGGCGAAGTGCTGACTGAGCGCAATCGCCGGCACGCCCAGCAAGGTCGCTTCGAACGCCGCGGCCACCGTGCCCGAGTAGGTAAGGTCGTCGGCGAGATTGCTGCCGCGGTTGATTCCCGAGAGCAACAGGTCGGGACGCTTGCCGCGGACCAGCCTGTGGATTGCGAGCATGACGCAATCGGTCGGCGTGCCGTCGACGGCGAAACGGCGGCGCGAAATTTGGCGCACGCGCAGCGGCCGGTAGAGCGTGAGCGAATGGCTGGCACCGCTCTGCTCGGTTTCCGGCGCCGCGATCCAGACGTCGCGGCTCAAACCGCGGGCGATGCTCTCGAGCACCTTGAGACCGCGCGCGTTGATTCCGTCGTCGTTGGTTATGAGAATTCGCATTCACCGGCACGCCGTCCACGCTTAGCTGGGGGGAACGATGCGCTCGATCCCGTTCACATAGGGACGCAGGACCTCGGGCACCGTTACCGCGCCGTCCGCTTCCTGATAGTTTTCGAGCACCGCGACGAGCGACCGTCCGACGGCGAGACCAGAGCCGTTCAACGTATGGACGAAGCGGGTTCCGCGTTCGCCCGCCTGACGGAACCGCGCCTTCATGCGCCGCGCCTGGAAATCGCCGCAGTTCGAGCAGCTCGAAATCTCGCGGTAGCGCTCCTGACCCGGCAACCAGACCTCGATGTCATAGGTCTTCTGCGCCGAGAACCCCATGTCGCCGGCGCACAACAGCATAACCCGATAAGGCAGACCGAGACGTTTGAGCACCTCCTCGGCGCAGACGGTCATGCGCTCGTGCTCGTCGGTGGAATACTCGGGGCGGACGATCGAAACCAGCTCGACCTTGCTGAACTGGTGCTGGCGGATCATGCCGCGCGTATCCTTGCCGGCGGACCCGGCCTCGGAGCGAAAACACGGCGTGAACGCGGTATACCGCAAGGGGAGCCGCGCCTCGTCGAAAATTTCGCCGGCGGCGAGGTTGGTCAGCGACATCTCGGCGGTCGGAATGAGCCAGTAGTCGTCGGTGGTGTGGAACAGGTCGTCGGCGAACTTGGGGAGGTTGCCGGTGCCGAAGGCCGCCGATTCGCGCACCAACAGCGGCGGGTTGACCTCGGTGTAGCCGAACTCGCGCGTGTGCATGTCGAGCATGAAGCCGGCGAGCGCGCGTTCGAGCCGCGCCAGCGCACCTTCGAGGACGACGAAGCGGGCACCCGACATGCGCGCCGCGATATCGAACTTCATCAGCCCGAGCCCTTCGCCGATCGCAACGTGGTCGCGGACCGCGAAGCCGAAATCACGCGGCGCGCCCCAGCGTCGCAGTTCGACGTTGGCACTTTCGTCTTCCCCTGCCGGGACCCCGTCCTCGGGCAGGTTGGGCTCGGCCGCGAGGGCGCCGTCGAGCTCGGTCGCAGCGGCGCGTTCCTCGTCTTCGACGGTGCGAATCTCGTCCTTGAGAGACGCAACCTCGACCATCAAAGCAGCGGCGTCCTCGCCGTTCACCTTGGCGCGGCCGATCGCCTTCGAGACCTCGTTGCGCCGTTGCTGCATCTCCTGCAGGCGCGTCTGAAGCGCGCGGCGGCGATCGTCGAGCGCGAGAATCGCTCCGGCGAGCGGCGCGAGTCCACGTTTGGAGCGCCCCGAATCGAACCGCTCCGGGTGCTCGCGGATGGCTTTTACGTCAAACATCGGGTTCCGGGGAAATCACGCTGGGAGCCCCATACATCGAGCCCTATATACGCCGCGGCGGTGGCCTCGTCCACCGCCGAGCCCCGCTCAGCGGTCGAGGTTGAAGTCGGTTTCCTCGACGATTTCCTCCTCACCGCCCGACGCACCAGCGGCGGCGGCAGCGGCATTCGGGGTCGCGGCCGCCGCCGCCTCTTCGGCCGCTTCCCGCGCCGCGCGTTTCTTCTCGACCATGCGTACGGCGATGATCGAAATTTCGTAAAGCAGTATGATCGGCACCGCGAGACTGATCTGACTGATGGGGTCGGGCGGGGTCAGAATCGCCGCGGCGACGAAGGCGAGCACGATGGCGTACTTGCGCTTCGCAGCAAGACCTTGCGCAGTCGTCATGCCGGCGCGCGCCAGAAGCGTAAGTAACAGCGGCAATTCGAAGCTGAGGCCGAAGGCGAAAATCAGCTTCATCACCAGCGCCAGGTATTCGTTGACCTTGGGTTCGAGCTGAATGGGCAGGGTGCCACCGACCCCGGCCGTCTCGAATCGGATGAAGAACTTCCATGCCAGGGGGAAGATCATGTAGTAGACGAGCGCGGCACCGGCCAGAAAGAGAATAGGAGTGAGCACCAGAAACGGCAGGAAAGCGGACTTTTCGTTCTTGTAGAGCCCCGGCGCGACGAACATCCACACTTGCATGGCGATGAACGGAAAGGCGACGAACAGGGCGGCGAAAAACGCGACCTTGACGTAGGTGAAGAACACCTCGTGCAACGCCGTGAAGATGAGCCGCGCGCCCTGACGTGTGTAAATGTCGGCGAGCGGCTGGACGAGAAACCCGTAGATCTGCTCGGCGAAGTAGTAGCCGACGAAAAAAAGTACAAAAATGGCGATCACGCTGCGAATCAGCCGCGTGCGAAGCTCCACGAGATGATCGAGGAGCGGCGCCTTGCTGTCGTCGATATCCTTCACGCCGTCTGACCGCCGGCCTGCGGCGTGGCCGGCGGGGTCTGTTCACCCGCTCCGGAATCCGTCGCTGCGTCGGGAGCGGGTTCGGCCGGCGCCGCCGCATCGTCCGCCGCCGCCTCGACCGTCGATTTGCCGTCGCTTTCGGTGTCGGGCCCGGTGGGGTCGAACGTGCGCGTCAGATCGCCCGTGGGGTCGATCGATTTTTCGAGGTCCTTGCCGACATCGTAACGCGTGATCGATTCGGCCTCCTTCTTGATGTCGGCGACCTCGGATTCGCGCATCATGTCATCGATATTGCTCTGGAATTCGCGGGCGATGCGACGCGCCTTGCCCGCCCACCGGCCGATCATGCGAAGCACGCGCGGCAGATCCTTTGGCCCGATGACGACCAAGGCGACCACCGCGGCGACCAGCATTTCCGACCAGCCGATGTCAAGCATCGCCGTCTCCGACTATGGCTCGGCGCCTTGTCGTCCTAGGTGCTCCTAGCCCTGGGTCGCTTCGTCCTTCTTTACCGCGGTTTCGTTGACGGCGCTGTCGGCCGCCGCCGTCGTCGCGTCGTCTATCGACTTCTTTTCCTCAGGGTCTTCTTTCATTCCGGATTTGAACGCTTTGATTCCCTTCGCCATATCGCCCATAAGGCTGGGAATCTTTCCTCGCCCGAAAAGCAGAAGGACGATCGCCAGAACGATGACCCAGTGCCATATGCTGAACGTGCCCATATAACAACTCCAAGCTTGGCGGCCCGGCCCGCCCGAAAGCCGCCGCATGATGTCAGAAAGCGCCCAACGGCGCAACGCTACCCTCCCCCCGGGGGCGCGGACGAACCCCGGGATCGGCCTATTCTATCTTAGTGGGGACGCCGCAGGGAAAAACAAAGGCCTGACTGTCATCGAGACGCAGCGCGACGCGCTCGCCGCAGCGCGGCGCTCTGACTCCCGGCAGACGGGCGCGCAGTGTGTAGGCGTTGCCGTCCGGGCGCAGTTCGACGATGCTCGAGTGCCCGAGAAGATGAACGCCAACGACTTCGGCCGCCACCGCCCCCTCGCCTCCGCCGGGCGCGATATGGATCGCCTCGGGGCGGATCAGCACGTCGACCCGTTCGCCGTCGCCGATGCCGCCGACGGCGAGCGGCCCCAAGGGACTGGTCACGGCGCCGCCTTCGACGGAACCGTGCAGCCAATTGACATCGCTAAGGAAATCCGCAATGAACGCGCTCGACGGCTGGGTGTAGATCTGCGCTGGGCTGCCTTCCTGGAGAATGCGCCCGGCACGCATGACGGCGATGCGGTCGGCCATGTACATCGCCTCCTCCGGATCGTGCGTGACGATCAGCGTCGAGATATTCGCCTCGGCGAGCACCGTCAGAGTCTCGTCGCGCACCTTGTTGCGCAGCCGGATGTCGAGACCCGAGAAAGGTTCGTCGAACAGCAGCAACGCCGGCTTCGGCGCCAGCGCGCGGGCGAGCGCGACGCGCTGCTGCTCGCCGCCCGACAAGACATGCGGATAGCGCCCCGCGTTCTTGACCATGCCGACCCGATCGAGCATCTCGGTCACTTGCCGCCGGCGCTCGCCTGCCGGGCGGTCGCCGAGACCGAAAGCGACGTTTTCGGCCACTGTGAGATGCGGGAATAAGGCGTAATCCTGGAACACCAGGCCGACGCCGCGCGCCTCCGGAGGCAACGAAGCACCGGGGCGCGCCGCCAGGCGGCCCGCGATCATGATCCGGCCCGCCTGCAGCGTCTCGAGCCCGGCGGCGAGCCTGAGCAGGGTGGTCTTGCCGCAGCCCGACGGCCCGAGCAGGCAGACGAGCTCGCCCTCGCCGACCCGCAGCGAGACATCCTCGACGGCGCGAACGCCGTCATAGGCGTGGCTCACGTTTTCGAGTACCAGGGCGTCCATCTCACCCACTTTCCGCCGCCCTCTGTCCCGGACGCGAACGCGCGATCGCGCGGGTCAGCACAATCACCGGCACGATTCCAACGGCGACGATGGTGAGCGCCGCCGGCGCGGCCTCGGCAAGCTGCTCGTCCGAAGCGAGTTCGAAGGCGCGCACCGCCAGGGTGTTGAAGTTGAACGGCCGCATGATCAGCGTCGCCGGTAGCTCCTTCATCACGTCGACGAAGACGAGGATCGCCGCGGTCATCAGGCTGCCCGAGATGATCGGCAGATGCACCCGCGCGAGCGTCGCCGAGGGACCGAGACCGAGCGTGCGCGCGGCGCCGTCCATGGTCGGCGTCACCTTGCCGAGACTCGCTTCGACCGTATTGAACGATATGGCAAGAAAGCGCACCAGGTAGGCGAAAAGCAGGGCCACCAGCGTGCCGCTCAGCAGGAGCCCCGTCGAGACCCCGAAGCTCGCGCGCATCCAGACATCGAGCGTGTTGTCGATCCAGGCGAAGGGCAGCAGCACGCCGACCGCAAGCACCGAGCCGGGCACGGCGTAGCCGAGACTCGCAACCCGTGCCGAGAGCGCCGTCAACGGCCCGGGATGGAGGCGCTGACCGTAGGCCAGCACCACGGCGACCGCCACGGCGAGCAGCGCCGCGACGCCGGCGAGTCCCATGCTGTTCGCGGCGAGAACGATAAACTGCGCATCGACCACGCTTGCCGCCGTTTGGAAGCTCCAGGCGAGGAGTTGGGCTCCCGGCAGCAGAAAACCGAAGAAGATCGGCAAGATACAGGCAAGCACGGCGCACACCGCCTTGGCCCCCCCCAAGCGAAAGCGCGGCAGCGCCCGGTAGCGCCGCGAGGTATGGTGGTAACGCCGCCGGCCGCGGGAGCCGCGCTCGACCAGCACCAGCGCAAGGACGAAAATCATCAGCACGGCCGAAAGCTGCGCCGCCGCGCTCGCGTCGCCGAGACCGAACCAGGTGCGGAAAATTCCCGTGGTGAAGGTCTCGACCGCGAGCTGCTGAACCGCGCCGAAGTCGCTCAGCGCCTCCATCAGCGCCAGCGCCACTCCGGCGATGATCGCCGGACGGGCCAGCGGCAGGGCAACGGCGCGAAAGCTGTACCACGGGCCGCGACCCAGCGTGCGGCTGATCTCGATCACACAGATCGATTGCTCGAGGAATGCGGCGCGCGCCAGAAGGTAAACGTAAGGGTAGAGCACCACGGTGAGCACGACGACGGCGCCGCCGAGCGAGCGCACCTCGGGAAACCAGTAATCGCCCCGCCCCCAACCGGTGGCCTCGCGCAGCGCGCTCTGCAACGGACCGGCGAACTCGAACAGGCCGCCGTAAGTGAAGGCGACGACGTAGGCCGGCACGGCGAAGGGCAGCAGCAGCGCCCATTCGAAAGCGCTGCGGCCGGGAAACCGGCACATGGTGACGAGCCAAGCCGTCGAGACGCCGATGGCGAAGGTTCCCGCCCCTACCCCGAGCATCAGCCACAGCGAGTTGGCGACATAGATCGCGAGCACGGTGTCGGCAAGATGACGCCAGACCTCGCCGGCCGGAGAGAACACGCTCGCCGCGACCACGAGCACCGGCGTCGAGACGAGCAGCGCGATCAGCACCGCGGCGAGACTCCAGACGCCGAACCGGAAGCGTCCGAAGGGGCCGGAAATGGCGACGGTCGCCGTCAATGGCCCGGAAGACGACACGTCCGTTATTCCCCCGAACCCACACCCACATGCGCGACCGACGGCGGCGCATGACGGCGCTCTCCCCCGCCCGCCGACGTCCGGGTGCATTGTCCCGCCGCCGTCGCAACAGGTGGCACAGGACGCCAGGCATTGCCCGATGCGTGTCGCCGGACGATCGCAGCCATCGGGTCCAACACCGGTGCGCGCCGCCGGACGGCCCCGGCGACCGGATCCCGATCCGGCACATGCCGCCGGACGATTTCAACGCCCGGATTCGGGAGTGGGCGACTGAGAATGAGTGGCATTCTCTCTACCATGTCCAGCTAGGCTAACCGGTAGCCTGAATATTCACAAGATTTTTGCGAATCATTCTTAACAAATTGATGTGTTTGTCGTTTTGGCGGGATATCGGGGGCGACTACGAACTGCGGACCGAGGTCCGGGAGGCGCCGTCCGCCGCCGCCTCCTCCTCGGGCGTCCCGGCGCGCGTGTCTCCGTTTTCCCCGGTTGCGCGCTCATCGAGCGCGGGATCGAACGCGGTGCGCCCGGTTTCGAGCAGGCCGGCCGCGCGCAACTCGCCGACGCCCGGCAGATCGTCGAGCGAATCGAGACCGAAATGCGCAAGGAACGCGTCGGTGGTGACCCAGGTCGCCGGCCGCCCGGGGGTGCGGCGGCGGCCCTTCGGGCGAATCCAGCCCGCCTCCATGAGAATGTCGAGGGTGCCGCGGCTGATGCCGACGCCGCGCATCTCCTCGATCTCGGCGCGCGTGACCGGTTGGTGATAGGCGATGATCGCCAGGGTCTCGACCGCGGCGCGCGACAGCTTGCGCTGGACTTCGACATGGCGGCGCAGATAGGGGGAGAGATCCTCGGCGGTACGCAGGGTCCATTTGCCGGCCACGCGCACCAGGTTGACGCCCCGCCCGGCATAGTCCTCTTCGAGCCGCGAAAGCAGGCCCGCAACGTCGGCGCCGTCGGGCAGGCGCTCCGCCAGCGCCGCCTCGTCCAGCGGGCCGCTCGCAGCGAACAGCAAAGCCTCGAGCAGGCGCAAATCGTTCGTCCCCTCGCTCATCGCTTGCCTCCCGAAGCGCGCAGATAAACCGGCGAGAAAGCGCCCGACTGGCGCAGTTCGATCCGGCCTTGACGGGTGAGTTCGAGGCACGCGGCGAAAGTCGCGGCGGCCGCCGAGCGGCAGATCAGGCTGTCGGCGAGCCCGGGCGGCAGGAAGCTCATCAGCGTCGTCCACTCTTTCATGCCGCCCAGCATATGCTCGAGACGATGCATCGCCTGATCCATGGTATGCAGCCGCACGGGATCGAGCCTGAGATTCTCGACGCTCGTCCGCTGCCGGTGGTCGGCGTAGGCCTTCAGGAGATCGTAGTAGCCCAAGTCGAAGACCTTGTGCTCGATCACCGGAACGCCTTCGGGCGCGCCGCGGGCGAAGACGTCGCGACCCAAGAGCGGACGGGCCATCAGCCTGGCACCGGCTTCGCGCATGGCTTCGAGCCGGCGAAGCTGGAAGGCGAGCGCCGAGGCCATCTCCTCGGCGGTGGGCTCGTCCTCGGCGCCCGGTTCGGGCAGTAGCAGCCGCGACTTGAGGTAAGCGAGCCAGGCGGCCATCACCAGGTAGTCGGCGGCGATTTCGAGACGCAGCTCGTGTGCCCGTTCGATGAAGGAGATGTACTGGTCGGCGAGATCGAGGATCGAGATGCGCGCCAGGTCGACCTTCTGCTCGCGGGCCAGCGAGAGCAGCACGTCGAGTGGCCCTTCGTAACCGTCGAGGTCGACGACGAGGCGCCCCTCGACCGCGTCCCAGCGGGCGCCGCCGCGCGCCTCGTCCGCCTCGAAACTCTGTTCGCTCATCTCCGCCTCAACCGTGCCCCGTGACCACGACGATGAACTGCAACAGCATATCGACCGGCGGTCCCAGCAACCAGACAAACAAGTTTAAATCGACCCCGAGCTGCGTCCCGACCAGCGGCAGGAGAAACAGGAAGCCGATCAGGATGAACATGCCGTAACGCTCGATCCGCGCAAAGCGGTAAGCGAGCGGTCGCGGCAGCAGCCCCGTGAGCACGCGCCCGCCGTCGAGCGGCGGCAGCGGCAGCATGTTGAACACCGCGAGCACAACGTTGATGAGCACCGAGTGCGCGAGGTTGTCGTCGAGCCAACCGCCGAACCGCGACGAAAAATACGACGTCGCGTGCATCGCCAGCGCCGAAACGACGGCAAGCAGCAGATTGGTCGCCGGACCGGCGAGCGCGACCCACACCATGTCGCGCTTGGGCCGGCGCAGCCGGGCGAAGTTGACCGGCACCGGCTTGGCATAGCCGAAGACGAAGGTCGAAGCGCCCAACAGGCGAAAGAGCAGCAGAAGCCCCGGCAGCAGCACCGTTCCGACGCGATCGACGTGACGCAGGGGGTTGAAGGTAACGCGCCCCAGGCGGCGCGCCGTGTCGTCGCCCAGGCGGTCGGCGACCCAGCCGTGCGCCGCCTCGTGGAAGGTGATGGCGATGAGCACCGGGAGCACCCATACCGAGACGCCGTAGAGAAAGGACAAAACACCCTGAACCGACACGCCGCGTCCCTTACAGGGCCGCGAGCAGGGCGTCAAGCCGCGCTAGCGCGGCGGCGCGGTCGAAGGGCTCGGGCGGGCGGCGCATGACGGCGGCTTTGGCGAGGCGCGCCTGTGCGGCCTCGTCGAGCGGACGTACCCCGGCGGCCACCGCGCGCATCTCTTCGAACCGACCGTTGCAGTGGAGCACGACGTCGCAGCCGGCCGCGAGCGCCGCCGCGGCGCGCGCGTCGAGGTCGCCGCTCAGAGCCGCCATCGACAGGTCGTCGCTCGCCAGCACGCCGTCGAAGCCGATCTCGCCGCGGATCACCGCGCCGATGACACGCCGCGAGACGGTCGCCGGAGCATCATCGATCGCCTCGAAGACCACGTGCGCGGTCATCCCCCAAGGGGTTCCACGCAGCGCCCGGAAGGGAACGAAATCGCGCGCGCGCAGCGCCTCGATCGGGGCCGCCACGCGCGGCAGCGCATCGTGACTGTCGGCGCGGGCGCGGCCGTGACCCGGCATGTGCTTGATAACCGGCAGGACGCCGCCGGCGAGCATCGCGCCCACCACCTCGCCGCCGAGCGTCGTAACGACGTCGGAATCGTCCGAAAAGGCGCGATCGCCGATCACGTCGTGAGCGCCCGGCGCCGGCACGTCGAGCAGCGGCGCGCAGTCGATCGTGATTCCGAGATCGTCGAGTTCGGCGGCGATCAGCCGGGCATTGAGCCGGGCCGCCTCGCGTCCTGCCGCGGGATCGCGCGCCGCCAGTTCGCCGAAACGCGCCGCCGCCGGCGCGGCGCGCCAGTGGGGCGGCTTGAGCCGGGCGACGCGACCACCTTCCTGATCGATCAGCACCGGCGCATCGGCGCGACCGACACTCCGGCGCAGTGATTCGATCAACTCACGCACCTGACCGGGCGTCTCGCAGTTGCGCGCGAACAGGATGAAACCCAGCGGCCGCACTTCGGCGAAGAAATCACGCTCTTCGTCGCTGAGCCGGGTTCCGGCGCAGCCGAAAACGACCGCAGCCGAGTCACATATATTCTGGTTTACCAATCTATTACGCCATATTTTTATATTATGTTATGAGAATGGATCCGGTGCGATCTACGATGCCGTCCTGCCATCCTAGTCTGCCGGGGAAAACCGAGAGGCACCCCACTAAACCAGAACGCGGTTGCGGGTACCACCGCCTTTCCCGGTGCCGGCGTCGGCGCCTCCTCTCCAAAGGAATCGTTCACAAATTAACCTTCCGTCGGTGATTCCAGTCACTTACATCGCGGCCGCGGGCCGATATACGTGGTCCGACGGTTAACGAGTGTGGAGAATCGAACGATGCTGACGCGCCTGCGCCGTTTTCTCGATGACGTCCCGCGCGTGCTTGCCCGGGCGATGAAGCGTTGCTGCGCGGGGATTTCCGAGCACATGATCCTGATCAACCAGTCGGTTCGACGTTAGCGATCAAGAGCCTGCGGGCCACGTCCGCCCCGCTTGCGGGGGTTACGGTTTGATCACCAGACAGTCGAGCTTGCGCGCCTTGAGGCGGGTACAGAGCTTCTTGGCCGCCGCCTCACCCTGAAAGGGGCCGGTGCGCAAGCGATAGAAGATGCCCTTGTCGGCGCCGAGATCGACGCGCTGCACCGCCGGCGCGAGACGCCCGAGCAGGTCGCGATTGGTCTTGACGAGCCGCGCCCATGCGCCCTTGGCGTTGGCCGCGCTGCGAAACGCCGCGAGCTGAACCATGTATTTCGCACTGACGGGTGACGGCGCCGGTTGGGGTGCGGGCGGCTGCGCCGGTTGGGGCGGCGGAACGATGGCCGCCACGTCGGAACTCGGCGCCGGGGACGGCGGCGACGCGGGTGTGGCCGCCGGTTGCGGAGCGGGCGCCGGTTGCGGGGCGGGCGTCGCGGCAACTTCGGCCGGCGGCTGGGGCGGCGGCAGCGGCTCCTCGGGCGGCGGCAGCAGGCGTTCGATCTTCTCCTTGGCTTCGCCTTCGCTCACCGTCCCGTAGACCAGCTTGTCCTGGTTGGGGATGCTCATGCCGCCCGGCTCCGCCGGGCGTTTCTTGGTCGGGCTCGGATCGGCCTGAACGAGCGGAACCTCGGGGACGCCGGCCGCGTCCTGGGTCATACGCGAATAGACGTAGCCGCCGAGCGCGGCGAGCCCGGCGATGGCGACCATCGAGGCGGCGAGAACGAGCCTGCGCCGCCCCGTCGTCGGCGCTGCCGCGCCTCGTTCCGCGTCGGGTGATTCGGTGGCCGGATCGGTCGTCATCTAGCGCATCTCCTCGACCGGCTCGACGCCGAAGATACCGAGGCCCGAGGCGATCACCTGCCCCACGCCCTGGACCAGCGCAAGGCGGGCACGCGTCAACTCCTCCTCGCCGGCGACGATGAAACGCAAGCGCGGATCCTCCTTCCCCTTGTTCCACAGGCCGTGAAAGGCAGCCGCGAGTTCGTGCAGATAAAAAGCGAGGCGATGGGGTTCGTGCGATTCGGCGGCGCTCTCCACCTGGCGCGGCCAGGTTGCCAGCAGCTTGATCAAAGCAAGCTCGTTCTCGTCGGTCAAGCGCGATAGCGGCGCGGCAGCCAGCGCCGTCGGCGCAACGTCGAGGCCCGGCATTTCGGCGCAGGCGTTGCGCAGCACCGAACGCACCCGCGCATGGGCGTACTGGACGTAGAAAACCGGGTTGTCCTTCGACTGCTCGCTGACGCGCACGAGGTCGAAATCGAGCGGCGCGTCGTTCTTGCGCGTCAGCATGATGAAACGCACCACGTCCTTGCCGACCTCGTCGACCACCTCGCGCAGGGTGACGAAGCTGTCGGCGCGCTTCGACATCTTCACCGGCGCGCCTTCGCGCAGCAGCCTGACGAGCTGGCAGAGCTTGACGTCGAGCCCGACCCTGCCGTCGGAGAGCGCCGTGACCGCCGCCTTCATGCGCTTGACGTAGCCGCCGTGGTCGGCGCCCCAGACGTCGAT
>JBHHZM010000053.1:0-20717 GCA_046758065.1 Alphaproteobacteria bacterium | reverse complement strand
AACGCTTTCCAGCATGGCTTTCCGTTGCCCGGGTGGCGCACGTCCGGTTCGCTAGCCGTCGGCCGGCCCGTTGCCGAAGTCCGCCAGCGCGGCGCGCCCGCCGTGGTTGTCCAGATAGCCGGCAAGCGCCAGGACGACACGGCGGTTTGCGCCGTCCGCCATGTTTGATAGCAGCGTATCGAGGGCGGCGTCGAGCGTAAGCTGCTCGCGGTAGGCGCGCGGGCTCACCAGGGCGACAAAGGTATTGGCGATTGCGATGATGCGGGCGGTGAGCATCGCCTCGCCGTTCGCGTCCAGTGCTCCGCGGCCGTCGGCGTGCTCGTGCAGTTGGCGAAGGGTATCGACCACCGGGCCGGTAAACTCGATATCCGCGAGCAGCTCGACGCCGTTGCGCAGACTGTCGCGGATGAGCGCGAGTTCGCCGTCGTCGAGCGGCGTCGTCTTGGTCAGCAGCGCCTCGGGCACCAGGATCTTGCCGAGGTTCATGAGGCGGCCCGCGACCTCGACGCACTCGACGTCGGCGGGGTCGAGTTCCATCTCTTCGGCGACCGCCCGCGCCACCTTCGCCACCCGGGCCGAGTGGTTCGCGGAAGACGGGTCTCGCCGGTCGACGACGCCGACCAGCAGGGCGACGAGCTGCTGCATGATGCGCTCGCGCCGGGCGCGCTCCTCGAGGACCTCGGTGATGTCCTCCGAGGCCATCAGCACGCGCGCCGGGCTGTCGTGGCTCGCCGGCAGCGGAATGAACTTCGACTGGTAGGTGCGGATGCGGCCGTCGCGCTCGCCGCCGTGGATCTGCGCGATGCTTTCACCGCTCTCGATCGCCCGGCGTATGGTGCGCAGGAGGTCCCTGGCGGGAACCGGGCCGATCACCGCCGACATCGCCTTGCCGGCAATGTCGTCGCGGTCCAGTCCGGCGCTCTGCCATACGGTGCGGTTGGCCCACAGATAGCGGCCGTCGGCGCCGACGATCGCCATGTCGTTGGGCTGGCTGTCGGTCACCAGGCGCAGAAAGTCGTGCTGCTCCTGGTAGCGCCGCGCCATCTCCCGCGCCTGATGGGCCGCCGCATTCGCCCGTCGCGAGCTACCGTGACGCCAGCTCGCGACCAGCGCCACCGCGATCGCCGCGATGATCAGCAGGAACACGGTCAGGGTGTATGCGAGCCGGTTGTCGGTTTCGGCCAGCGCCTCCGCGGTTTCGACCTTGTACATCAGCGTCCAGGGCACGGCGGCGAAGCGACGCGCCAGCACCAGCACCTCGGCGTTGCCGTAGTCGCGGCGCACGGCGAACCCGCCCGGACTGTCGAGCGCGAAGGCGGCGGCCAGTCCGGGGGTGTCGCGCGCAAGCGTTCGCCGCAGCGCCCGCGTCCCGTCGGCAAGCGGCGAGAGATACTCGATCGCCTCGCCGGTCCCGCGCAACAGCACGGTTTCGGCGCTCGTCTCGGTCGCTCCGGGCTGGACGAGCAGCGGGAAGAGTTCCTGGGCGACCGGCTTGATGCCGACCACCGAGCCCACCTGGTCGCTTGGCGCGCCATCCGACTGCACGGCGAAGACGGGAAGGACGAAGCCCATGGTCGGGTCGCCGGCGACGCCGAGATGGAGGTCGTAGAGCGCGCGCTTGCCGCGGGCGCCGAGAACCAGGCCGACGAGCGAGCGGTCGAGGGGCGGCATGCCGGGCGTCGCCACGAGCACGCGCCCGTCGCGGTCGAGCAGGGCGATCCCGGCGACGCCGATGCGCGCGACGTTGGCGTTGACATCGGGGCCGCGCAACGGCGCCGAGAACCCGCTGCGATCGGCGGAGGCGACGAGGAGGTTGCGCAGATATCCCCGCTCGGCCGGCTCGTCGGTCATCTGCGCGAGGTCGCCGTCGAGCAGCGTGAGCCGGGTGACGTAGAGCTGTAGCGAGGCGTTCTGGGCGAGTTCCGAAAGCTGCCCGAACTGTCGGTCGAGCCAGGCGTCGACGGCAGCGAAACGGCTGTCGGCGACGATGCCCATGCGCACCTGCCAGGCGCGGAAGTCGCGTTCACGCTCGGCCTTGACGAACTGGAAGACGAGAACGACGCCGAGTGCCGTGGCGAGTGCGAGCGCGGCGGCGGCGAGCCAGACCGTCGAAACGATGCGCGCGCCGGGCGCCGGAGAGACCGTCTGACTGTGTTCGCTCATGCTACCTCCAAGGGGCGGCGGCCGGACATCTGCTCACGCGCGGGCTCTGTTAAATAAAGGATTTCCAGGAACCTTGGTTAATATTTGACAGTAAACTATTAAACATCTGTTAAATGCGTTGTGTTCGAATACTAAAACTCAGAAGAGCACCGGAAACAGATACGCTACCGGGACATGCGCGAGGCGAACCGCACGACAGATTCGCACCGTTGGGTCCGATCGGCCTGTGGCCTCGGCGCGGCGATCGTCTGTGCGCTGCTTGCGGGCGTTCCCGGGATCGCGCATGCCGCGACGCAACATGTCTATCCCCACCTGTTCGGCACGCGCGAGGTGCGCTCGACGAATCTCGCACCGTTCCCCAAATGGACCGGGTTGCTCGATCGCTACTTCGGCGAGCGCGAGATAACGGAAGGTTCGTGCACGGCGACAAGCTTCAACCGCTGTCACCTCGACGCTTGGCACGAGCTGATAGGCGAGCTTAAGGGCGTCGACCCGGCGACTCAGCTCGACCGGGTCAACCGCTTCATGAACGAGGCGCCCTACATCACCGATCCACGCAACTACAGCCTGCCCGATTACTGGGCGACGCCGCGGCAGTTCTTCAACCGCAACGGCGATTGCGAAGACTACGCCATCGCCAAGTTCATGACGCTCCGCGCGCTCGGCTGGCCCAACCGGGACATGCGCATCGTTGTGCTGCAGGACCTCAACCTGCGCATCCCCCACGCCATCCTGGTGGTCTATCGCGACGGAGTCGCCTGGGTGCTCGACAATCAGATCGAGCAGGTCGTGACCGCCGACCGCATTCGGCACTACCGCCCGCTCTATTCCGTGAACGAGGATAGCTGGTGGCTGCACCGACCGTAAGCGCTGCATGGCAACGGCCGATCGCCGCCCATGCGTTCTGCGGGCCCCGGCCGCAGGGGCCGGGAGGGCGCTGAGCCATGTCCAGCATCTCGTCCGATCGGCTGTGGTCGCCGCCCATCCTGATCGGTGCCCTGCGCGTGGTCGATGTGACGGTGATATTGGCCGCGGCGGTGCTCGCCTATTTCCTGCGTCACGGAGACCTCGATTTGTCCTTCGCCTACTTCATGGTCATCGCTATCGGCGTGCTGCTGATGACGAACACCATGCAGGCGGCAAAGCTCTATGTCTTCGACGAAATCCAGCGCCTCCCCGGCCAGGTCTACAAGCTGTCGATGGCGCTTCCCGTGGTTCTGCTCATGCTGCTTGCGCTGGGGTTCTTCACCAAGACCTCGGGGGAATTCTCGCGCGTCTGGGTCGCACTCTGGTTCGCGATAAGCTTCGTCGGGCTGGTCGCGGTGCGCGCTGCGTTGCTGGTGCGGCTGCGCAGTTGGCAGCGCCGGGGCCTGCTCACGCGCAACCTGGTGATCATCGGCGCCGGCGAGCTCGGCCAGCGGCTCGTGCGACATCTCAAGGCAATGGGCGATCCCGGCGTTCGCCTGGTCGGACTGTTCGACGACCGCCGCACGCGCGTCCCCGATGAGATCGAGGGCCTGCCGGTCCTGGGCGAGGTTGAGGACATCGCCGCCTTCACTCGCGAGACCCGCGTCGACGAGATCGTCATCGCCCTGCCCTGGGACAACGAGCCGCGGATCACCGCCTGCATGGAGAAGCTCAAGACCGTGCCGGTGAACGTCGATCTGTGTCCCGACACGATCGGTTTCCGCCTCTACAACCGCGGCGTCCGCCATCTCGGCGGCGTGCCCATGCTCAACGTCTCCGAGGTGCCGCTTTCGGGATGGAGCCTGATGGTCAAGGCCATCGAGGACCGGGTCCTTGCGGGCTTGATTTTCATCGTCCTGCTGCCGCTGTTCGCCGCAATCGCCGTCTTCATCAAGCAGGGCAGTCCGGGGCCCGTGTTCTTCCGCCAGCGCCGCTACGGCTTCAACAACGAGGTCATCACCGTCTACAAGTTCCGTACCATGGTCGACGACGCGGCGTATGCCGACGGCGGCCGTCAGGCCACGCGCGGCGACCCGCGGGTGACGCGCGTCGGCGCGTTCCTGCGTCGCCACAGTCTCGACGAACTGCCCCAACTCATCAACGTGATCAAGGGCGAGATGTCGATCGTCGGTCCGCGCCCTCACGCCGTCGTCCACAACGAACAGTACGCGGCGCTGATCGACGGCTATCTCGGACGCCACAAGGTCAAGCCCGGCATCACCGGCTGGGCGCAGGTCAACGGACTGCGGGGCGAAACCGACACGCTCGACAAGATGGAAGCGCGAGTGCGTCACGACATCTATTACGTCGACAACTGGTCGCTGCTGTTCGACCTGCGCATCCTGCTGCTGACCCTCTTCGTCGGCTTCCGTTCGGAGCACGCGTATTGAGCGCGCCCGACAACACCCTCGCTCTCGTCGACCCGGTTTCGGGCGTTACCGGGACACCGCCGTCGCTTGCCCTGCCGTCTGCTTTCGTCGAGCGTATGGTCGCGCCGCTGTTTCGCGAGCCCGAACGCGCGCGCCAGACGGTGGCGCTGCTCGGCGCGCCGCTGGCGTTCGCCTGTGCCGCGAGCCTGACGAAGCCGGCGCTCGACCTCGAAGCGCTGCGCGCCGCCGCCCAAGCCGAAGCGGTGGCGGCGAAATCGGTGCGCTCGCGCCTGCTCGCGCTCTGTGCGGCGTTCGCCAAGGCGGGCGTTCCGCTGGTCGCGTTCAAGGGGCTCGCCACCTGCCTCACCCTTTACCCCCGGCCCTATCAGCGGCTGCTCCCCGACGCCGATCTGCTGTTTCATCGCGCCGACCTCGCCGCCGTCGTGCATCTGCTGCGGGCGTGGCGCTTCGTCACCCGTGAAGACGCCGTGAATGCGCGCCGCTGGGGCGCGCTTACCGAAGCGAGCTTCGCCCCCGTGGCGCCGCCCGACGGCGGCTTTCTGGTCGACGTCCACTGCCAGGTCGACGACCCGCCGGCGTGCAAGGGACTGAGCGCGGAGCTGATTTTCGAGCGATCCGTGACGGTCGATACCGGGATGGGCGCACTCAGCGTACCGGCGCCCGAGCACGGCCTCTGCATCCTCGCGCTCCACGCCTTCCGCGACTTCTACGAGCCACGCGGGCTCAAGTCGCTGTTCGACGCCGCGCTCCTTCTCGACCGGCACGGGGCGACGCTCGACTGGGACGAAATGGCGCGCTGTGCCCGCGTGGGCCGTTTCGTCGGGCGGTTCGCTTTCTATCGGGCGCTGCTCGCCGAGATCGGCGCGATCGCCGCCGACGCCCCCGTCGTCGGGCGGCACCCGTCGCGGCTCGAACGCCGTCTCGCGGCGGGCGTCGCCGCGAATTTCCGCCACCTGTCCCGTTTCTCCATGCCCGACATCCATAAGCTCGCCTTCGAAGCGGCGCTCTTCGATTCGCCTTTCGAGACCGTGCGCTGGAACCTCAGGCGATTCCAGGGTGTATTCGCGCCGCGCTCGCACGCCTTGCCGGGAGTGCCCCATGACTGACCATACGCTTGCCGAAAACGCGGCGTCCTCCCCTTCGCCCGAAAGCGTTTTCATCGAGCAGTTCACGGCGCGCATTCCACGGGACGTGGCCGAAAGCTTCGACCAAGCCCAGATGCGCGCCATCGTCGCCGCTTTCGGCGCGCGACGCTGGAAGAACCACACGACCGATCTACGCCTGAGCTTCCGGTTCCTCGGACGCCACTACTACTTCGTGCTGCTTTCCGGCCGCGAACGCCGTACGCGCGAACGCAGACGCGCCGACGGCGCCCGGAGTCTGTTCGGCAGCGTGGGCAATACCGTCGTTGCCGCGGTCTTTTTCGGCATTCTGCTGGGCGTCGCGCTGGCTGCGGCCTATGCGGTCAAGTCACTGTTCGGCGTCGATGTTTTTGCGGGCAGCTCGGGTGATATTTTCAGTCTTCTGAGGTAACGGCTCGCGTCTCGACATTGTCGGGTCGGCGTGCGAGGTTTGCGCTTCGATACGCCCGAAGGCCCACAGCCGGAACTCCCCGATGCTGCGAATCGTCCATCTCACCGACACCCACGTCACCGCCCCGCGGCACCGACTGTTCGGCCTGCATACACCGACGCTTCTGCGCCGCGCGCTCGCCGAAGTAAAGGGGCGGGGCCCCGGGTTCTGCGATGCGCTGGTCATTACCGGCGATCTCACCGACAGGGGCGAGCGCGAAGCCTACGAGGAACTCGCGCGGTGCCTGGCCGAGATCGCGCTTCCCGTCTTCCTCGCCATCGGCAATCACGACGACCGTGAGAACTTCCGCGCCGTGTTCGGCGGCGAGCCCCGGTACGCGACGGGCGAATTCGTGCAGTATGCGATCGACGATTTCGATCCCTACCGGCTGATCGTTCTCGATACCAACCGGCCGGGCGCCGCGCGCGGCCTGCTCTGCGAGACCCGGCTTGCCTGGCTGGACGAAACGCTCGCCGCGCGGCCCGGAGCGCCGACGCTGGTGTTCCTCCATCACGTGCCGTTTACGACCCATATCCGGGGGCTCGACGCCATCGGCCTCGACGGCGCCGACGGGCTATGCGAGGTGCTCGCCCGTCACCCCCGGGTGCTTGGTCTTTACGCCGGGCACGTTCACCGCACGATGCACGGCCGACTCGGTGGCTTGCCGGTGGTTGCGACCTCGTCGACCTGCCACCAGACCGCTCTCGACTTCGAGGCGCCCGACCTCGTCGTGGCTTACGAGCCGCCCAAGTTCGGCGTGATCGTGGCCGACGGCGATGCGGTGGTTTGTCATACGGCCTATTTCACCGAATCCCGGGGACCGCGGTTTTCCTACCCGGCGATGCGCCGCCAAAGCTACGATCCCGCCTGAGCGTCGCCCGCACGGGGCGAGCCATGCCCCTTTTGCATGACAGGTGCGAGTGAATGGCGGTTGTGCGGCGGGCCGGCGGACCCTAGCTTTGCTGCAGCGCAACACACCGCGTCGTGCCCGAGGCCGCAGCGGTATCGTTATGGAGGGTTGAGCCATGCTGTTGAAGAAGCTTTTCGCCCGCAAGAGCCCCCGTTCCGTCGCCGCGTCCAAGTCCGAAAAGCCCGGCAACTTCGAGGTCGCGTTGAACCCGATCGCGTTGCTGGTCAAAGGCGCGACGCGCTTCTAAGGTCACGGTGCTCGCACCGCTGTTTTACGCGCCTGACGGCGCAACCTATAGGTTTTCAGTAACCCCCAATCTCACGTACTGCCGCCCCGCGTCGCATCCGGCGCGGGGCTTTTCTTGGTGTGCGATCGACCGCCCGCCTTCAGTCGTCGCCGGCGGCGGGCACCCGGCGGTGACGCCAGCGCGCGGCGAAGGCGGCGATCGGCGTCGCGATCAGGCCGCGCGGCAGCAGGACGACCGAGGCCATGAAGACGACGCCCAGCGAGAGTAACCAGTACTCGCCGAGGAATTCCGAGAAGTAAGCCTCCATAACGCGCACGGCGACGGCCCCAAGGAAGGCGGCAAGCACCATTTCCTTGCCGCCGAGCGCGACCCAGATCAACACTTCGGTCGACAGTCCGAAGCCGATCAGCGTCGGCGAGGCAAACTCGTCGATGGCGACGAACATCGCGCCCGCGAGCGCTGCGATCGCCGCGCCGACGACGAAGACGGTGAGCTTGATCCACAGGACCCGGTAGCCGAAGAAGGCGGCGCGCTCGGGGTTGGTCTTGACCGCCGTGAGCACGACGCCGAAGGGCGAGCGCAGCATCCGGTCGAGCGCCAGGTAAACGGCGGCCGCGACGGCGAGGACGACATAATAGCGCGGCGCCGGCTCCAGCAGCTCGAAAGAGGCGCCGAACGCGCCGAGATCGAGGGGCGGCACGCCCCACAGGCCGTTGTCGGCACCCAGCGTATACCAGCTCTTGACGATCTGCTCGAGGATGAACGCGATGGCGAGCGTGACGATCGCGAGGTAGGGTCCGGAAAGTCCGCGTCCCCAGAACAGGAAATAGCCCAGCGCCGCGGCGAACAGCGCTGCGCCGGCGACGGCGCAAACGAGACCGACCCAGGTCGAGGCGAGCGCCGGACCCGCGAGCCCCATGGTCAGCGCCGCCATAACGTAGCCGCCGCCGCCGAAGAACATCGCCTGACCGAAGCAGAGAATGCCGGCGCGGCCCCAGACCAGCGACAACGACATGGCGAAAAGCCCGAAGATCACGTAGCGCGTCGCCTGATCGGTCCAGTAATCGCCGCCCAGTGGCGGGAAGGCGGCGAGCAGCAGGAAGACGATGAGGGCGAGCCCCTTAGGCGCCATCGCGGCCCCCGAGGATGCCCTGCGGTCTGACACGGATCACCAGGATGGCGAGCGCGAACACGGCGATCTGCGCGATCACCGGCGACAGCCAGATCGTCAGCAGGTTGTTGGTGCCGCCGACCACGCCGCCGCCCGCGAGCACGCCGGCGAGCGGACCCGCCCCGCCGACCAGGATCGACAGAAAGGCGGGGATCAGATAGCCGAGACCCATCTCGGGATCGACGCTGATGAGCGGCGCCACCAGCGCGCCGGCGAGCCCCGCCACCGCGGTGCCGATCACGAAGCTCGCGCGATACATGCGGCGCGTGTCGATGCCGAGACAGGCGGCGGTGTCGGGTCGCGCGATCACGGCGCGCGCCGCGAGACCGAAGTCGGTGCGCAGAAAGATCCAGAACGTACCTCCGATGATGGCGACGGCGATGGCCATCAAGAGCAGCCGGTAGACCGGATAGCTGAAAGCACCCAGCGTGACCATCGCCTGCACCGGCGCCGCCACGCTGTACGACGCCGGGCCGAAGGCGAGCACAACCACTTCCTTGAGCACGATCGACAGCCCCCAGGTCGCGAGGATGGTGTCGAGGGTGCGTTGGTAGATGTGGCGCACCAGCAGCAGCTCGATCGCCAGCCCCATGATGCCGACGACGAGCGGGGCGGCGATAACCGCGAGCCAGAACGGCAGCCCCGCCCCTTGCGCCGCGACGACCGTGTAGGCGCCGAGCATGAACAGTTCGCCGTGCGCCATGTTGATCACCCGCATCATGCCGAAGACGATGACGAGTCCGAGCGCGACCAGGATCAGCACCAGCGTGTACGACACGGTGTTGAGCAGGATTGCGGCGACGTCGGCCATGGCCCTTCCCTAAAGCGACAGATGGCGGGCGATCACGGGATCGTCGCGCGTCATGGCCGCGGCGCTTGCCACCTCGACGATAACGCCGTTGTCCATGAAGGCGATGTCGCGCGCGACCGTCAGCACCAGATCGATGTTCTGCTCGACGACCAGCACGGTCAGGCCGGTGTCGGCGGCGATGCGGCCGAGAGTCACGCCGATCTCGTGGACGATCGACGGCTGAATCCCTTCGGTCGGCTCGTCGAGAAGCAGCATCTCGGGTGCGGTCGCGAGCGCCCGGCCGATGGCGAGCATCTGCTGCTGACCGCCCGAGAGCGTATCCGCCATCTGGTCGCGGCGCTCGGCGAGGATGGGAAACCAGTCGAAGATCTCGTCCGGCACCGCTCGCGGCCCGCGGCGATGGCCGAGCAGGCTGAGACGCAGGTTCTCCGCCACGGTGAAGCCGGCGAAGACCTCGCGCCCCTGGGGCACGTAGGCAAGCCCGAGACGGGCGATCTCGTGGGTGGCCAGCCGGGTGATGTCGGCGTCTTTGAAGCGGACCGCGCCGCGGCGCGCGGGTAGGAGCCCCATCAGCGTGCGCAGCAGCGTCGTCTTGCCCATGCCGTTGCGTCCCATGAGCGCCCTGATGCCGCCCGCCGGCACGTCGAGGTCGACGCCGTGCAGCACCTCGCTCTCGCCGTAGCCGGCATGGAGTTCGCTGACCGTCAGCATTCAGCGCTCGCGGCCGAAGTAGAGCTCGCGCACGTCCGCGTCGGCGCGGATGTCGGCGTAGCTTCCGGAACGTAGCGCGCGGCCCTTGGCCATCACCGTGACCGGGCAGTCGAGGCGCTGGATGAAGCCGATATCATGCTCGATGACCAGGATCGTGACATCGCCGCCCATCGCGATCCCGCGGATGAGGCGCGCGGTTTCTGTGGTCTCGGCGACGGTCATGCCGGCGGTGGGCTCGTCGAGCAGCAGGAGTTGCGCCCGGCTCGCCAGCAGCATGCCGATTTCGAGCCATTGCCGTTCGCCATGCGCGAGTTCTCCGGCGCGCGTGTCGCGCCGCCGGCCGAGGCCGACGCGCCCGAGCACGTCGTCGGGTCCCGCCGTCACCGCCGCCGACCATAGCGAAAGCCTGCCGCCGGCCCAGCGTGGCACGGCGAGGTTTTCGGCCACTGTCAGTTCGTCGAACACCGCGGGCACCTGAAACTTGCGGCCGATGCCGAGCCGGCTGATCTCGTAGGGCGGAAGTCCGGTGATGTCGCGGCCGGCGAAGACGACGCGGCCCCCGCTGGGCGGAAAGGCGCCGGTGATCAGATTGAACAGCGTCGACTTGCCGCAGCCGTTGGGGCCGACAAGGGCGTGCAGTTCGCCGCGCTCGAGCCCGAACGTGAAGCCGTCGACCGCGACGATACCGCCGAAATCCTTACTCAGGCTGTCGAGTTCGAGTATCCCCATGACGGCGTTCCGACGTACCAGCTTGGCCGGCCGCCGCTTCTTTTCCTGGATTGCGGGCTCTTCGCTGCAAAGTCCTTCGTACAAAACAGATTGCCTTGGAAACAAGCCTTTGGGCAATATGGATTACACGCCTATGACATCGACGCTTCGGGGGAAAGTTCCGCCGATCGCGTGATGCGCGATCTTCGCCCATGGGGGCGGGGCACGAAAGCGGACAACAAAGGGAGGTTTCACCAATGACAACGAATCGATTCAGCCGTCGCAAGTTCATCAGATCGGTTGCGGCATCGGCGACCGTGGCGGGGTTCGGCGGGCTTGCGTTCCCGGCGATCGCCCAAACCAGGACGGTCAAGGTCGGCGTCGCCCAGCCGTTCTCGGGCGGTCTCGAACTGTTCGGCGAGCAGGCCAGGATCGGCCTCGATCTCGCCGCTTCCGAGATCAACGCCGCCGGCGGCGTCATGGGCCACAAGCTCGAGCTCATTTACGAGGATATGAAGACCGACCCGAAGACGGCGGCCGAAAAGGCGCGCAAGCTCATTCAGCGCGACGAGGTTATCGCCGTCTCTGGGCCGATCACCTCGTCGGGCCGCAACGCCATGGTGCCCCACATGATGCGGCTCAAGACGCCGCTGCTTTACGCCACCAACTACGAAGGCGCCGACGACCAGGGCAAGGGGTGCGGGCGCTACCTGTTCTTCTTCAACACCGTGCCGAACCAGGACACGGCGCCGCTCATCCCCTATCTCAAGGGCGAAGGCATCGGCACCAGCTACTACATGTTCGGCGCCAACTACGTCTGGCCGCGCAACATGTTCAAGGCCGCGAAGGACATGATCGGCCAGATCGGTGGCGCCACGCTGGCCGAGGAATACACGCCGTTCGGCGTCAAGGACTTCACCTCGGTCATCCGCAAGGTGGCCGATTCGGGCGCCGAGATCCTTCTGTTCGCGCTGCCCGGCGCCGACGGCATCACCTTCATCAAGCAGGCCGAGGAGTTCGGTTTGATGAAGAAGCTGACGGTCGCCTTCCTCGGCTTCTCCGAGACCTATCTCGGGGCGTTCGGCGAGGGCAAGGGCGAAAACATGTACGTCGGCGTGCCCTTCGTGGCGTCGAGCGACGAGCCCGGCGTCGCCGACTTCGTCGCCCGCGTGCGCAAGATGCACGGCGCCGACACCGGCGTTTCGCACTACGTCATGACCCACTACAACTCGCTGTTCGCGCTCAAGCGCGGGCTCGAGCGGGTCGGCCGCATCGACCGCGAGGCGGCGGTCGACGGCATGGCGGGGCTCGACTTCCGGATTCCCACCGGCGGGGCGAGTATCACCCAGGGCGACCATCACATCGCGATGAACATGTATATCGCCAGGACCGAAGGCGGCTCGCTCAAGGTGATCAAGCCGCTCGGCCGCATCGACCCGGTGTCGCATTGCGTGGTGTAGCAAGCGTCAGCCAGGCCGTTGAAGCGGGGCGGGCTGCGGCCCGCCCCGGCGCGGCGGTCGGATTGGCGCCGGACGCGAGGCGGCAACGCAAACAGGGAAGGACGCGCCGTGGCGGCAGCGAAGGCGAAACCCAAGGCTAAACCCAGGCCGAAACCCAAATCGGGCGCGAAGACGAAACCGAAAGGCGAGAAGCTCGTCATCCGCAACATCGGACTTCTGCTTTCGGGCGACATCGACAATCCCATTCTCGACGCCGACACCGTGGTCGCCGTCGGCGGGCGCATCGCCGCGGTCGGACGTAAAAAGGACGTCGATACGACGCGCGCCGACACGGTGATCGACGCCAGGGGAACGGCGCTCGCCCCCGGCCTGATCGACAGTCACGTCCATCCGGTGTTCGGCGACTGGACACCGCGCCAGACGCAGATCAACTGGATCGACAGTTTTCTCAACGGCGGCGTCACCACCATGGTCTCGGCCGGCGAGGTGCATTTGCCGGGTCGGCCCAGGGACATCGTCGGACTCAAGGCGCTGGCGATCACCGCCCAGCGGGCGTTCTCGAACTTCCGTCCCGGCGGGGTCAAGGTGCACGCCGGCGCGCCGGTGCTCGAAAAGGGCATGGTCGAGGAGGACTTCAAGGATCTCGCCGAGGCCGGCGTGCGTCTCCTCGGCGAGGTCGGTCTGGGCGGCGTCAAGCAGGGCGACGAGGCCAAGCGCATGGTCGCCTGGGCGCGCAAGTACGGCATCCAGTCGACGATCCACACCGGCGGGCCGTCGATCCCCGGCTCGGGGCTGATCGACCGCGACGTGGTGATGGAGGCCGACGCCGACGTCATCGGTCACATCAACGGCGGCCATACCGCGCTGCCGCTCGATCAAATCCGCGATCTCTGCGCCGACACCGACCGGGCGATCGAGCTCGTGCACAACGGCAACGAGCGCGCGGCGCTTTATGCGCTGCGCGTCGCCGGCGACATCGGACAGATCGGACGCGTCATCCTGGGCACCGATTCGCCGGCCGGATCGGGGGTTCAGCCGCTCGGCATCCTGCGCATGATCGCGATGCTCTCTAGCCTGGGCGAGCTTCCCGCCGAACACGCGATCTGTCTCGCCACCGGCAATACGGCGAAAATACGCGGACTCGACGCCGGTCTGATCGAAGCCGGCCGGGCGGCCGACTTCGTGCTCCTCGACCGGGCGCAGCACAGCGCGGGGCGCACCGTCCTCGAAAGCATCGAGCTAGGCGACCTGCCGGGCGTCGGCATGGTGATTATCGACGGGATCGTCCGCGCCGGCCGCAGCCGCAACACGCCGCCGGCGACAACGCTACCCGAGGTCGTCGGCTAGGCGCCGCCCGGCCGGGCGCGTACACCCGTCTTCTCCGGCGTGCGCGCCGCGCAATCGCCCGTGCAATCGAAAGCCGGCTGGCTCGGGCGTCAGCGCGCGACGGGTTTGCCGCCCGCGGCGGGGTTCGCGCCGGCCGCCGCGCTCGCCGGGGCGGGCGTGCCTCCGGAAACCGGGCTCCCGCCGGACGCGGTGTTGGTCGGCGCGGGCTTGATCGTCGACACTTTGGCGTCGCCCTTTTCGGTCTCGAACCGCCGACAGTGCCCCTCGACGAAGGCGCCTTCCTCGACCGACAGGACCTTGTAGACGATGTCGCCGGTGACCCGCGCGGACTTGGCGATCGTGACCTTCTCCGCCTTGACCTGACCGTTGACCGAACCGCAGACGCGGATGCTCTCGGCAAAGACCGAGCCTTCGATCTTCGCGCTGTCGCCGATGGTCAGGGTGCGACTGTTGATGTCGCCTTCGACCTTGCCGTCGACCTGAAGATCGCCGTTGCTATGCAGGTTGCCGATAACCTTGAGATCGGCGCTGACCAGCGACGGTTTGCCGCTTTCCCTGGCCGGAGCCGGGGTCGGCCTGTTGATTGCGCCGCCGGGCGTGGTCATGGGCGCCTCGGCCGCCGGGTCTTTATCCGCTTTTCCAAACATGGTTCCTCCAGCCTTCGAATTCACTTGTGTGCCGGGAGCGGCCTGCGCCGCCTGCGACTTTGCTCTCAACCTTGTATTCTACAATACTGATCTACGAGGATATTCCAAGTGTCATGCGCGACGCCGGAAAGCCTCCCCAAGACGGATTGCGGCGCGCGAACGGGCATTACGGTTTCCCCCACGGTCTGCGGCCGTCGAGAAAGTTGGGCGGACGCCAGGGCCGGCGCCCGTCGATCCTGCCGCCGGGCTCGATGTTGAGCGTGTTGTGGGTGACGTGGTCGAAAACCCGCCCGGTCGCCGCCACCGTCACCACCATGGCCTCGATCGGCCCCCGCATGCTGCCGGCGACGTAAACCTGTTCGGCGAAGATCGAGCCATCGACGCGGCCGCTTTCACCGATGCTCACGCGCGGCGCGACGATCTCGCCCTCGACCGTGCCGTCGATCACGACCTCGCCGTCGCTCTCGAGGATGCCGACGACCCGCGCGCCGGCGCCGATCCGCGAGGGCACGCGCCCGGCGCTGAACATGCGGGCACCCGTGCCCCCCGACCAGTGCGGCAAGTCCTCGGCCCGGCGGGCGCGCGAAAACATTTCGGCGATATCGGTCACGGCATCGTCACGTCGTAATCTGGCCGATATATTAGTTCTTGCACGGCAGCGCGCAAGCCCGCAGCGTCCCGGTTTTCAATCCCACCGAACCGCCGCCCCGAACCTCCGCGCTTGTCGCATGATGTCGGCCTTACGCCGGACGGCCGACATTGGCGCAGGGCGGTCGGCGTTTGTGTCCTGAGCCCTCCCGGACCTAACGACGCAAACGAGATCGAGCCCGATCATCCATGTTTTTTTGACGCCTGCGCCTATTCCGGGCGCGGCTTTGCAGCGAAGAGTTCGCGCCGCAGAAGATTATCGCCGATGGCCGCAAGCTTGGAGCGCCACCCAGCGAGACGCTCGGCGAACTCGCCGGCTCCGATCAGCGCCAGCAGCCGATCCTTTTGCGCCTCGTCCGCATGAAGCTGGCGCCGGCATGAGGCGGCGTAGGCCATCGTGATGTCCTCTTGGCCGGTTATGACCCAGCCCGTCCGAGTGAGCAGCTTGGAATAGTCGGTATCGGTTTCGATGAACTCCGGCCCATTTGCCAAGGCACGACTGTACTGTTCGGCCGAAAGGCCCGGCGCAACGGAAATGACTGTAAACACCATGTGTCCATGACGACGAACCACACGTCGGCAGGCTGCTAAAACGGAACGCTTTTGCTTGAGGCAGCACAGAAGATCACTGTGGCTGATGGCATCGAAACTGCTATCTGGAAAGGGCAAAGCTGCGGCATCGGCACCCGCAGCCCAAACGTTTCCCGGGATGCCGTCTTTGTCGGCTCTTTCTGCCGCGATCCGTAGGCCGGCTAACGGAAGGTCAACGAGCACGACGTCGCAACCGCTCGTCTTGGCCATGTAGAGTCCCGGCCAGCCGGAGCCCGCTCCCAGGTCCAAGAGGCGCATGCCCGGATGCAATCCGAGATGCGCGGCGATTTGATCGGCCTCAACCCGGGTCGTCCAGCTGTTCCCGCCATAGTCGCAGCCGCACACACTGCGTTCGATGGTCAGCATGACGGGTGATTGCGCCCTCACATAGAGCGCTTCAAAACGTTCTTTCTGTGCCCGTTCTTCCGGACTGCATGTCACCCACCGATGCATTCAATGATCGTCCCGAGCCATGACTTCATTGACTTGAACTTAGCAGCAACCGTCATGGGCAGTACTTCCGAAATTGGCTCTACCCGAATGCCATCGCCACGCCGGAACAATGACCGTTTTCTTCCGCCAGGCCGGCATCGGGTCCGCTTTGCGCTCCCGGCGGATCGCATTTCAAACCGGGACATGACCCTCAGGCGCTGGTTCCGGCCGCCCGCCGAGAATTCGCGGGCTTCAAGAGACGGCGACGCCGTAGGCCCATCCGGCGAGCATCGAACTCACCACCGCCATCAAGATGTAGAACAGGAACACCGGCGTTCTGACCAGCGCAAACACCGGAATCGCCGCCCATGCGCTGGTCACGCCGCCGGCTATCAGGAACGCCATCGCGGCGTCGTCCGCCATGCCCTTGTCCATCAAACCGCGGACCAGCGGCAGGGCGGCATAGCCGTCGAGATAGATCGGCGCGCCAATCGACGCCGCCAGCGGCACCGCCCAGGCATTGTCCTGTCCGACATAGCCTGCGAGCAACCCGGGCGGCAGGTAGGCGCGCAGAAAGTACTCCGCGACGAATGCGACCGTCAGCCAGGTCAGAACCAGCCGGCCGATGTCCAACGTGGTTCGACGGAAAGTTTCGCGCCGCCCGGCGTCCCGCCAGAAGCGCCAGTCGAGGCCTTGCGGATCGCAACAACCGGGCGCACCCGCCAGCCTTGCGAGTGCCGTTTCCTGCTTGACCGGGCTCGAGAAGCGACCCGATCGGACCACAAGCAACGTCGCGCAGCCGCCGAAAACGCCGATGCCGACCGCCGCGAGCGTCTTGCCGATCGCGAACGGCACGCCGAGCGTGCCGGCGGTTATCAGCAGCATCCCCGGGTCGGTGACGGGAGACGACAGCAGGAACGCCATGATCGGCGCGAGCGGCACGCCCGCGCCCAGCAGACCGGCGACGAGGGGCAGCACCGTGATGCCGCAAACCGGCGTTACCGCGCCGAGCAGGGACACCAGCACGATCATCCTGAACGGGCCGCCCTCGAAAGTCGCGGCGAGCAGGCCCACCGAACCGGTCGCCGTCAGCGCGGCGGTCAGCACCAGGCCGATGAGGATCAGCGGCGCGATCCGCAGCAAGTTGTCGAGCGCGAACAGGGCCGCTTGCAGAACCTGAGGCCCGAGCAGGACGACCGCCACAACGGCCGCCCCCGCGATGACGATCGCCTTGACCGGGATTTTGCCGGTCAGGCGGGAGTGAAGCGTCTGCATCGTTGCCGCGACCCCGGTGTGAACGCGCCCGCACTATGGCCAAAGCCTAGCCATCAGACAAATGCATTGTTATGATGTTAGCCATGAATATAGGCGATGATAAAATTTCACCGCTCAACAGCGACCTGCTGCGAACGTTCCTGGCCGTCGCCCGGCGCCGCAACGTGACCCATGCCGCCGCGACGCTTCACCGCACGCAATCGGCGGTGAGCGTTCAGATCAAACGACTGGAGAAACGCCTGGGGACAAGACTGTTCCGACGCGAGGCGCGCGGTGTCTCGCTGACGGAATCCGGAGAACGGCTGCGGCAAGCGGCGGAACGCATCGTTCGCGAGCTCGATCGGACGGCCCTGGAATTCGCACGAGATCCAATCGGAGGGATCGTGTCCGTCGGCATTCCCGATGACTACGGGTCGGATGTTCTGGCCGGGATTCTCGGCGAGTTCGCCGCACAGCATCCGTCGGTCGACGTATCCGTGCGATGTGAGTTCGGCACGGAGTTTCCCGCCGCCGTGGAACGTGGCGCGCTCGACCTGGCGGTTTGCGCGCTGGAATCGTCGCCCGCGGGCGCGCGCACGCTTTTTGAGGAGCCAACCGTATGGGCCTGCGCGCGAAGCTTTCGAATCAACCGGGACCAACCCGTCCCGCTCGCCTTGTTCGACCGCTCCTGCTGGTGGCGCGATGCCGCGGTCGAAGCCTTGCGGAAGGCCGGCCGGCCGTACCGAATTGCCTATTCAAGCGAAAGCATGTCCGGTATCAGAGCCGCGCTCGCCGCCGGACTCGCGGTGGGCGTTCTATCGCGCAGCACGATCGCGCCAGCCATGCGCGTGCTCGGCGAGCACGATGAATTTCCGACTTTGCCGCGAACCAGATTGTCTTTGCTGGCGCACGCGAAGACCCCCTCGCCGGCGGTTTCCGCCATGGCCGACGCCATCAGGCGCGGGTTCTCGAAGATCGCCAATGCGGCATGACGTTCTCCGCGTGATCCTCCCGCCCTTGAGGGCCGTTCCAAAACCGGACGGATCATTTGTTACCGACAGCGCCGTCCCGCCGTGCTGGCGCGCGATCCGACTGCCGTCTAGACTGCGGGCGAACAGCCGAGCCGCGAGGGAGGACAACCGTGATCGTCGAGCAAATCTGGACCGCCAACGCCTGGCGCAACTTCAACTACCTGATCGCCTGCGAAGAGACCGGCGAGGCGCTGGCCGTCGATCCGCTCGACTACGAAAAATGCCTCGGCCGCGCCAGGGAAAAGGGCTGGGACATCACGCTGGTGGTCAACACCCACGAGCACGGCGATCACACCGGCGGCAACGCCGAGGTGATCGCCGCGACCGGCGCCAAGCTGCTGGCGCACGCCAACGCCAAGGACAAGATACCGGGCATCGACCGCGGGCTATCGGCGGGCGACGTGATCCGGCTGGGCAAGACCGTCGAGCTCGAAGCGCTCGACACCCCGGGGCACACCATGAGCCACGTCTGCCTGCTCAGCCACACCGACAAGCCGGCGCTGATCTGCGGCGACACGCTGTTCAACGCCGGCGCCGGCAACTGCCACTCGGGCGGCCATCCGGTCGAGCTCTATCGTACCTTCGCCAGCCAGCTCGCGCGCCTGCCCGACGAGACGCTGGTCTATCCGGGCCACGACTACATTGTGAACAACCTGAGCTTCACCCTCGACCGCGAGCCCGACAACGCCCGCGCCGCCGCGCTGCTGCGCGAGGTCGAAGACCAGGACCCGGGGGCGGCGCTGGTCTCGACCCTCGGTCTCGAGAAGGAGGTCAACGCCTTCTTCCGTCTGCACAGTCCGAGCGTCATCGCGCGCCTGCGCGAAGCCTTCCCCGACCTGCCCGACGACCCCGACCCCGAGACCGTGTTCGTCAAGCTGCGCGATCTCAGGAACAAGTGGTAGGCGCGGCGCTCAGGGGTGCGCGGCCGGCGCGCTTTCCGGCGGGTGAACGAAGAAGAAGAGCTGGATGAGGCGTGCGGTTTCCGGGCTGTCGCCGAACGACGGCCCCGCCGAATGCCAGAACCACGGGCGGATGAGGACGAGCCGATTGAAGCGCATCGGCAGCGTCGTCATCTCCTGCCATTTCTCCGGGTCGTTGGCGTCGTCTTCGAGCACCCTGGCCACCGCGTCTTCGGGCCGGGCGACGCCGAAACGTTTCATCTCCTCGGGCGTGATCGGGGCGCGGTCCGATGCGCTCGGCCGGTGGCGGAACAGCACGGTGCCGCCCCGGCAGTGTTCGGGCAGGTTGAGGTAGACGATACCGGCCCACACCGTGTCCTCGTCGATATGGACGTTGAAGCGCCCTTCGTCGCCGGCGAAGGCGAGACGGCAGCGGCCGTGGGCGACGCGGGTGTTGCCGACCAGCGGCTCGCCGACGATCTCGGAGACCGCCTCGTCGACCCCGGTGACGATCAGCCGGGTGGCCGAATTGCGCCCGGCGTGGTTCTGTCCGGGGCGCGGCGGCGGATAGTCGAGCGCCAGCGCCGCCGCACGCACGCGCTCGGGCTCGGGGTAGAAGTCGTCGACGATGATGACCGAGCGGTACACGCCCGCCCGCTCACGAAACCGGGCCGTTGGGGGTGACGAGCACCTTGCCGCTGCGACCCTCGCGCGCGGCGTGTTCGAGTGCCGCGCCGATGTCCTCGATCCCGTAGGTCGCCTCGACCGTCACCGCCAGCGCGCCCGAGACGATACGATCGGCAAGATCGACGTAGAGCCGGGCGCGCTCGTCTCCGTCCATGGCGCCGAGCGCGGTCATCAGCCAGAAGCCGGTAAGCGTAATCCCGCGAAAGACGATGTGATGCGGCTCGATCGCGCAGGGCCGGCCCGAAAGCAGCCCGTAGTTGACGACCGTGCCGCCCTCGCCGAGGCAGGCGGCGAGTCGCCCGCAGGTCTCGCCCGCGACCGCGTCGACGGCGAGGCGGATGTCGGCGCCGCCGGTCGCCTCGGCGACGCGCGCCGGCAAATCGGCGCCGTCGGTCAGCACGACGTCGGCGCCGAGCGCGGCGAGGGGTGCGATCAGGGCCTCGCGGCGCACGACGTTGACGGTGCGAACGCCTTCGGCGCGGGCGAGACGGACGAGCAGGCTGCCGACGCCCGAGTTGGCGGCGTCCTGTATCAGCCAGTCGCCGGGGGCGAGCGCGACTTGGCGCTTGAGCAAGCAATACGCGGTCGCCGGGTTGATCTTGAGCATGGCGAGCTGCAGCGCATCGCCGCCATCGGGCAGCTTGAGCGCCGCGTCGGCCGGGATTTTCATGCGCTGGGTCCAGTTGCCGCGGCCGAGGGGCAGCACCCGGTCGCCGGACTTGAGACGGGCGACGCCGGCGCCGACCGCGGCGACCCGGCCGACGCATTCCGACCCCGGGATCGCGGGCAATGGGGGCCGCACGGCGTAGCGACCTTCGATGGTGAGGAGATCGACCGGGTTGATCGGAAAGGCTTCGACCTCGACGACGATCTCGCCGGCGTCGGGCGGTCCGGGATCGGGCGCGTCGACGCAGGCTGTCACCTCGTGTGGCGGGCCGAATGCTGCGAACGAGACGGTTTTCATGGCGGCGGCCTAACGCAGGCCGTCCGTGCCTTCGATTTCGTCGGCCGTGAGGCCGCCGACGCGGGGCAGCGGGCGGCCCGAATCGGTGACCGCGACGGCGACGACGA
>JBHHZM010000052.1:0-21031 GCA_046758065.1 Alphaproteobacteria bacterium | reverse complement strand
TGACGCATACATCCGTACATCATCGCGCGCGACGAGCCTATTTCCCGATCCGGCCCGGCGTAGTAGGCTGTGGCTGATCGGCCAGAAGGGGGTTTGTGCCTTGAAGTACATCGCACTCATCGCCGTCGCGTTTGTCGCGCTTTCCGTTCCGGCGCGGGCGGATTTCCGGGAGGGCTACGCCGCCTACCAGTCCGGCGACTATCCGGCCGCGGCCCGCGAGTTCGCGGCGCTCGCCAATGAGGGCGACGCCCGGGCGCAGTTCAACCTCGGCGTCATGTACGACAAGGGGGAAGGGGTGCCCCAGGACTACGCCGAGGCGGCGAAGTGGTTCCGCAAGGCCGCCGAGCAGGGTCTCGCCGTCGCCCAGACCAACCTCGGCGTCTACTTCCAGCGCGGCAAGGGCGTGGCGCAGGACTATGAGAAGGCGGCGGAATGGTACCGCAAGGCCGCCGAACAGGACTACGCCACGGCGCAGTACAACCTCGGCGTCCTGTTCGAGATCGGCAAGGGCGTGGCGCAGAGCGACGTCGACGCGGCGGAATGGTACCGCAAGGCGGCCGAGCAGGATAACGCCACGGCGCAGTACAACCTCGGCGCCCTGTTCCAGCGCGGCAAGGGCGTGCCGCAGGACGACGTCAAGGCGCACATGTGGTTCAATCTCGCCGCCGCCAAGCTGCTACGCGGCGACGCCCGCGCCAAGGCCGTGCGCAATCGCCGGCTCACCGCCGAACGCATGACGCCCGAACAGATCGCCGTGGCCCAGAAGCTCGCACTGGAGTGGCACGCTCAGCATCGCGAGTAACCGGTGACGCGCGATCCGCGCCGTCGCGGCAGGGTAAGGGGGCGACGGCGGAACATGGTCCGGTCACACAAGACCCCGGCTCGTCTGGGGGGAAGTCGAGCCGGGGCCGGGTGTGACCGTTGCTTCGTTGAACCGAGGCAATGCTACGCACACCTGTAATGCATACCTAACCCGCCGCAGGGTTACGGCAAGTGCCGCGCGCGGGCGATTTGTACCCAAGGGGCAATCGCTTGGGCTTGCGCGGCGAAGCCTGAATTGTCACCCCCGCCTGCGGCGGTGCGCGACGGAGCGGTCAGGGGTTGAGCAATGACGGCTTGAAGACGCTGACCGGCACGTCGGCCGGGCCGCCGAAGGGAACCGGCTGCCACAGCATGCCCTCGGTCATGCTCCAGGTCTGCCCGGTTTGCGTGTCGATCATCACCAGCGTGTTCTCGGTGATCGGGCGCAGCACGCGCACGCCGCGCTGCTCGTTGATCGTGAACCCCGCCGAGATGGGGCCTTTGACGACCAGATAGCGGTCTTCGTCGTCGGCGCGGGCCTGGGTCGCGAGGGTCAATGTCGCGACCGCGCCAAGAACGGCCAATCCCTTGGAAACGAAGCTCATTTTTGCCTCCTCTGCATCTTTTCGTCATATGCTCCTGAGCGGAAGGGTCGCCCGCCGCACGCTTTGCTGTCAAGCTGCGCGGCGATCCGCGCCGCGGGAACGCGTTCAGCGAAGGAAAAATGCCAACGGGCGAAGCGCGATACGTGGTTAACGCCGGGACGTTGCCTGCGGCGCCCGGGGCCTATGCGTTGGCGCTCGATCTCCGCCGTCCCGTCGCGGTGGCGACGGCGCGGCTGGGGACCGCCATGGTGCCGGCGGGACGTTACCTCTACTGCGGCAGCGCCCGCGGAGCCGGAGGCCTGCGCGCGCGCGTCGCCCGCCATATGCGCCGCGACAAGGCGGTGCGCTGGCACATCGATCAACTGACGATGCGTTCAACGCCGACGGGCGTCTTCGTCATCCAAGAAGGGCGCGAATGCGTCCTGGTGCAGTGTCTGCTGGAACTTTCGGGAGTCGCGGCGCCGCTCGCCGGCTTCGGCGCCAGCGACTGCCGCACCTGTCCGGCGCATCTGGTGACCTGGCCGCCGGGCCTCGGTCGCGACGCGCTGCTCCGTCGCCTCGCCGGTTGAGCCGCGCTCAGCGCTCCCTGCAGGGGCAGGCCTTGCCGCTGATATAGAGTCGCTTGCGCTCCTCGGGTCTCAGCTTGCAGGGCGGTATCGGGTCTCCCGCCCGCAGGTCGCCGCCGCCGCAGTGAGGCGCGCCGAACAGTCCCACGAGCGCCAGTCTCAAACATTTGCCGAACATCGCCGCGATCTCCCGCGAGGCCTGGCGCAGCGACGGCCGCATGGCTTGCGCCCGCCGGTCGCAGTGGAAGGCATAATCGGTTGCAAAAGCGTGAACGTCGGGCGCATCCGGGAGACTTTCGCGTTCTTGTCTGTCCGACGATCAGCGCAGGCGCCGCGGCTGCTCGACCAGCACGCCGGCGGCGGCCAGCGCCTCGATCTCGTCCGCCGAATAGCCGACCTCGGCCAGCAGCTCGCGGCCGTGTTCGCCGAATGTCGGCGGAACGCGACGCACCGACCCCGGCGTGCGGGAAAACTTGGCGGGGATGCCGGTGCCGCGATACGCGCCGGCCTCGACCACCATGTCGCGGTGGCGGGTGTGGGCGTGGGTCATTACCGCCGGTATGTCGAGCACGGGACCACAAGGCACGCCGAGCCGGAGCAGACGGTCGCACAGGGCTTCGCCGTCGTGCGCGGCAAGCAACCGGGTGAGCGCCCCGGAGAGCGCCGGGCGGTTGGCGATGCGCTCGGCGTTGCTCGCGAACCGCGGATCGTCGGCCAGCGCCGGCTCGCCCAGCTCTTCGCAGAGACGATGGAACTGGCGGTCGTTGCCGACGGCGAGAAAGACGGGACAGGTCGCCGTGGGGAACTGGTCGTAGGGCGAAATGTTGGGATGCGAGTTGCCGATCGGCTCGGGCGTCTTGCCCGACATGAACCAGTTCGCGGCCTGGGGGTGGAGCAGACTGATGGCGCTGTCGTAGAGCGTCGTTTCGACGAACTGGCCGCGGCCCGAGCGTTCGCGCTCGACCAGCGCCATCAGGATGGCGTTCGCCGCGATCAGTCCGGCGCCGAGATCGACGATCGGCGTGCCGACCCGCACCGGTCCCGATTGGGGCGTGCCGTTGACGCTCATCACGCCGGCGCAGGCCTGCACCGCGGCATCGTAGCCCGGCAACCCGCCGAGCGGGCCGTCGGCGCCGAAGCCGCTGATGCGGCAGTGAACGAGACGGGGAAACCGCGCCGCCAGCGTCTGCTCGTAGCCGATGCCCCATTTCTCGAGCGTGCCGGTCATGAAGTTCTCGACCAGCACGTCGGCGCCCGCGATCAGACGGAGCAGCACTTCGCGGCCCTGGGGACGCGACAGGTCGAGGCCGATATCGCGCTTGTTGCGGTTGACTCCGGTGAAGTACGAGCTCTGGTCGCCCCGGAAAGGCGGACCCCACGCGCGCGTCTCATCGCCCTGGGGCGGTTCGACCTTGACGATTTCGGCGCCGTGGTCACCGAGGAACTGGGTGCAGTAGGGACCGCCGAGAACGCGCGTGAGATCGACGACGCGAATACCGGCGAGCGCGCCCTGCGCAGCCTCGTTCACGTCGACGCTTCGGCCGCTGCGGGCGCGGCCTCTCCGTCGGCGAACCGGGATGCGAACTCGGGATAGGTCTCGGCGATTTCCTCGCCGACACGGCCGCGAATGAAGGCCAGCATTTCAGGCGTCGGCGCTGGCGTTTCGGGAACCGCGTCGGGCCGGTCGAAGTCGAAGCCGGTGGCCGCGATCACTGCGTCGACGCCGTGGCCGGGATGCACGCTTTCGAGCCGGAAGCGTCGCCGGGCGCGGTCGAAGGAGAACGCTGCGCGCGAGGTGACCAGCGCGACCGGGCCGCCGCGACGGAAGACCCCCGGCGCGCTCGTCCCCGGCGCGCTGACGAATTCGACCCGGGGGACGAACACGCGCGGACTGTGTTCCTCGCGGAACAGGATCACCCGGGGGACGAGGAAATAGAGATAAGCCGAGCCGTAGCTGCCCGGGAAGCGCACCGCCGAGCGCGGATACCCGCCGGTGCCCACGAGGTTCACGTTGGCTTTGCCGTCGATCTCGCCGCCGCCGAGGAAGAAGGCATCGATGCGGCCCTGGGCGGCGCAGTCGAACAGCTCGCGCGCGCCGTCGGTGAAGGAATTGTGCAGCCGGCTGCCGAGCACGCTCACCCGCATGGCGTCGCCCGAAAGCGCGCGGGCGAGCAGCGCCGCGGCGCCCGGAATGGGCGACAGCGCGCCGACGGCGACGTGGCCGGCGCCTTCGAGCAGGCGCGCGAGCACGCCGATCAGCAGTTCTTGCTCCCGGCAGGTCATGGAGTCAGGCGGCGGCGCGCGATCGCAGGTGCCGCGCCAGATACTGCCCGAAGCCCTCGTCGCTGCGGGCAAGCCGGGCATACTCGCGCATGTGACGGGCATCGACCGGATAGTGATCGGCAAGCGCCAGCGGCCAGGCGCCCTGCGGCGCATCGGCGAGCGCGCCGACGTAGAGCGAGGGCAGGGTGCCCGCGGCCATGCGCTCGTCGGCGAGCAGGTTACCGTCGTAGCGCGCCTCGACCGTCACGAGCGTTGTTCGGGCGGCGTGGGCCATGGTGACGAGCTCGCGCCGGCGGCCGATCCAGACGTTGCCTTCACGGTCGCCCAGCGGCGCGTGGAACAGGGCGAAATCGGGCGTGATCGCCGGCAGCGCGACGATCGGATCGCCGGTCTCGAAGGGGTTGTCGATGATCCGCCAGTCGGAGCGTTTCCCCAGCAGGTCCGAGCCGATGATGCCGCGCAGCGGCAGGAACGGGACGCCCTTCTCGGCCGCCTGCAGTCCGGCGTGAATCGCCGGACAGGTCGAATCCCTGAGGTTGATCGCCCCGTCCCCGACCGCCGCGGTGAAGCGCGGCGCCGGACCGAATTCGCCGAGACTCACCGCCGCGGCCTCGAGCGACGCGAGGCGGCCGGCGCCGATCAGGAGATCCGCCTGCAGGCCGCTCGTCGGGCAGGCGACGAGGTGAAGGCGGTCCGTGCCCCGGCGCAACAGCGCGCGCGTCGCGGCCATCGCCACGCCGCTGTAATCGGGTGGTACGGCGAGCGTCGAGCCCGCCTCGATGCGGGCGACGAGGTCGTCGAGATCGACGAACGGCGGGTTTGCGTTCATGGCTCGGTCATGATGTGCGCACCGTTACCGGGTGGCGCCGGGCGCGCTCCGACGCGGCGGCTCATCTCGGCCAAGATACGGCCTTCGCGGCGTTTTTGAAGAGGAATTCGGTCACATCGCCCGTCCCGCCTGTGACGCGCGCCACGGACGAGAGGTGGCGGTTCCGGTGCGGCGTCAGCGGCTGGCGAACATATAGTCGCGCAACACCTGCGATTCTAGCTCGGTCTCTTCGAGGCGATGCTTGACCACGTCACCGATGCTGACAACGCCCTTGATTTCGCCATCCTCCATCACCGGCAGATGACGGAACCGGCCGACGGTCATCACTTTCATGACATCGGAGATGGTATCGTCCGGCTTGCAGGTCACGACGTCGGCGGTCATGACCTCGCGCACCCGCATGTCGAGCGCCCGCTCGCCGTGAACCGAGACGGCCCGGATGATGTCGCGCTCGGAAATCACGCCGCTGAGTTTGCCGGCGGCGTCACACACCATGACCACGCCGATCCGCTTGACGTTCAGGAGACGCGCCGTCGCCCCAACCGTCTCGTCGGGACCGGTCGTGATCACGTCGGTCCCCTTCTCACCGAGGATATCTGACACATGCATGGCGTTCTCCTGCCACGAACCTTAAAGAGAAGAAATTGTACCACATCTTTCGGAAAATCGGCCCATTACTTGACCGCGATATTTGCGCGGTCAGGCAGCGGTGGGCACAGCCGTCGTCGATACGAAACGCGATCGCGCATCCCGGCGACTCGAAAGTCGCCAAAAAACCCGGATCATGACGATTCCAATACTGGCGATCTCGCCACGCCATGCGCATTATGGGCGTCGCGCCGGCGCGGCGCAGGATGGGCTCGCACGAGGAGGAGAGCATGGCCGGGAACTTGCCGTCGGAGGCGCGTGTGGTCATCGTCGGCGGCGGCATTATCGGGTGCAGCGTCGCCTACCATCTGACCAAGCTGGGCTGGCGCGACGTGGTGCTGCTCGAACGCAAACAGCTCACCTGCGGCACGACCTGGCACGCCGCGGGGCTCGTGCGCCAGGTGCTGCCGACTTACAACCTCACGCGCCTCGCCAAGCACTCGATCGGACTCTACGCGAGGCTCGGAGAGGAGACCGGTCAGGCCACGGGCTTCAAGCAGAACGGCAGCATCGGCATCGCCGTCAACGAAGACCGCTGGGAAGAACATCGCCGCGGGGCGTCGATGGCCAGGACATGCGGAATCGAGGTGCGGCTCATCACCCCGGGCGAGGTCAAGGATCTCTGGCCGTTGTTGAACGTCGACGACGTGATCGGGGCGGTCTATTTCCCCGACGACGGTCAGACCAATCCCGCCGACACGGCGATGGCGCTGGCCAAGGGCGCCCGCATGGGCGGGGCGCGGATCTTCGAGAACACCCGGGTCACGGCGATCCGCCGGCGCGACGGCCGGGCCACCGGGGTGGCGACCGAGCGGGGCGACATCGCCGCCGAATACGTCGTCAACTGCGGCGGCATGTGGGGACGCGAGATCGGCCGGCAATGCGGCGTCAGCGTGCCATTGCACGCCTGCGAGCATTTCTACGTCGTCACCGAGCCGATCGACGGCCTGTCGCCGAACCTTCCCGTGCTGCGCGACATGGACGGCTGCGCCTACTACAAGGAAGACGCCGGCAAGCTGCTGATCGGCGCATTCGAGCACGCCGCCAAGCCCTGGGGCATGGCCGGCATCCCCGAGGATTTCTGCTTCGACCAGCTACCCGAGGACTTCGACCACTTCGCCCCCGTGCTCGAAGGCGCCATGCACCGCGTGCCCGCGCTCGAAGGCGTCGGCCTGCAAACCTTCCTCAACGGCCCCGAGAGCTTTACGCCCGACAACCGCTACATGCTCGGCGAGGCGCCCGAGCTCAGGAATTTCTTCGTCGCCGCCGGTTTCAACTCGGTCGGCATCCAGTCGGCGGGCGGCGCCGGCATGGCGCTCGCCCACTGGATCGTCGAAGGCGAGCCGCCGTTCGACCTGTGGGACGTCGATATCCGGCGGGTGCAGCCCTACCAGAACAACCGCGCCTACCTGTTCCATCGCGCTTCGGAAGCGCTCGGCCTGCTCTACGACATGCACTGGCCGTTCCGCCAGCACGAGACGGCGCGCGGCGTACGCACCTCGCCGCTCCATGAGGCGCTCAAGGAACGCGGCGCCTGTTACGGCGAGGTCGCCGGCTGGGAACGCCCCAACTGGTACGCCCCCGAAGGCGTCGAGCCGGCGTACGTCTACAGCTACAAGCGCCAGAACTGGTTTCCCTATTCGGCCGCGGAACACAAGGCGGTGCGCGAGGCCGTCGGCCTGCTCGATCAGACCTCTTTCGCCAAGTTCCTGGTGCAGGGGCCGGACGCCGAGGCGTTGCTGCAACGGGTCTCGGCCAACGACGTCGCGGTCGCGCCGGGGCGCATCGTCTACACCCAATGGCTCAACGACCACGGCGGCATCGAGGCCGACCTCACCGTGACGCGCCTCGCCGAGGACGCCTTCATGGTGATTACCGGCGCCGCGGTCGCCGTGCACGACCGCGACTGGCTCGGACGCCACGTCGCCGCCGACGCCCGGGTCACGATCACCGACGTGACCTCGGGTTACGCCGTGATCGGCGTCATGGGACCGAACAGCCGGGCGCTTCTCTCGCGGCTGACCGACGACGATCTGTCGAACGACGGTTTTCCCTTCGGCGCCTCGCGTGAGATCGAACTCGGTTACGCCCGGGTGCGGGCAAATCGCATCTCCTATGTCGGCGAGCTCGGTTGGGAACTCCATGTGCCGAGCGACTATGCCCGCGGCGTGTTCGATTCGATCGTCGCCGAGCGCGACGACCACGGGCTCCGGCTGGTCGGCATGCACGCCATGGATTCGCTGCGCATCGAGAAGGCGTACCGTCACTGGGGCCACGACATCACCGGCGAGGACACCCCGATCGAGGCCGGGCTCGCCTTCGCCTGCCGGTTCGACAAGAATATCCCCTTCATCGGCCGCGATGCGCTGCTCAGGCAGAAGGAGCAGGGCGTGACCAAGCGGCTCGTGCAGTTCCTGCTCGATGATCCCGGGCCGCTGCTCTATCACAACGAACCGATCTGGCGCGACGGCGAACTGGTCGGCTATCTCAGTTCGGGCAATTACGGGCATACCCTCGGCGGCGCCGTCGGACTCGGCTACGTCAACCATCCGGACGGGGTCGACGCCGCGTTCGTCAAATCGGGCCGTTACGAGATCGAGGTCGCGGGCGAGCGGGTCCCGGCGCAAGCCAGCCTGCGCCCGATGTACGACCCCAAGAGCGAGCGCATGAAGGCGTGAGAGGGCGGGTCGCCTTGGCGGATGTCTCCCCACCGCGGGCCGGGTGCTCCGATCCGGTATCCGCGCGCGCCTTTCCCCGGCAAAGGTCGTTCCAGGGACCAGACCATGGCGGCGGAACGGTTGCTTGAAATCGACGAAATCGTCACCAGCGGCTTGTGCATCGGCTGCGGTCTTTGCAGGAGCCTCGCGGGCGCGGACCGTTTACGCATGGTGACGACGCCGGAGGGGCGGGAGCGCCCGGTCGTGCGGAAGCCGCTGTCGCGCGCGGTGCTGGCGAAAATCAATGCGGTTTGTCCGGGGACGCGGATCGCGGGAGCGCGGCCGGAGACCTTGCCGGAGGACGTCGAGACCGACCTGATCTGGGGTCCGGTGGCGCCTTCCACGCTGACCATCGCCCATGCCGGCGACCCCGATGTCCGCCATCGTGGGGCGTCCGGTGGTGTGCTTACGGCCCTTGGGCAATATCTCCTGCGGAGCGGTGAAGTCGATCTCGTCCTGCACGTGAAGGCGGCGCCGGAGGCGCAGCTGCGCAGCGTCGCCACCGTCAGCGAAACCCCGGAGGCGGTTCTCGAGGCGGCCTCCTCGCGCTATGGCCCGGCCGCCGTGCTCGAAGACGTCGCGGCGGTGTTGGCGCGTGGGCGCCCGCTCGCGGTCATTGCCAAGCCCTGCGACATCGGGGCGATACGGCGTTTGTCGGAGATCGACGAAAGCGCCGGCAGGTTGGTGCGCTATTGTCTTACGCTCGCATGCGGCGGTGCGTCCGATTTGGGCAAGTCGCTCGACGTGCTGGCGCGTTTGAACCTTCGGGAGGCCGATGTGCGCCTGTTCCGCTACCGAGGCTACGGCAACCCCGGTCCGACCCGCATCGAAACCAGGGACGGCCGCAGCTTCGAACTCACCTACCTGGAAATGTGGGGGGATGAAGCGGGCTGGCGCATTCAACCGCGGTGCAAGATCTGCCCCGATGCGGTCGGTGAGGCGGCGGATGTGGTGTCTGCCGATTGTTGGCCCGGCGGGGCGCCCGACGGCGAAGACGAGGGCTTCAACGCCGTCTTCGCGCGAACGCGTCGCGGTGCGCGCCTGTTCGAACGCGCCGTCGCGGATGGCGCAGTGACGGTCGTGCGCCCCGCCGATACGCGCCAACTCTCCCTTTACCAGCCGCACCAGGTTCGCAGGAAGCGGGCGGTCTGGGCACGCCTGGAGGGAATGCGGGATGCCGGCATGCAGGTTCCCGAGGTCGAACGCCTGCGAATCGCGGAGGTGGCGGCGACGAACGACGACGGCGTGAACGAGCGCGAAAGGCGCGGCGCGCGACAACGGGCCCGTGGCGGACGCCTCGGCGAGCCGCCGGCGGTGAAAGGGAGACGCAAGGCATGGTCGTAAAGTCCCCGAAAGACGGCTTCTACTCGGTGATCTACGCCGACCCGCCCTGGACCTTCGCCACGTATAGCGCGAAGGGCAAGGGGCGAAGTCCCGAAGCGCATTATTCATGCATGAGCTTCGACGATATCTGCCGCCTGCCCGTCGCTTCTCTCGCGGCGTCCGACACCATCCTGCTGCTGTGGGTCACCGATCCGCTCCTGCCGCGCGGACTCGACCTGATCGAAGCCTGGGGATTCGAGTACAAGACGGTCGGGTTCTATTGGGTAAAACGGAACAAGAAATCTCGGAAACCCACAGTTTCCGAGGACGACTTCTTCACCGGAATGGGCTTTTGGACGCGCGCCAACCCCGAGCAATGCCTGCTGGCGACGCGCGGGCATCCGAAGCGGCTGGCCAGGGACGTGCGCCGCCTCGTGGTTTCGCCGCGCCGCGAGCACAGCCGCAAGCCGGACGAGATATACGACCGCATCGAACGCCTCGCCGCCGGTCCCTATCTCGAATTGTTCGCGCGACAACGACGCAAGGGTTGGGACACCTGGGGCGATCAAGACGGGCTGTTCGACGCCGGGCCGGTGGCGACGCGCAAATGGCCGTCGGACCTGGCCAAGGCCGGGGCGTCCGCGGAATAGAAATACCGAAAAACCAGGTCAAGGTAAGGGAACGCGACGAACATGAACAGCAATCTCGGCGAAGACCGCCCGACATTCGTCAGCCACCTCGAATGCGGCATGACCGGAGAACGGCACGAAGCGGACACGTTGCACGGCCTGTCGCGGGCGGGAAAACCGCTTCTCGTGCGCTACGACCTCGACGCGCTCGGCGCCGCGCTCGACAAGGCTACGCTCGCCGGCCGGCCGGCCGACATGTGGCGCTACCGTGAGTTTTTACCGGTGCGGCGCCGCGAGGACATCGTTTCGCTGGGCGAGATCGCGACGCCGCTGGTCGCGCTGCCGCGCTTGCGCGCGAAGCTCGGCGGCGGCGAAATCCTGGTCAAGGACGAAGGGCGCCTTCCGACCGGTTCGTTCAAGGCGCGCGGGCTCTGCATGGCGGTCTCGATGGCCAGGGAACTCGGCGTCACCCGCATGGCGATGCCGACGGCGGGCAATGCCGGCGCCGCGCTCGCCGCCTATTGCAGCCGCGCCGGCATCGAATCCTTCGTCTTTTGTCCCGACGACGCGCCCGAAGTGGTCATCAGCGAGATCGCGTTTCAGGGGGCGAGGCTTTACCGCGTCAACGGCCTGATCGGCGACTGCGGCAAGATCGTCGGCGAAGGCAAATCGGCGATGGACTGGTTCGACGCCTCGACGCTCAAGGAGCCCTACCGCATCGAGGGCAAGAAGACCATGGGTCTCGAACTCGCCGAGCAGCTCGGCTGGGACGTCCCCGACGTGATCTTCTACCCCACCGGCGGCGGCACCGGGCTGATCGGCATGTGGAAGGCCTTCGGCGAGCTCGGCGCGATCGGCTGGCTGGGTGACAAACGGCCGCGCATGGTCGCGGTGCAGGCGGCGGGTTGCGCGCCGATCGTCCGGGCGTTCGAGGCCGGCGCCGAGCACGCCGAACCGTGGGAAAACGCACAGACGATCGCCCCCGGCATCCGCGTGCCTTCGGCGATCGGCGACTTCCTCATTCTGCGTGCGGTGCGCGACAGCGGCGGCTTCGCGATCGCGGTCGAGGACGAAGCTATACTCGACGCCCAGGCCGAGGCGGCGCGCGAGGAAGGGCTGTTGCTCTGCCCCGAAGGCGCCGCGACCTACGCGGCATACCGCGCGGGTCTCGCCGACGGCCGCATCGGGCGTGACGAGAGGGTCGTTCTGTTCAACTGCGCGACCGGCCTCAAGTACCCGTTGCCGCCGGTGACGCGCCGCCTCGACTGCCGCAAGCCGATCGACTACGCGGCGCTTTAACCCGGAGTTCCCGCCACGGTCGCGAGCGGCGTCGCTACTCGGCGGCGACCGCCGCCGCCGCACAAGGCAGGTCGAGGTCGGTGAGACGCGCGAGTTCGCGACACAGGAAGTCGGCGATGGCGCCCATGCCGCGCCCCGGAACGCCGGCGGTCGCTTCGGCTTGCGGGTTGTAGTTGGTGTTGGTGTTGATGTCGTAGGTATAGGCGCGGCCCTCGCCATCGACGATGAACTCGACGCCGGCGATCTCGATGCCGTTGGCGGCGAGGAAACGTTCGTAAGCCCCGACCAGCGGATGCTCGAAACCGGTGAGCACGGTGAACAGGCCGGGCGGCGTCTCGCCCGCCGGACAATTGCGGTCCTCGATCCGGCAGGCGTCCGCCGGGCAGAGTTCGAAACCTTCCGAGGTGTCGACGCGCACGGCGTAAAGCAAGCGCCCGCCGACGAACTCGACCCGGGTGATGAAGGGCTCGGGCGCTGCGATGTACTCCTGAATGAGCGTCACCCCGTCGCGCGAGGGTTCGAATTCGTCGCCCGCGACGTAAGATTCGAGCGCGCCCGCATCGTGGAACAGATGCACGCCGAGGCCCTTGCCGGCGCGGTTGTGTTTGGTGATGAAGGGCCGGTCGAAGCCGCGCGCCGCCTCGACGATAGCCTCGCGCCCCACCGCGGCGACCGTGCGCGGCGTGCGGATGCCCTGCGCTTCGAGCGCCGCGTACTGCGCCACCTTGCTGACTTCGAGCCGAAGTGCCCGGCCCGAATTCACGACCCGGCGGCCGTGGCCCTCGAGCCAGGCGAGCACGCAGGCCGCGTACTCGGGCGCGAAGACGTGCCCGCGGGTGTGCGACGAGGCGCTCATGCGGTTGTAGAACACGCCTTCCGGCGGCGGTCGCGTTAGGTCGAGGGACCCTTCGTCGAGGAACCACTCGGCGTAGGGTAGGCCGCGCTCGGCAAAGGCCGCGCGTAACGGCTCGACCCAGGCGTCGTGCTCGTGGATGACGTAGATCTTTGGCTTGCCCATGGCGCCCTCCAGGCCGCTTGTCCTCACCTGACGGGCTTTTATCAAAAACCCACCGCAGCTTTTCGCCGGGGCGGGTTTCGCCACCGCTTTAGCCGCATTTAATACCGCGCCCGCAAGCTGATGTTCAAATCGGCGCAACCCCGAGAACAGGACGAATCGTCCGGCTTGTCAACCAAAATCGCTGCGGGGGAAAGGCGGTCGGGGGCCGGCTACTCCGACCACGCCCACGAGGTCGAGAAATTTTACCTTGTGCACGCCAGCGCCGCACGCCGGTATCGCTCCACTCCGTGCACCCCCGCCTTCGATCGAGTCAATCCCGACAAAGGCTATAGACGGTCCCATTGCGGTCCGCCGCGACCGGCCGACTCGGCCGCTTCAGCGCGGGATTATTGCGCGGCCGTTCTCACATTATTAATACATTATTATAATTTTTTACTTATAAATTAATCATTTTTACTTGCAAATACATTACACACAGTGACGAAGATCACTGTGCTCGAAGCGAATCTAAATTATGTTTCGCGTCTCTTCACGTACCACTAGTTAAACGAAATAAACCAGAAGTCTAAGCAGGCGGATCGAGCTGCGTTGACATCCGAGTACCCGATCGCAGCGTATATCATCCACTTCGATCGTAGTCCCAAGTCTCAATCTGCTCGGCAAATGGAGCGCGAACAAACGGTTTAGTGGAGGTAACGATGCTTGGGTCATCCCGTAGATGGTTGCCAAATCGTCCGTCACCGCCGCGAAAGCGTCGCAGGATGCGCCCCGGCATGTGGAGGCTTGATACTCTGCTAGACCTGTACGCGCGGGCTCGCGACACACGCGGTGCAATCGCGGTCGTCACCGCCCTGTTGTTTCCGGTGATCGCCGGATTTGCCGGACTGGGCGTCGACGTCGGCTACTGGTACCAGGCTCGCCGCTGGCTCCAGACCGTCGCCGATTCGGCCGCCATCGGCGGCGCCAGGGAACTGGCCCTCAACAACGCAACCGGAATAGCCAGCGCCGCCCGGGGCGACGCCGTCCGCAATGGCTATGACGCCGCCAACGTGGCAACGATTACCGTGAACTCTCCGCCAACGAGCGGCCCCAACACCGGCAACAATGCGGCGGTCGAAGTCATCATTCCCGACAGCTTGACGCCGTATTTCACCAGCCTATTCGTGACCGATCCCATCGCCATCCAAGCGCGCGCCGTGGCCACGGCGACGGTCGAGGACGAGTTCTGTGTGCTGACTCTCGATCCAACGGCGGGCGACGCCACCGGGTTGGCCGATGACTCCAAAGTGGAGCTTTCCGGGTGCGGCGTCATGACCAATTCGAACAGCCCGACGGCCCTACATCTGATGGACAGCGCCCGCCTCCTGATCGATGACGGCGCTAACGCCGTTGTCGGGGATTTCGTGCAAGAGGGCGGCTCCGACATCGATCCTCAACCTCAGACGGGCAGCATTCCCGCGTCCGATCCGCTTGCCGGTTTGGATGTGCCACCGTTTGCGGGTTGTGATTTTACCAACACCGTATTGACGAGTGAGACGACCATTTCTCCGGGCGTCTACTGCGATGGTCTCACCATAACCAACAATATCAACGTCGACGTTCTTCCCGGTACGTACATCATCGACGGCGGCGATCTGAGGGTTGAAGACGTTTCAAAACTCGAAGGCAACGAAGCGGTCTTTATCCTCACCAGCAGCAGCGGGCCCGCCGATATCGGGTCGCTCTCGGTCGTCGAGCATAGTCGGATTGAAGTGACGGCGCCCACGAGCGGCGACTTCGCAGATATCTTGATCTATCAGGATCGCGACGCCCCGTCGACGGGTGTAAACCAGATCGCCGGTTCTTCCTCGGGACCGGGGCCCGCACCGGGAGTGGAAACCAACGGTTTCCTGTATTTGCCCTCCCAAGAGCTTGTCATGACCGAGGACGCCAAATTGGAACAGGATCATCTCATCGGCGGCTGTCCGAAGCTCATCGTTTCCCAGATAACGCTTTCGGGCGACGCAAAGATCGAAATCGAGTGCGACGAAAACGCGGTGACCAGGGATGTTGGTCGCCGGATTGTGAGGCTCAGTGAATAACCATCAGCTACCGAAGAAACCCGCGAGTGCGCGAGAACCCGCGCCGGACCGGGGCCGCCCTGCGATGCGACTGAGGCGGCGGTTCCTTCGCTCCCGGATGATTCGTGGCGCCTCGGCGTGCCAGGGGTCCGTGACCGTCGAGCTTGCCTTGCTGATTCCCATATTCGTGCTGATCTTGCTCGGCTCGGTCGACTACGGCTCGATGATTGTCGAAAAGATGCAGCTGCAGAACGCCGCGCGTTCCGGCATGCAGTATGCCCTTCAATCCAGCGCCAACATTGACGACACCGAAGGAATCGAGGAGGTCGTACGTCTTGCCCGAGGGGACGAGGATGAAGACGAAGAACTCAATGTCAGCACGTCGGTCTTTTGTGAATGCGCCGACGGCTCCGCGATCGTATGCACCGCAACCTGCACAGGCAATCAGCCGCCACGAAGGTTTGTCGACGTTACCGTGGACAAGAATTACCAAATGGTTTTCTCGTATCCCGGCTTCGGGAACTCGACAACGCTCACCGGGCAAGCGACGGTTCGCGTACGGTAGCCGACAACAGGCCGGATCGTTCGAGGGACCGAATGTTCGGACAGCGAGCATCACACACGGGTGCATACCCGCGAGAAAGACGGATCGGGCGGACGCGGCGCGCTTCTGTATGGCCTCATGGTAGAGGCATGCCACGAATACTCCATTTCATGGCTCGATGCCGTTCAGGGACGGCAGCAATCGAATTCGCCATCGTGGCGCCGGTCTTCCTGACAATGCTGTACGGTCTGATTGAGACGGGCCGCGTATTCTGGACGCAGAGCACGCTTCAATACGCGGTCGAGGAAGCCGTGCGCTTCGCCATCGTCGACAACAGTGTTTCGGAGAGCGACGTCGCCAGCATCGCAGTAAGCAACGCTATAGGTTTGGCCGCGGATGCCAGCGATTTCACCGTCACGTTCGAGACCGTCGGTGCCGTTCGCAATTTCATCACCGTTCAGGCGGCCTACCAGTTCGAATTCTTGACTCCCTTCCTACCGATCCCGCCCTTCGATATCACCACCAGCTACCGAAGCGCGGTCGTGCAATAAAACACGTCGCTCACCATTTTCTCCTTTCGCTCCGCTGGCGTGTAAGGCGGATTACGCGCGAGGCCGCCGCCGTCACGCGTTGCGTGGTCGGTCGCGCAACCGTGTGTCTCGGGGGTCGTAGAGCGGGGCGAGCGACGCGGCGGTGGGGCTGGCGGCTTCAGGAAATCGAGCCGACGCCGTAGGCGCCGGCGAGCAGGTCACCTTCGGCGAAGCGGGTGAAACGGTAGGGCAAGAGATCGACCTCGGTTTCGAGGCCGAGCGCCGATTGCGCCAGCACCCGGCCGAGCGCCGGCGCCAGCTTGAAGCCGTGGCCCGAAAAGCCGAAGGCGACGTGGAGCCCCGCGATGCCGGGAAGCGGGCCGAGCACCGGGTTCCAGTCGGGGGTGATGTCGTAGGGGCCGGTCCAGGAGCGGCAGAACTCGGCGGCGGTATAAGCCGGCATGCGACGGGCAAGCTGTTCACCCTGACGGGCGACAAAATCCATGCCGACGATGCCGGCTTCGGCTTCGTCCGGAGTCGCTACGGGATCACCGTGATCGCCGATGCCGACCAGCGTGACGGAGTCCCGGGTCGGGCGGAAGTACATCTTGTTCGCGGTCGTGAGGTCCTTCACCACCGGGAGTGCGGGGTCGTAGAGCGCCGCGACGCGGAAGGTGAGTACGGTATGGCGCGACAGTTCGAGCGGCAGCGCGATTCCGGTCCAGCGTTCGAGCACGCCCGACCAGGGGCCGATCGCCGCGATCACGGCGCCCGCCGCAAAGGTCTCGGCGTAGGTCTCGACGCCAGTGACACGCTCGCCGTCGCGCGTAAGCCCGAGGGCGGCACGCAGCGGCTTGATTTCGACCCCCAGCTTGCGCGCGGCGTTGGCGAAGCTCGTGGTGGTGAGGTAGGGATCGGCGTAGCCCGAGCGGGGCTCGAAGCCGACGGCGGCGACGTCGTCGAGGGCGAGCCAAGGGTGGCGCTCCTTGGCTTCCTCGCGGGAGATTGCCTGCGTTTCGGCGCCGACGCCCGCCTGCATGTCGAGATTGGCGACGAGTTTATCGGCGGTTTCGCCTTCGGGGGCTAAGATGAGGTATCCCGAGTTGACGAAGCCCGCGTCGGCTTCGTCGTCGCCCAGCGCCGCCTTGAAATCGGCGAACATCTCGAGGCTCTTGAGCGCGAGTTGGGTGTTGGTCGGGATCGAGTAATGCGAGCGGACAATGGCGCAGGACTTCGCCGTGCCGCCGGCGCAGATCTGCTCGCGTTCGAGCAAGAGCACCCGCTCAGCGCCGAGCGTCTTGAGATGGAACGCAGTCGAGGCGCCGACCACGCCGCCGCCGATGACGATCGCATCGTAGGCTTCGCTCATGCTCGCCTCCGTGGTTCTCACCGCTGATAGCGCACGTTGCCGGTGCCGTCACAGGATCTGGCTCAGGAACTCCTTGGTGCGCGGGTCCTTGGCCTCGGAGAAAAAGGTCGCGGGCGGGCCGTGCTCGACGATGACGCCGCGGTCGGTGAAGTAGATGTGGTTCGCGAGCTCGCGGGCGAAGCCCATTTCGTGAGTGACCAGCACGCAGGTCATGCCCTCCTCGGCGAGCTCGCGGATGGTGAAAAGCACCTCCTTGACGGTCTCGGGGTCGAGCGCCGCGGTGATCTCGTCGAACAGCATCACGTCCGGGTTCATGGCGAGCGAACGGGCGATGGCGACACGCTGCTGCTGTCCGCCCGAAAGCTCGCCGGGATAACTCGTCTCCTTGCCTTCGAGCCGCACCTTCCTGATCAACGCCCGGGCGCGTTGCTCGGCATCCTTGGGGTCCTGCTTGAGCACGTGGATCGGCGCCATCATGACGTTCTCGAGCGCGGTCTTGTGGGGAAAAAGATTGTACTGCTGGAAGACCATGCCGACCTTCTTGCGGAGTTCCAGCTTGTCGAGTTTGGGATCGTTGACCTCGATTCCCTCGACCGTGATCGAGCCCTTCTGAATGTCGTTCAGGGCGTTGATGCAGCGGATCAGGGTCGATTTGCCCGAACCCGACGGCCCGATGATGCAGATCACCTCGCGTTTCATGACATCGAACGAAATGCCTTTCAGCACTTCGAGGTCGCCGAACGACTTGTGTACGTCGCGGATGCTGACCATGGGTTGATCGGGGGTCCAGGCGGTGACGGTGGTTGTTGCGCTCATGGCCGCGTTTCCTCAGATCTTGACCGCAAACCTGCGTTCGAGTCGGATCGACCAGCGGGCAATCGGGTAGGTGTAGACGAAAAATATCAGCAACAGGAACAGGTAGAACGCCCAGATCAGTTCGGGCCGATCGCCTTCGGCGTTGAGCGCCTGCTTGGTATAGGTGACCGATTCCTCGACCCCCATGATCGAGCACAGCGGCGTCGCCATGGCGAGGATGCAGTACCAGTTGATCCAGGGCGGAATCATCCGCTTGATGCACTGCGGGAGGATAATCATCCACAGGGTCTGCCGGCGGGTGAAGGCCAGGCTTTCCGCCGATTCCCATTGCCCGGAGGGAAGCGACTGCACGGCGCCCCGGACGACTTCGGAGATGTTGGCCATGACCGGCAGGGAAAAACCGATGACGGCTTTCATCCAGTCCGGCACCGGGATGACGACGAAGCCGAAATCGAGTTCGAAGGGGAACAGCAGCATGATCGTGAACAACAGCACGAGCCACGGCGAGTTGCGGAAGAACTGGGTCGCCAGCCAGGAACCCGCCCGCACCGGCGGCAGCAACGAGATTTGCATCAGACCCAGGATGGCGCCGGCCGCCGTGCCGATGAGCATGGCGAAGAAGCTGATGATCAGGTTGAGGACGAACCCTTTGAATATGAAAGGCATCCACTTGAACAGCGTCTCAAGCGGACCGATCAGCCCGGCGGGCGTCGCCGCCTGCGCGGCGCCGCAGGCGAGAACGAAAAGCGCCGCGATCCAGGCCGCGTGACGGGGCTGGAGATTGAGCCGAATTCCGCCGTCTCGTGGCTTGTGCGGGTCCGGGCGCGTCAAACGCTCGGCAACGGGAAGAAGAACCGGCAGGTCCGTCCGTGCCGCGCCGTCGATTCCGGAAATCGGCCGCGCCATCATGATTCTGCCCCACACATCAACCGTATCCCGGTATCCGCATCCGGCGTTCCCACTTGTGCATCCCCCACACCAGAATGCCGACGAGCGTGATGTAATAGAGGAAAAGAACCAGCATCATCTCGGGTACGTTCACGTTGTCGGACCAGATCTGATTGGCGGTGTACATCATCTCGGGCACCGCGATGGCGTAGGCTAGCGTCGTGGTCTTCAGGAGATTGACGAGGTTGTTGTTGAGCGCCGGCAGGCAGACCCGGAAGGCCAGGGGAAAGATGACGTACACGTAGGCCTTGAGACGGGTGTAGCCGAGCGCCTCCGCCGCCTCGCGGGTCGCAGTCGGCACCGCCTCGATGCCCGAGCGGAAGATTTCCACGTTGAAGGCGCCGGCGAAGAAGCTGAGCGATACCACCGCCCAGCCGAAGTTTCCGATCAGGGGCTCGTTATACCCGCCGGCGTCGACCTGCGGCATCAGTCCGATTCGTTCGAGCGTCGTCCCCAGCACGAAATAGAAAAACAGGATCTGCACGAACGGCGGCGTGTTGCGGAAGAACTGGATATAGCCGGCCATGCCGAGACGCACGATCCTCGACTTCGCGCCTTGCGCCCAGGCGCCGACGACGCCGACGATCAGGCTGAAAATCAGGCTCAGGACGATGAGCTTGATCGAGGTCCAGATGGCCGCGATGAAGCGGTCGTACTCGTACTGTTCGTAGAAGATGACAAAGTTGACGCCGGTGTCGTCATAGAGCTTCTGGAAGAAATCGGCGAACAGGTCCACGGAGTCGCCTCTCCCCTGCGGTGGCGAAAGCTATGGGGTGGCCGGGGGCCGTCGGCGCGGCTTCGCCGATGGAAGCCGCGCCGGATCCCGTAACGCCTATTTCGGCGTGTAGGCTTCGAACTTCTTGTTCATCTTCTGGAGATAGCTGGTGGGCTGGATGCCCCACTTCTTTTCCAGGTCGATCAGCCGCCCGGTCCGGTGCCAGTTGTAGATCATCCCCGACATGAAGTTACCCCAGATGCCGCCGAGTTCTTCCTTGGGAACGGCCAATCCCCAGGGCGTGTCGTCCTCGGTGTTGAGCGGCATGGCGTAATCGTTCCACTCGCCCGACGCGAGGTCGGCCATGATCGAGGAATCGTCGTAGACCCAGGCGATGCACTTGCCGTCGCGCAGCGCCTGCTTGGCTTCGGCGTTGCCGACGAAAGCGACGATCTTGGCGCCGTAGCGCTTGGAGACGATCTTGTTATAGAAAGCGCCCTGCTTGCCGCAGACCGGCTTGCCCCGCAGGTCTTCCCACTTCGACACCGCGCCCTTCTTGGCCAGCACGTTGGTGCCCGAGGTGTAGTAGTTGGGATCGGGAATGCCGACGACCTTGCGCCGGTTGGCCTTGTCCGACATGGTGGCGATCATCATGTCGATCTTGCCCTGCTGCAGGAACTGCATGCGGTTCGACGACTGCACCGGCACCAGTTCGAGCTTGACGCCGAGGGCCTTGGCCACGTCCTTGGCCATGTCGATTTCCATGCCGACCAGATTGCCGCTGGAATCGCGGAAACCCCACGGCTTGTAATCGGCCTTGACGCCGACCACGACCTTACCGCGCTCGAGGACCTTCTTGAAGCGCTCGTTGGCGGCGTTCGCCTGGCTGGCGACGAGGGCAAAGCCGACCACGGCCGCGATCGTCAGCGCCGTTCGTGTAATGGATCTGAACATCGTTGTCTCTCCCTGGTTTACCGCATTCACTGCGTGATTTGCCGAGTGGAATCAGCAAGTCTCTGCGCAAGAGTATCTAGCATATCGCACACCCTTTGAAGGCACAAAAAAGGTCATTCGGCATGGCGCCGGCCTGCCGATTCCCCTAGAGGTGGCGTCGGATATCGCGAAACCGGCCGTCGGGAACTCCACAATCTTTGGATTGCCACGCGAGGGGGCCCAAATGGGTCGCGCTCCGGGTTGAACTCTAACCTGGATCAAGGACTGCGTTGCGATGAGGGGGTAAGCGGGTCGTGCGGTTCGGAGACGGTTCGGTTTCAAGAATGCGGGCGCTGTCCAAACCACCCAAACGGTTGTTCGGCATGCAAGGGGTGGTG
>JBHHZM010000051.1:0-21566 GCA_046758065.1 Alphaproteobacteria bacterium | reverse complement strand
ACCCGTGGTTCGGGTTCTTTTTCGCCACCACCACGCTCATCATCGCCGTCCCCACTGCGATCAAGGTCTACAACTGGGTGCTGACCCTGTGGCGGGGCAACATCCATCTCACGCTCCCGATGCTGTTTGCTCTCGCGTTCATCGTCACCTTCGTGAACGGGGGCATCACCGGCCTGTTCCTCGGCAACGTCGTGGTGGACGTTCCGCTTTCGGATACCATGTTCGTGGTCGCCCACTTTCACATGGTGATGGGCGTGGCGCCGATCCTCGTTATCTTCGGGGCGATTTACCACTGGTACCCCCTTATCACGGGGAGAATGCTCCACGAGGGCCTGGGCAAGTTCCACTTCTGGATCACCTTCCTCGGGGCCTATTCGATCTTCCTCCCGATCCACTATCTGGGCTTTCTCGGCGTGCCGCGCCGGTATTTCGAGATCGGAGATACCAGCTTCATTCCGCAGTCGGCTGCGACGCTGAACGAGTTCATCACCGTAGCGGCATTGATCGTGGGCTTCGCCCAGACGGTTTTCATTTTCAATCTGGTGTGGAGCGCATTTAAGGGCAGAAAAGCCGACCGCAACCCGTGGCGGGCCGCATCGCTGGAGTGGCAGACGGCCGAGATGCCGCCGGGGCACGGCAACTTCGGCGAGACGCTGCCGGTGGTCTATCGCTGGGCATACGAATACGGCGTGCCAGGCGCCAAGGACGACTTCGTGCCGCAAAACGTTCCACCCGACCAAGTGGCGCGGGCGGGTGCCCAGGAGGCCTGAAACGTGAATATCATCCATGAGTTGACGAGGAAGCCCTGGATGACGGCACAGGGTTCGATCGACGATCTTTACGACGGAAGGGAATCGCCCCTGCACACGGCGAAGCTCGGTCTGCGGGTGTTTATTGTCGTCGCCTCGGTCCTGTTCTCGCTCTCCGTCGTTGCCTACGGCGATCGGATGACACTCGGGGATTGGCGCCCCTTGCCCGAACCGTGGTTGTTGTGGCTGAACACCGCCATTCTGATCTCGAGCAGTGTCGCTCTGCAGCGGGCGCTGGTGAGCGCGCGGCGCGGGCAGATGGATGGCGTGAGGGCCGGCCTGACGGCAGGATGCGTTCTCGCCCTTGCCTTCCTGGCTGGGCAGCTCGTGGTGTGGCAGCAACTCATCGGCTTGGGTTATTTCGCTGCGACGAACCCGGCCAACGCCTTCTTTTACATGCTCACCGCGTTGCACGGGCTCCACCTGCTGGGTGGCCTGGTGATCTGCGGTAGGACCACCACCAAGGTGTGGCACGGCTCCGAGGTGGCAGAGGTCCGCTTGAGCGTGGAGTTGTGCACCGTCTATTGGCATTTTTTGCTCGTGGTTTGGTTCGTTCTGTTCGGTCTGCTGTTGCTGACGTAAAGAGGATTGGGAACACATGACGCAATCTGCGCTGACGAATACAACGGAAGCCGTCGCGCGGCCCGATGGGTTGCCAGGCATCGTCGCCGACTGGTCCTCGGACCAGCGGGCGTTCAAGAACGTCCCGTGGGGCAAGGCGATGATGTGGATCTTTCTCCTCAGCGACACGTTCATCTTCAGCTGTTTCCTGCTGTCGTACATGACCGTGCGGATTTCGACGACGGTGCCTTGGCCCGATCCCAGCAAGATCTTCGCATTGACGATCGGGGGCGAAGAAATCCCCCTCATCCTGATCGCCATCATGACCTTCATCTTGATCAGCAGCAGCGGGACGATGGCCATGGCGGTCAACTTCGGTTATCGGCGCGATCGCCTCAAAACCACCGTCTTGATGCTTGTGACTGCGGCGTTTGGCGCCACATTCGTCGGCATGCAGGCCTTCGAATGGACCAAGCTGATCGTAGAGGAGGGCATCCGCCCCTGGGGCAACCCTTTCGGCGCGCCCCAGTTCGGCTCCACCTTTTTCATGATCACGGGCTTCCACGGTTTTCACGTGTCGGTCGGCGTGATTTTCCTGATCATCATTGCCCGGAAGGTTTGGCGGGGCGATTTCGACCGCAACAGGCCGGGATTTTTCACCAGCAGGAAGGGAAACTACGAGATCGTCGAAACCATGGGTCTTTATTGGCACTTCGTCGATCTGGTATGGGTTTTCATCTTCGCATTATTCTATCTGTGGTAGGGCGGATCCATGGCACAAGAACACCAGCGCGTAGAGGGTCAACAACACCCGATCGGCATTTATCTCAAGATCTGGGGATGGCTTTTTGTTCTCAGCGCGGGCTCCTATATGGTCGACTATCTGGGAATCGAGAGCTACCTCAGGTGGTTTCTGATTCTTCTGTTCATGATGTTGAAGGCGGGTCTGATCGTCTCCGTCTTCATGCACATGCTGTGGGAGCGTCTTGCCCTGATGTATGCCATTCTGGTCCCGCCACTCCTGATATTGGTGTTTGTGTTTCTGATGACGCGCGAAGCAGACTACACCTTCATTACACGGGGCTTGTTCTTCGGATTGGGATCCTAACGGGTTTGGGTCAGCCTGAAACCAAGGGATGTTTTTTTGGGGTTTTGCTCATTCGACTGGCCATTTTTAGGTAATGCTTTCGATCGCGGTGCATTAGCAAGCCGCCCCTGACGTTGTCACGGAGTCACTGTCGGCTCTGCGATCGCCCGGACTGGCGGTTCAGGAGGCACGAGCATGGTGAATGAAAAGACAACCACCGATCAAGACGTGAGCCCTTCTCAACTGCCTGTCCGCAGGATTGGTGCGAAGGACCTCAAAGATGCCCTGTCCAAAGGCTTTGCCGACTTTAACGCGATGCCGACCCACTTGTTTTTTCTGTGCTTGATATATCCCATCGTCACTCTAATTGCGGCCAGGGCTTACGCCGGATACGAGGTGTTGCCGTTCGTCTTCCCACTGCTCGCTGGATACACCCTGATCGGCCCCTTGGTCGCGGTCGGCATGTACGAGCTGAGCCGGCGTCGCGAGCTCGGTCTCGATGTCTCTCGCAGGCACGCCTTCGAGGTCTTCCGGTCCCCGTCGTTCGGCGCCATCGCGATGCTCGGCATTTTGCTGATGGCGATCTACCTTCTTTGGTTGGGGGCGGCGTATTCGATCTACGTACAGATCTTCGGCAACGCGGTGCCGGCATCGATTCCGGGTTTCATCCGCGACGTCTTCACGACCCCTGCAGGCTGGACACTCGTAATCGTGGGCAGCGGCGTCGGCTTCCTCTTCGCCGTCGTGGTGTTTTCCCTCAGCGTCGTTTCATTTCCGCTGCTTCTGGACCAACGCGTCGGCGTCATGACGGCGATCCAAACCTCGATCAGTGCGGTCGTCGCGAATCCCGTGACGATGGCGATGTGGGGCTTCATCGTGGCCGCTTCCCTGTTGATCGGCTCGCTGCCGCTATTCGTCGGCCTCGCAGTCGTGATGCCAGTGCTCGGACACGCGACTTGGCATCTGTATCGTAAGGTCGTGGTGCGCTGACGCGGCTGTAGGGTGCAAGAACTTGATCTGTCGTGTTTTGCGGCAAGATCGTACCCGTGATGTAGCCCACCGAGTACGGATCTCGCGATGACTTGAACGCCCCCTGTCCGGCGCAGGGCGCCGCCGCATCGCGGTCGCGCCGCGCGTCCGCGGTGCCGCTCGTGACTTTGGCGGGAACCGCTCTAAACCGCGCGGGCGTGTTGCTCGGGGGCGGGGACGAAGTGCCGGTCGAAGGCGGCGCAGGCCAGCCGCAGCAGCAGCCGGGTCTCGGGCATGACCGCGACGCGCGCGCCCTCGACGCGCACCGCGCCGGCGTCGACCAGCGGAGCGAGCGCCGCGATTTCGGCGGCGAAGTCGTCGGCGCTGCGGCCGTGGACGCGGCACACCGCGTCGAGATCGACCGCGAGATCGCACATCAGCCGCTCGATGATGTCGCGGCGCAGGCGGTCCTCGTCGTCGATCGCGACGCCGCGTACGACCGCTAAGTCACCCGTCGCGATCGCCTTTTCGTAGGCGGGCGTCTCGGCGGCGTTCTGCACGTAGCCCTCGGACAAGGTGCCGATCGCCGAGGCGCCGAGGCCGATCAGCAGTGCCGCCCGATCGGTGGTGTAGCCCTGGAAGTTGCGCCTGAGCCGGCTCGCGCGCAGCGCCACGGCGAGCGCGTCGTCGGGCAGCGCGAAGTGATCGAGACCGATGGCGAGGTAGCCGCGTTCTTCGAGGCGCGCCGCGGCTGCCCGGGCGAGGCGCACGCGGGCGACGGCGTCAGGCAGCCGCGCTTCGTCGATCAGCCTCTGATGGCGCTTCATCCACGGCACATGGGCATAACCGAACAGCGCAATGCGCTGAGGTGCGAGTTCGAGCGTGCGGTCGACCGTCTCGACGATTCCGGCCTCGGTCTGCCGGGGCAGGCCGTAGAGCAGATCGACGTTGAGCGCGCCAACGCCGGCGGCGCGCAGCCAGCCGACCACGCGCGCGGTCTCCTCGAAAGGCTGTATCCGGTTGACCGCACGCTGCACCTCGGGGTTGAAGTCCTGGACCCCGAGGCTCGCCCGCGTCACCCCGGCGGCGCCGAGCGCGTCCGCGGTTTCCCGACTCATGCCGCGGGGATCGACCTCGACGGCGAACTCGGCGTCCGCGGCAAAAGCGAAGCGCGCGCGCAAGCGGCCGGCAAGCGCCGCGATGTCGTCGGCGCGCAGCATCGTCGGCGTGCCGCCGCCCCAGTGCAGGTGCGCGACCCGGCCGCGGCCGGAAAGTGCGTCGCCGACCATCTCGATCTCGCGCCCAAGCGTATCGAGATAGCGGGCCACCGGACCGTAGCGGTTGACCACCGCCGTCTGGCAGCCGCAGAACCAGCACAGCTTGGCGCAGAAGGGGACGTGGACGTAAAGCGAGAGCGCATCCCCGGCGCGCACCCCGCCGAGCCACCGCCGGTAGCATGCGGCGTCGACCGCGGACGTGAAGTGCGGCGCCGTGGGATAGCTCGTATAGCGCGGCACCGCGCGGTCGAAACGGGCGATCTCCTCGGGCGTCATCGTGTCACCCTAGCCCGGCCGGCGCCGGTTCCGCTTTGACACAGGTCAACCGGCGCGGCGCTTCCGAATGGCGTGGAAGCGACCAGTCCTGCGGCCGGAATCGGCGCTCGCGACGCTTTCTTCGATCCGCGGGGACGAATCGGCGCGACCGTTCCCTTATATATGGACGGTGTGCGAGCGATGGGAACGCCGCCGCGTAGTGCAGAGCGGATATGACGGAAGACCGATGGACGAACGCCAGATCCTCAACCACCAAATCAGCAACCTGCTTCAGTCGTTGCTGCTGTTCGGCGGCATGGTCGGACTGCTCACGGTGATCGCCTGGATTATCGCCGGCCCGGGGGCGATCGTCTGGACGCTCGGGCTTGGCGTGGTGCTTTTCGCTCTTGGTCCGCAGGCCTCGCCGCGGCTGATTCTGCGATTCTACGGCGCCCGTCCCGTAGCCCCCCACGAAGCGCCCGAAATCCACGAGCTGATCGCCGCGCTCGCCGCGCACTCCGGGCTCGACCACACGCCCCGGCTTTTCTATGTGCCGAGCCGGACGCTCAACGCTTTCACCCTCGGGCATCGCGACGATGCAGCGGTCGTGGTCACCGATGGCTTGCTGCGCCGGCTCGATTCCCGCGAACTCGCCGGCGTGTTGGCGCATGAAATGAGCCATGTCGCTCACAACGACATGTGGATCATGGGTCTCGCCGACAGCATGAGTCGGTTGACGCGTACGCTGTCGCTACTCGGAATCATGCTGCTGTTCATCAATCTGCCGCTTTTCCTGCTCGGCGCAGCGCATTTGCCCTGGCTTGCGATCCCGTTGCTGATCGCATCGCCGACGCTAAGCGCGCTGTTGCAGCTTGCGCTGTCGCGCAACCGCGAATTCGTCGCCGATCTCGGCGCGGCGCAACTCACCGGCGACCCCATGGGGTTGGCCGGCGCCCTCGACAAGCTCGAACGCTATCAGGGCCGCATGTGGGAGCAGATCCTCATGCCGGGGCTGCGTCTGCCCGAACCTTCGCTGCTGCGCACCCATCCGCCGACCGAGGAACGGGTGCGCCGCCTGATGGAACTGGCGCCGCGGCCGGCGTTCGAACGGCCGTTGCCGGGGCTTCCGGCGGGCGCATGGCCGGCCGACTGGCCCGTCGTCCTGCACGCGCCGCGCTGGCATTGGCGCGCCGGCGTATGGCGCTGACCGACGGCTCTCAGTACATGCAATCGTCTCTCAGTACATGCAGTCGTGAAACATGGGATCGACGCTGCCGTCCCACTCGCCGTAATAGGCCTCGAGCAGGCCCTCGGCGGGCGTCTGGCCCGAGTTGAGAATGACGTCGAGCGGATCGAGAAAGTGGCACTCGTCCTTGCCGGCGCCGTCGAGAACCGCCCGTCGGGCGAGCCCCTCGCGGGCAATCGTCACGATGTCGCGCGCCAAGTCGTGGACCCGGCGCCCGCGAAACTCGGTGCGCAGCGCGTGACGCGGCACGGCGGCGCGCAGGTAGTCGCGTTCCTCCTGCGTCCAGTCCTCGACCATCGCCCAGGCCTTCTCGAGTGCGTCTCGATCGTAGAGCAGCCCCACCCAGAGCGCCGGCAGGGCGCAGATGATGTCCCACGGGCCGCCGTCGGCGCCGCGCATCTCGATGAAGCGCTTGAGGCGCACCTCGGGAAACAGCGTGGTCAGATGATTTTCCCAGTCGACCAGCGTCGGGCGCTCGCCGGGGAGCGCCGGCAGCCGGCCTTCGAGAAAGTCGCGGAACGACTGGCCGCTGGCGTCGATGTAACGGCCTTCGCGGTAAACGAAATACATCGGCACGTCGAGCGCATGCTCGGCGTAGCGCTCGAACCCCATGCCGGGCTCGAAGACGAAGGGCAGCGTGCCGCAGCGGTCGGGATCGGTGTCGGTCCACACCATGCTGCGATAGCTCAGGTAACCGTTGGGCCGCCCGTCGGTGAAGGGCGAATTGGCGAACAGCGCCGTCGACACCGGCTGCAGCGCGAGGCCGACGCGCAGCTTTTTCACCATGTCGGCCTCGTCGCGGAAATCGAGGTTGGTCTGCACCGTGCAACTGCGCAGCATCATGTCGAGACCGAGACGCCCGCGCGTCGGCATGTAGGCGCGCATGATGTCGTAGCGTCCCTTGGGCATGACGGGGATGTCGTCGCGTCGCCACTTGGGCTGGAATCCGACCCCGAGAAAGCCGATGCCGAGCTCCTTGCCGATCGCCTTGACCTGGGCGAGATGGCTGTGCACCTCGGCGCAGGTGTGGTGCAGATTGACGACCGGCGCGCCCGAGAGCTCGAACTGTCCGCCGGGCTCGAGGGTGATCGCCTGACCCTCGAGGCCGAGGGCGACAACGTTGTCGCTCTCGTAAACCGGATTCCAGCCGAAGCGCTGCATGCCTTCGAGCGCGGCGCGGATCCCCTGCGGCCCGTCGTAGGGAAGCGGCGTCAGGTCGTCGAAGCGGAAACCGAACTTCTCGTGCTCGGTGCCGATGCGCCAGTCCGCTTCCGGCTTGCACCCCTTTGTCAGATACTCGATCAGCTCGCGCTTGTCGGTTACCGGCTGGCCGGCCCGTTGCGGGGGTCCCGACATTGCTTGATCCTCTCTGCTGCGCGCGGTCCCAGTCCGACGATTACACGCAAAGACACGTCCGCCACAAGGTCTTAACCCGCAACCCTGCCCTGCGTCATTTGCGCGTGGCGCCGCCGCGCCAGTCGCCGACCAGCGCCTGCCAGCAGGCGAGCGCGGAAATCGCCGCAGTGTCGGCGCGCAAGGTTCGCGGACCGAGGCCGACGCGCAAGGCGCCGGGCAGGGCGGCGAGCGCGGCGGTCTCTTCCGCGGCGAAACCGCCTTCGGGCCCGACGATCACCGCCCAGGGACCGGGTTCGGCGTCGGCGAGCGCGGCGGCGAGCGGCGCGCCGCCACCCGATTCGTCGCAGAACAGCGGGTGGCGTTCCGCCGGCCAGTCGGCGAGCAGGCGGTCGAGCGGCGCCGGTTCGAGGCAGGCGGGGACATCGAGCCTGCCGCACTGTTCGGCGGCTTCGATTGCGTTGGCATGAAAGCGCGCGAGGTTGACGCGGGCGACCGCCGTGCGGCGGGTGAGAACGGGTCGGAACGCCGCGACGCCGAGTTCGGTCGCGGTGCGGGCGATGAGGTCGACGGGGACGCGCTTGACCGGCGCGAACACCAGCCAGAGATCGGGGCCGTCCGCCTGCGGCCGAACCCGCGCCTCGACCTCGACGGCGACGCTCCGTCCCCGGCGCGTCGCGGCGATCCACGCGCGCCACTCGCCGTCCCGGCCGTTGAACAGCAACAGCGCGTCGCCGACGCCGCGGCGCATGACGTTGGTCGCGTAGTGCGCCTGAGCCGGCGCCAGCGCGAACCCGCCACCGGGTTCGAGCGGCGCCTCGACGTAAAGCCGCAAGGGCGCGCGTTCGCTGTTCATGGTCAAGGGAACCTGCGTTGACGGTCGGGCGGCGCGGGTCGCATAGTTGATCGTAGCATGCCCAAGTCGGACGACAGCGCGCAAACGGCCCCGCCCGGGTGGATCGACCGCTATCCGCCGCCGGGTCTGCGACCCTACCTCAGGCTCGCTCGCGTCGAGAAGCCGATCGGAACCTGGCTTCTGCTCTGGCCCTGCTGGTGGAGCATCGCGCTCGCCGCCGGGGACGGCCCGCCCGATGTGCGGCTGCTGGCGCTGTTCGGCGTCGGCGCGCTGGTGATGAGGGGCGCCGGCTGCACCATCAACGACATCGTCGACCGCGACTTCGACGCCCGCGTCGCGCGCACCGCGTCCCGGCCCCTGCCGAGCGGCGCGGTGACGCTCAGGGGCGCTTGGCTGTTTCTCGCGCTCCAGCTTGTCGCCGGGCTGGCCGTCCTGTTGCAGCTCGACGAGACGGCGATCGCGCTCGGCGTCGCGTCGCTGCCGCTGATCGCCGCGTATCCGTTCATGAAGCGCCTGACCTGGTGGCCGCAGGTCTGGCTCGGCCTGACCTTCAACTGGGGGGCGCTCATGGGCTGGGCTGCGGCAACCGGGTCGCTCGCCTGGCCGGCGCTGGCACTCTACGCCGCGGGCATCGCCTGGACCCTGGGCTACGACACCATCTACGCGCACCAGGACAAGGAGGACGACGCGCTGATCGGGGTCAAATCCTCGGCGCGCAAACTGGGCGCGGCGACCCGGCCCTGGCTGTTCGTCTTCTATGCCGTCGCGGTCGGGCTGATCGGGTTGTCGGGCGCGCTCGCCGGCCTCTCCTGGCCGTTCTACGCCGGGCTCGCCGCGGCCGGCGCCCAGCTCGGCTGGCAGGCCGCGCGGGTCGACATCGACGATGCGTCCGACTGTCTCGCCACCTTCAAGTCGAACGCCTGGCTCGGCTGGATCGTCTTCGCCGCCATCGTCGCCGGTCGGGTTACGGGCTGAGCGACACCTCGAGCGGCGTGAAGCCGGCAAAGTCGAACGGCCGGGCGCAGCGGCGCAGCGCTTCCGATCGCGTCCGGCGCAGGTCCGCGTCCGCGACGGTCTCGAGGATGAAGGCGTCGAGATCGGTGCCGGGCGCGAGATGGTCGCGCGCCAGCGCCAGCACCGCGACCTTGCCGAGCGCCCGGAAACGACGCCCCCGGGCGCGGATGGCGGCGAGTGCGAACGGCGCGCCGTCGATTCCCAGATGACCGTGGCGCGTGAGATAGACATGGGCCGCGTCGCGCGCGCCGAGTTCCGCGAACACCAGCGAAAGCCCGTCGAGGCGGCCGTAAACGTAATTGAGCGCCGACAGTTCGGTCCGGTGCATCAGCGCGAGTTGTCGGGGGGTGAGAAAGGTGACGGCGATGTCCGCCTCGGCGCCCGGCGAGACCGCGAGCGTCGAGGGGATCGAGCCGTAGCTCGAAAAATGCGTGGCGTAGACCACGTCGAAACCGGCGAGCCGGCCGCGGATCACCGGGATGACCGCGTCCTTGCCGAAACCCGCGAACTTGCGCGCCATCGTCTCGGGCGCGGCGTTTGAGCCGTGCGCCAATACCGCGATGCGCCCGTCGATCCCCGGCGTCCCCCGGATTCCAAGGTCGTGGAGAACGCGGGCGACGGGAACGACGGCGCCGTCGATGCGGAGCGCGCCCTCGGACAGCGGATCGCCGCCGCCCTCTACCAACTCGTGGGCCGCACCGTTGACGAAGAGATAGGAATACGGCGGCGCGGCGTAAGGATAGCCCTTGGCGCGCGCGAGCAGACGTTCCCTGCTGCCTTGCCCGGTCATTCCGGTGGTTGTCCGTGGCGAACGCGAAACCCGGACCTTAGCACGCCGGGGCGCGTCCGTCCGCGGACGCGAGCCCGCCCGTTCAGCCCATGCCCGGCGCGCCCGCGCTCAGGGCGACGAAAAGAAAAGCGACGGCGGCGAGGGCGACGAGCGCCACTACGCGGGGTTCGACCTCCGGGGCCGACGGCGCGCGCCGCGCCGCGATGGAGAGGGCCGGTTCGCCGGCGACGCGGCGGCAGAAACGGCGCACCCAGTAGGGCGCCTGTCCGCGAAAGAGATAAGCGACGAAGTCCCGTTCGATCCGCGGCTCGTCGGCATCGTGGCCGAACCAGCGGCGATAGGCGCGGCGGAAAACGTCGAACTCGCCGACCCGCATGGCGTCGGCGGCGCGCTGGACCGCCGCCATGTCCTCGGTGATGCCCGGCTCGTCGAGCCCCGGTCGCGCCAGCATGTTCGATGATCTCCCGCGTTCGTTCGTCCTCGCGTATGCGCGTCAGCATATCCGCGACGCGTTAACAGCCTGTCACCGCGCGGCGACATTCGCACCGCCATGCTTGACGGCGCGACCGGCTTGGGGCGCAATGCGTCACCGTCACACACCAACCGGTCCCGGTCATGCCCTACGCCTCTCTGCGCGACTTCATCGCCCGCCTCGAAGCCGCCGGCGAGCTCGTGCGGGTCGCCGCGCCGGTCTCGCCGGCGCTCGAAATGACCGAGATCCAGACCCGGCTGCTCGCCGAGCAAGGACCGGCAGTGCTGTTCGAGAACGTCGTTCGCGACGACGGCGCGACCTACGACATGCCGGTGCTGGTCAATCTGTTCGGCACCATCGGCCGCGTCGCCCGCGGCATGGAGCGCGCCCCGCACGAACTGCGCGAGGTCGGCGAGACCCTCGCCTTCCTGCGCCAGCCCGAACCGCCCGGCGGCTGGCGCGAGGCGGTCGGCATGCTGCCGCTCCTGAAGACCGTGATGGCGATGAAGCCCCGGACCGTCGCCGACGCCCCCTGCCAGGAAGTGGTGCTCACCGGCGACGACATCGACCTCGCGCGCTTTCCCGTGCAGACCTGCTGGCCGGGCGAGCCGGCGCCGCTCATCACCTGGCCGCTGGTGGTGACGAAAGGGCCGGGCAAGGGCGCGACCGACGGCTACAACCTCGGCATCTACCGCATGCAGGTGACCGGGCCGAACACCACGCTGATGCGCTGGCTCAAGCATCGCGGCGGCGCCCAGCATCACGCCCGCTGGAAAGCCGAGAAACGCGCGGCCCTGCCCGCCGCCGCGGTGATCGGCGCCGATCCCGGCACCATCCTCGCCGCGGTCACGCCGGTGCCCGACACCCTGTCGGAGTATCAGTTCGCCGGGCTGCTACGCGGCGCCAGGGTCGAACTGGTCGATTGCCGGACGGTGCCGCTCAAGGTGCCGGCCGAAGCCGAAATCGTGCTCGAAGGCGAGGTCGCGCTCGACCAGACCGGCGAGGAAGGCCCTTACGGTGATCACACCGGCTACTACAACGCGGTCGAGCGCTTCCCGGTCTTCACCGTCAGCGCCGTCACCATGCGGCGCGAGCCGATCTATCTCTCGACCTTCACCGGGCGCCCGCCCGACGAGCCCTCGATCCTCGGCCAGGCGCTCAACGAGGTGTTCATCCCGCTGATGCAGCAGCAGTTCCCCGAGATCGTCGATTTCTGGCTGCCGCCCGAGGGTTGCTCGTACCGCATCGCCGTGGTCTCGATCCGCAAGGCCTATCCGGGCCACGCCAAGCGGGTGATGATGGGGGTGTGGTCGTATCTGCGCCAGTTCGTCTACACCAAGTTCGTCATCGTGGTCGACGACGACATCGACGCGCGCGACTGGAAGGACGTCATGTGGGCGGTCTCGACGCGGATGGACCCGGCGCGGGACATCACGCTGATCGAGAACACGCCGATCGACTATCTCGATTTCGCCAGCCCCGAACCGTCGCTCGGCTCGAAGATCGGCCTCGACGCCACCACCAAGCTGCCGCCCGAGACCCGGCGCCAATGGGGCCGCAAAATCAGCATGGCCGACGACATCGTCAGGCTGGTCAGCGAAAAATGGCCCGACTACGGCCTCCCCGGGCCGGGCAAGCCGATCTGGAGGTAGGCCGACGCGGCGCGAGCCCGCCGCAAGGCTGGCGCGGACGCGGCGGGACGCTTATATACGGCTGGCACAATCGATTTGCTTCTCCGAGGCGGTTCTCGTTCTTCGACAAGCTCAGGGTGGTGAGGCCCTCATGCCGAGCTTGCCAAAGCATTAGGGCCGGGGCTCTCGTTCCGAGGTTTCCATCGATGTCCACCAAGCCCTTCGACCCGCTCGCCCTGCTCGACGACCTGATTGCGCGCGCCCAGCGCGCCGGCGCCGACGCCGCCGATGCGGTGCTGTTCGAAAGCGCGAGCCTGAGCGTCGCCTGGCGGCTCGGCAAGTCGGAGGGCGTCGAGCGCGCCGAAGCGCTCGACTTGGGCCTGCGCGTCTTCTGCGGCCGGCGCCAGGCGGTGGTGTCGTCGACCGACGTCGGGGCGGACGCGCTCGCCGGGCTGATCGAACGCGCGCTCGCCATGGCGAAGGCGGCGCCCGAGGATCCGCACTGCGGCCTGGTCGACGCCGACCGGCTGGCCCGGGAGGTCCCCGACCTCGAACTCTGCGATTCGGACGAACCCGCGCCGGAAGCGCTGGTCGCGCGCGCGGCGTGCGCCGAGGACGCCGCCCGCGCCGTCACCGGGGTCAGCAATTCGGAAGGCGCCGAGGCGGGCTGGAGCCGCACCCGCGTCGCGCTCGCCGCGAGCAACGGCTTCGCCGGAAGTTATGCCGCCTCGCAGCACAGCGTCGCCGTCAGCGTGCTCGCCGGCGAGGGCACCGCGATGGAGCGCGACTACGACTATGCCGTCGCCCGCTTCGCCGCCGACCTCGCCGACGCCGAGACGATCGGGCGCAGCGCTGGCGAGCGCGCCGTGCGTCGCCTCAATCCGCGCAAGGCGGCGAGCGCCGAAATGCCCGTGGTCTACGACCCGCGCGTCGCCCGCGGCCTGTTGAGCCACCTCGCCTCGGCGATCAACGGCGCGGCGATCGCGCGCGGCACCAGCTTTCTCAAGGACCGTATGGGCGAAACCGTCTTCGCGCCCGGGGTAGCCGTGATCGACGAGCCGCGTCGCGTGCGCGGCCTGCGTTCGAAGCCGTTCGACGGCGAGGGCGCGGCCACCCGGACGCACCGGGTGATCGACGACGGCGTGCTCACCACCTGGCTGCTCGACCGGCGCTCGGCGCATCAGCTCGGTCTCGTCACCACCGGCCATGCCTCGCGTGGCGCCTCGTCGCCGCCGTCGCCGAGCGCGACCAATCTGTATCTCGCCGCCGGCACACAATCGCCCGCCGCGTTGATGGCCGACATCCGCGAGGGCATCTACGTCACCGAACTCATCGGCATGGGGATCAACGGGGTGACCGGCGACTACAGCCGCGGCGCCGTCGGATTCCGGATCGAGAACGGCGCGCTCGCCCACCCGCTCAGCGAAGTCACGGTCGCCGGCAATCTCAAGGACATGTTCCGCGCGCTGGTTCCCGCCGACGACCTCGAATTCCGCTACGGGATCGACTCTCCCACCGTCCGCATCGACGGCATGACCGTCGCCGGCGTCTGACCGTCTTGCCCGCCGGGGCGACAACGGGCGGCCGCCTCTCCGACGACCACGCGCTGCTCGTCGCCGCGGTGCGCGCGGCCGGGGCGCGGGCGCTCGCCGATTTCGGACGCGACGTCGAACACTGGGAAAAGCGGCCCGGTCAGCCGGTCAGCGCCGCCGACATCGCGGTCGACCGACTGCTCGAGGACCGTCTCAGGGGCGCACGGCCGGACTATGGCTGGCTTTCGGAGGAAGGCGTCGACGATGGGGCGCGTCTCGCCGTCCGGCGGTTGTGGATCGTCGATCCGATCGACGGCACCCGCGCCTTCCTCGCCGGCCTGCCCGAGTTCAGCGTCTCGGCGGCGCTGGTCGAGGACGGCGTGCCGCTCGCCGGGGCCGTATTCAATCCGGCCACGGGTGAGCTGTTCGAGGCATTTCGCGGCGGCGGCACCCGCTGCAACGGCGCAAATCTGCGGGTCAGCGCCAGGGCTGGAATCCGGGGCGCGCGCCTGGTCCTGAGCCGCACCGAGATGCGCCGCGCCGGCTGGCAGCGCGCGCTTGCCGGCGCGCGGACCGACGCGATCAGCTCGACGGCCTACAAGCTGGCGCTGGTCGCCGCCGGGCGTTTCGACGCCACCGCGACGCTCTGGCCCAAACACGAATGGGACGCCGCCGCCGGCGATGTGATCGTACGCGAGGCGGGCGGGCGGGTGAGCGACGCCGCCGGCGCCGCGCTGGTCTACAATCGGCCGCAACCCCGCATCGCCTCGCTGGTCGCCGCCGGCCCGCGCCTGCACGCCCGCCTGTGCGCCCATTTCGCCGCGCCCCGGAGCGGACGCTAAGCCGTCACTTGTGCCAAAGCGGCGATCCTTGGCCTGGTTCGCGCCGCCGTGGTAAGTTTCGCGCGATTGCTCAGCCTTGATCGCGATACGCCGTTGACCACAGGCACACCGCCGACGCCGGTCCATCGATCCACCCGCTACCTCATCGGGCGCCTTGTGCGCGAGGAAGTGCGGCCCCATTTCGCCCGCCTCGCGCTCGCCGGCGTGCTGATGGCGGTCGCGGCGGCGGCGACGGCGGCCACCGCCTGGCTGATGGAGCCCGTGCTCGACGAGGTCTTCGCGCGCCGGGACGGCGACATGCTGCTGCTGATGCCGCTTTTGGTGGTCGCGGTGTTCGTCGTCAAGGGCAGCGCCGGCTACGGCCAGACGGTGCTGATGAACACGGTCGGCCAGCGCATCATCGCCGGCGTGCAGACCCGGCTCTACGCCCACCTCATGCGCGCCGACCTCGCCTTCTTCCAGGACACCGCGACCGGCACGCTGATCGCGCGCTTCACCAACGACGCCAATCTCCTGCGCACCGCGGTCTCGACCGGGATCACCGGCATCGTCAAGGAGCCGCTGACGATCGTCGGCCTGGTCGGCGTCATGTTCTATCAGGACTGGCGGCTCGCCGCCGCCGCGTTCTTCGCCTTCCCGCTCGCCGTTCTTCCGGTGGTCGGGATCGGCCGGCGCCTCAGGCGGGTGTCGGCCCGTACCCAGACCCAGGTCGGCCGTCTCACCACCCGGCTCGACGAGAGCTTCAGGGGCGCCCGCCACGTCAAGGCCTACGGCATGGAGGACTACGAGAGCGCGCGGGCGACGGAGGAGATCGAGGCGCTCTTCCGCCTGATTTGCAAGGCGCTCAGGGTGCGCGCGGCATCGACGCCGATCATGGAGACGCTCGGCGGGCTCGCCATCGCGGTGGTCATCTACTACGGCGGCTCGCGGGTGATCGCCGGGACGACGACGACGGGCGCCTTCTTCTCCTTCATCACCGCGCTGCTGCTCGCCTACGAACCGATGAAGAAGCTCGCCAACCTCAATGCCAACCTGCAGGAAGGGCTCGCCGCGGCCCAGCGCCTGTTCGACCTGTTCGACAGCGAGCCGGCGATCCGCGACCGGCCCGGCGCGCGTCCGCTCGCGATCGCCGGCGGCGCCATCGCCTTCGACGGCGTGCGCTTCGCCTACGGCGCCGGCCGCGCGCCGGCGCTCGACGGCGTGACCCTGGAGGTGCCGGCGGGCCGGACAGCGGCGCTCGTCGGCGCTTCGGGCGCGGGCAAGTCGACGATCCTCAATCTCATTCCGCGGTTCTACGACGTCGATGCGGGCCGGGTGTCGATTGACGGCCAGGATGTGCGCGACGTCACCCTCGCCTCGCTGCGCGGCGCCATCGCGCTGGTCAGCCAGGACGTCAGCCTGTTCAACGACACGGCGCGCGCCAACATCGCCTACGGGCGGCTCGACGCGAGCGACGACGAGATCCGCGCGGCCGCGCGCGCGGCGGGAGCCGACGCCTTCATCGCCGCGCTGCCCGAAGGCTACCAGACGATCGTCGGCGAGCATGGCGTCAAGCTGTCGGGCGGTCAGCGCCAGCGCATCGCCATCGCCCGGGCGATGCTCAAGGACGCGCCGATCCTGCTGCTCGACGAGGCGACCTCGTCACTCGATTCGGAATCCGAGCGGATCGTGCAGCAGGCGCTCGGCCGGCTGATGGCGGATCGCACCACGCTGGTCATCGCGCATCGGCTTTCCACCGTGATCGGTGCCGACGTGATCTACGTGGTCGACGACGGGCGTATCGTCGAGGCCGGCGGCCACGCCGAACTGCTGGCGAGAAACGGCGCTTACGCCCGGCTCTACGACATGCAGTTCGCCGGCGACTCCGACGGCGCGAGGGCGACCCGCGCCCGCGCCTGAACCATGACGATACGCAAACGCCTGCTGCGGAATGGTGCGCTCCGCGGCGCGTTCCCGGCCCTCGCCGCGCTCTACATCCGCGTCGTCCACGCTACCGGCGACTGGCGCGTCAGCGGAGGCGAGACGCCCGAGTCCTACTGGCGGGCGGACCGGCCCTTCATCCTCGCGTTCTGGCACGGCAGGCTGATGATGATGCCGTATTGCTGGCCCCGGGGGCGGGCGATGAACATGCTGATCTCGCGTCATCCCGACGGCCGGATCGTCGCCCGCGTCATCGCCCGTTTCGGGCTGGCGAGCGTTGAGGGATCGAGCGGCGGCGACGGCTCGGCGGCGCTGCGCGCAGCGCTGCGCGCGCTGGCGCGCGGCGAGTGCGTCGGCATCACCCCCGACGGACCGCGCGGGCCGCGCATGCGCGCCTCCGCCGGCGTCGTCGAGCTCGCGCGCCTCAGCGGCGCGCCGGTACTGCCGGCCGCGTTCGCCGCCTCGCGACGCCGGTTGCTGGAAAGCTGGGACCGCTTCGTCGTCCCTCTTCCCTTCAGCCGCGGCGTCTTCGTCTGGGGCGCGCCGGTCGAGGTCGCGCGCGACGCCGACGCGGCGGCGCGCGAGGCCGCGCGGCGCGCCGTCGAGGACGGGCTCAACGCGGTGACCGCCGAAGCCGATTGCCGCGTCGGCCAATCGGCCATCGAGCCCGCCGCCGAGGCCGTCGCAACCGGCGCGACTCCCCCGTCATGATGCCTGGGCTCTATCGCGGCCTGACGACGGCCGCCGCGCCGCTCATCGGGCTCTACCTCAAACGCCGGCTTGCCGCAGGCAAGGAGGATGCAGCGCGTTTCGGTGAACGCCTGGGCCACGCTGGCAAGAGCCGGCCCGCGGGTGCGCTGGTCTGGACCCACGCCGCGAGCGTCGGCGAGGCGGTGTCGGTGCTGCCGCTGATCGAGCGCGTGCTCGCCCGCCGCCGCGACATCCATGTTCTCGTCACCACCGGCACGGTGACCTCGGCCCGGCTGATGGCCGAGCGCTTGCCGGGACGCGCGTTGCACCAGTACGTTCCGGTCGACCGCGTCGATGCGGTGCGCCGCTTCCTCGATTACTGGCGGCCCGACCTCGCGCTGTGGATCGAATCGGAGTTCTGGCCCAATCTTCTCGGCGAAACCCGGAAGCGCGCGATTCCCTGCATCCTAGTCAACGGTCGCATGTCGGACGCCTCGTTCGCCCGCTGGCGGCGATGGCCGCGTTTGATCGCGCCGCTGCTCGGCGATTTCGCCCTCTGCCTCGCCCAGGACGAGAGCGCGGCGCAACGCTTGGAACGCCTCGGCGCCGGCGAGGTGCGCCGCCTCGGCAATCTCAAGGCGGCGGCGGCGCCCCTGCCGGCCGATGCCGAGGCATTCGCGGAACTCCGGGCGACGACCGCCGGGCGACCGCTGTGGCTCGCCGCCAGCACCCATGCCGGCGAGGAAGCCATCGCCGTCGAGGTTCACAGGGCGCTGGCGCGCGTGCATCCCGGGCTGCTGACGGTGATCGCGCCGCGTCATCCCGAACGCGGCGCCGCCATCGCAGCCGGAATCGGCGATCTCGCCGTCACCCTGCGCTCGCGCGACGGCGACCCGGGAACCGATACCGCGATCTATGTTGCCGACACCCTGGGCGAGCTCGGCCTGTTCTACCGCCTGAGCGAAGTGGTCTTCGTCGGCGGCTCGCTCGCGCCCGACGGCGGCCACAACCCGCTCGAACCGGCGCGTCTCGGCTGCGCCCTCGTCTGGGGGCCGCACATGTTCAACTTCGCCGACATCGCCGCCGCCCTGAGCGGGGCGGACGCCGGCGAAACCGTGGCCGACGCCGGGGCACTGGCGCGCGCCGTCGCCGCGCTGCTTGCCGACGAGACCCTGTGCCGCAATCGGGCCGAGGTGGCGCGCCGGTTCGCTGGGGCCGGGGCCGGGGTGCTCGATGCGGTCGAGGCGGCGATCGCGCCCTGGCTCGACGCCCTGCCCGGCGGGGAGAACGACCGTGCGCGCGCCTGAATTCTGGCGCTGCGACGGGCCGCTGCCGAGGCTGCTCGCCCCGCTCGCCTGGGGCTACGATCTCGCCGGACGGAGCCGCCGCCAACTCGTCCGCCCGCGTCGCGCGTCCGTACCGGTGATCTGCGTCGGCAACCTGGTCGCCGGCGGCGCCGGCAAGACGCCGACGGCGCTCGCCGTCGCCGAGCGGCTGGCGCCGCAGGGGTGCGAAGTCCATTTCCTCACCCGCGGCTACGGCGGCGGCGTGCGCGGGCCGCACCGCGTCGATCCGGCGCGCGACGACGTCCGCAGTGTTGGCGACGAGGCGCTGCTGCTCGCCGCCGCCGCGCCCACCTGGGTTTCGCCCGACCGGATCGCCGGCGCGCGCGCCGCGACCGCGGCCGGCGCCGGCGCCTTGGTGATGGACGACGGCTTCCAGAATCCGGGGCTTGTCAAGGACCTCGCACTGGTCGTGGTCGATGCGGGCTACGGCTTCGGCAATCGCCGGGTCCTGCCGGCCGGGCCGCTGCGCGAGACCGTGGCGCGCGGCCTCGATCGCGCCGACGCCGTGGCGCTCGTCGGGGAGGACGACGGGGCGGCGGACCTCGAAGCCGAGATCGCTGCGCGCGGGATGACGATCCTGCGCGGACGCCTCGAACCCGCGGCAGCGGGCCAACGCCTTGTCGGGCGGCGCGTCGTCGCCTTCGCCGGCATCGCCCGGCCCGACAGGCTGTTCACCATGCTCGACGCGATCGGCTGCCGGCTGGTCGCGCGCCATGCCTTCGCCGACCACCACCGTTACACGCCCGACGAAATCATGCGCCTCGTCGAGCAAGCCAGCGCGGCGGACGCCGTGCCCGTGACCACGGCGAAGGATTACGTGCGCCTGTCCGAGGAAGCGCGGCCGATGGTCGAAGCGCTCGACGTGCGCCTCGTCTGGCGCGACGCCGCGGTGCTCGACCGCCTGCTCGCGCCGCTCTTCGCCGCGGGCTGAGAGCCATGCCGCCGGAAGCGCTTCGCCGTTTCGTCGTCCATCCGCTCGAAGCCGCGGCGGTGCGGCTCGGACTTTGGATCTTCGGCGCGCTGTCGATCGATCGCGCCTCGGCGCTCGGCGGCTGGCTCGGCCGCACCCTCGGGCCGCGCCTGCCCGTCAGCCGGATCGCCGAGCGCAACCTCGCGCGCGCCTTCCCCGAACGCGGCGCCGACGAAATCAAAAGCCTCGTTCGCGCCATGTGGGACAACCTGGGCCGCGTCGCCGCCGAATATCCGCACCTGGGCGAAATCGAGGTCTATGCCGACGATGGCCGCGTCGAAGTGGTGGGGGCCGAGAACGTCGAGCGCCTGCGCGACGACGGGACCGGCGGCATCTTCTTCGCCGCCCATCTCGGCAACTGGGAGATCGCCTCGCTCGGCGCCACCCAGAACGGCGTGCTGCTCACCCATATCTATCGCGCGACCAACAACCCGTATGTCGAACGCATCCTGCGCCGGCTGCGTGCCCCCATTGGCGGCATCCACCACCCCAAGGGAGCGCAAGGCGCCAAACATCTCATCAAGGCGCTGCGCCGGGGCGAGCACCTCGGCATGCTCGTCGATCAGAAGCTCAACGACGGCATCCCGGTGCCGTTCTTCGGCCGCGAGGCGATGACCGCGCCGGCGCTCGCCCAGCTCGCGCTCAAGTTCGATTGCCCGGTGGTGCCGGCGCGGGTCGAGCGCCTGAAAGGCGCGCGCTTCCGTCTCACGGTCTATCCGCCCATAACGCTGCCGCGCAGCGGCGACCCGAAGGCCGACGTCGCCGGGACCATGGCGCGAGTCAACGCGCTGTTCGAGGAGTGGATCCGCGCCCGGCCCGAACAATGGCTCTGGCTCCACCGCCGCTGGCCCGATTAGCGACGGATCTGGTGTCGCCTACTGGCCCGGCATCGGCCCCACCACAAGCTCCGGATCGAGCCGCGTCTTGAACAGGTTGATGCGCCAGTCGAGATGCGGCCCGGTGACGCGACCGGTGGCGCCGACGCGCCCGATGACGTCGCCCCGGGCGACACGCATCCCGACGCTCACCGTCACCGCGCTCATGTGCGAATAAACCGAGGTGAGCCCGTAGCCGTGATCGAGCATCACCGTGCCGCCGGTGTAGTAGAGATCGTTCGCCGCCAGCGCGACGATGCCGTCGGCGGGCGCGCGCACCGGCGTGCCTTCGGGCGCGGCGATATCGACGCCGTAGTGCGGCCGTCGCGGCTCGCCGTTGAGGATGCGCTGGCTGCCGTAGACGCCGCTGATCGGCCCCACCACCGGCCAGACGAAGCCGCCGGCGAACAGCGCTTCGGGCGTGTCGCGCGCGCGCACTTCGGCGATCCAGCCGTTCTCGCGCCGGATGCGATCGAGCACCGCCGGGTCGGGGGTCACCATTTTGGGCGGCAGGCCGTCGATGCGCTGGATGGCGTACTGGCGTTGCTTGATGGCGAGATTCTTGTGCGTCGTCGTGCCGTCGGGATGGCGCACGTCGAGCGCGAAGGGGCCGGTGTCGTCGCGGCCGAAGCCGACGAGGAACAGACCCTCGGTCGAGACCTCGACGCGGTGTCCGTCGAAGACGACCTCGGCGCCGGGCTCGGTGACGCCGCGCAGCAACCCGCCCTGGGTGAGCGGACCGTCGAGGCGCAGGTCGCCCGCCGCCGCGGCTCCGAACCAGAAGACGACGGCGGCGAAGAGACAGGCGGAGCGCATCACGATCCCTCGGTCCTGGCTTGCGTTAACGCCGCACATCTCCCCCATCTTGTTCTCCTCCGGCGAGGCGAGCAGCGCTTCCAACGATTCGCGATCTTTTGCATCACACCTCCAACAGACCGCTGAAAAACTCGCCCGGGTTTCCTCATCCTTCGTCCCTCGTCAGGCTCGGGATGAGGAACTCACGATGAGGATGACGTGATTCCAATATCCTGGTCCTCATGCTGAGATGGCCTAATCGGCTGTCGACGGGGG
>JBHHZM010000050.1:0-21859 GCA_046758065.1 Alphaproteobacteria bacterium | reverse complement strand
GCATCGCCTGCGGCACGGCTTCTAGTCCGGGGGCACGCAGGCGCGACGCAGGCCGTTTCCCAATACATTTACAGGCTCTCAGGCCATCTCGGCGAGGAGCGACATCTGGCGTTCGTCCGCGCCGTCCTCGCGGTCGATCAGCGCGATCGGATAGTCGCCGCTGAAGCAGGCGTCGCAGTACTGCGGCGCGGCGGCGTCGCGACCGCGTTCGCCGACCGCGCGATAGAGACCGTCGATCGACACGAACGCGAGGCTGTCGACGCCGATGTGGCGGGTCATGCCGGCGAGGTCGTAGCGCGCGGCGAGCAGCTTGTCGCGCGCCGGGGTATCGACGCCGTAGAAGCACGAATGGGTCGTCGGCGGGCTGGCGATGCGCATGTGCACCTCGCTGGCGCCGGCGCCGCGCACCATCTCGACGATCTTGGTCGAGGTCGTGCCGCGGACGATGCTGTCGTCGACCAGCACCACGCGCTTGCCCCGGAGACTCGCGGCGTTGGCGTTATGCTTCAGCTTGACCCCGAGGTGGCGGATCCGGTCCGACGGCTCGATGAAGGTGCGCCCGACATAGTGGTTGCGGATGATGCCGAGCTCGAACGGCAGCCCGGCTTCCGCGGCGTAGCCGATGCCGGCGGGGACGCCCGAATCGGGCACCGGCACGACGACATCGGCCGGGACGGCGGTCTCGCGCGCGAGCTCGGCGCCGATGCGCTTGCGGGTCTCGTAGACGCTGGCGCCTTCCACCTGACTGTCGGGACGCGAGAAGTAGACGTACTCGAAGATGCAGAAGCGGCGCGGCGTCGCCGGAAACGGCCTGAGACTTTCGACGCCGCGCGCGTCGATGACGACGACCTCGCCCGGCGCCACGTCGCGCACGAACCGGGCGCCGATGATATCGAGCGCGCAGGTCTCGGAGGCGAGGATGTTGGCGCCTTCGGTCTCGCCGAGAACCAGCGGCCTGACGCCCAGCGGATCGCGGACGCCGATCACCGCGTCGTCGATCAGCGCGACCATCGAATAGGCGCCTTCCACCTGGCTCAGTGCGTCGATCATGCGGCCGACGACGGTGGCGGAACGGCTGGTGGCGATGAGGTGGACGATGACCTCGGTATCGGTGGTCGACTGGAACAGGCAACCGCGCTGCACCAGCTCCTCGCGCAGGGTGAGAGCGTTGGTCAGGTTGCCGTTGTGGGCGATCGCCAGACCGCCGAAGGCGAATTCGGCGAACAGCGGCTGGACGTTGCGCAACAGCGTCTCGCCGGTTGTCGAGTAGCGCACGTGGCCGATCGCGGCGTGACCCGGAAGCCGCTCGATCACCTGGGCCGAGCTGAAGTGGTCGCCGACGAGTCCGAGGCTGCGGTGGCTGTGGAAATGATCGCCGTCGAAAGCGACGATGCCGGCGGCTTCCTGACCGCGGTGTTGCAGGGCGTGAAGGCCGAGGGCGGTATGCGCTGCCGAATCGCCGTGGCCATGGATGGCGAAGATGCCGCACTCCTCGTGCGGTTTGTCGTCGTCGAAAGGATGGCTTTTGATCATGGCCGGGCTCGCCTCGCTCCCCTATTGGGTGTTTTCGATCAGCCGGTCAAGCGCCTTGCGCTCGGTGCTGGTGTAGCCCGGCGTATCGGTCCCGCCGGTCTCCGCCGGCGGCGGGTTCATCAGGGTCTCGAAGGCGCGCTGTGCGGCGAGCGGGTCATCGGTTTGCGCGGCGGCGTCTTCCGCCCTTTTGCTCCATTCGGCGCGGGCCTCGGGAGGAATGGCGAGCACGATCACCTTGGCGCCCTGGACGACGAGCGGCATGGCGCGGGCCTCGCGCAACCAGTCGGGCTGATCGGCGGGCGGCAGCGCCCAGGCGATCATCAGGTAGGCGATGCAGACGATGACGGCGCCGCGCAGGAGGCCGAAGACGAAGCCGAGCGAGCGGTCGAGAGCGCCGAGCCGGCTTTCCTTGACCCGGCGTGCGATGATGTGGCTGAGGAGCGAGACGACGACCAGAGTGACGACGAAAATCGCCGCGCCCGCGCCGATGTCGGCGAACAGCGGCATGTCGATGAGAGCGCGGGCGTAAGGCTGGAGGAGGCCAAAACCGTAGTAGGTCGCCGCCGCCGCCCCGAGCCAGCCGATCACCGAGAAGAGCTCGTGCACCATGCCGCGGAAGAAGGCGAGCACGCCCGACACGAGAACCACGGCGACGATCACGAGATCGGTGACGTTGACGGGAAAGCCTTCCATCTCCAAGCGCTTTGTGAGCTCCGCAGCGCGCCTCAGGCGGCGCCAGGGTCGAGCAGGGCGACGAGGTCGCCAAGACGTGCAATCTCGCTTACCGTGAGCGGACTTTTGCGAGCGTCCCCGGCACCGCTCCGCCGCTTCGGCGCAAGCGCTCGGGCGAAGCCCAGTTTCGCCGCCTCCTTGAGGCGGGCGTCGGTATGGGCGACCGGGCGCACCTCGCCGGAAAGGCCGATTTCGCCGAACACCACCGTGGTCGGCGGCAGCGGCACGCCGCTGAGCGACGAAACCAGCGCCGCGGCGACGGCGAGATCGGCTGCGGGCTCGATGATGCGCAGACCGCCGGCGACGTTTAAGTAAACGTCATTGCCGCCCAGGGCAAGGCCGCAGCGCGTATCGAGCACCGCCATGACCATGGCCAACCGCCCCGTGTCCCACCCGACGACGGCGCGACGCGGAGTCGCCAGCGGCGACGGGGCGACCAGCGCCTGGATTTCGACCAGCACGGGGCGGCTTCCCTCCATTCCCGCGAACACCGCCGCGCCGCTCGCCTCGCGGTCGCGTTCGCCGAGGAACAGCGCCGAGGGGTTGGCCACCTCGAGCAGTCCCCGGTCGGTCATTTCGAAGACGCCGATCTCGTCGGTCGCCCCGAAGCGGTTCTTGACGGTGCGCAGGATGCGGAACTGGTGGCTGCGCTCGCCTTCGAAATAGAGCACCGTGTCGACCATGTGTTCGAGCACCCGGGGACCGGCGATCTGGCCGTCCTTGGTCACGTGACCGACGAGCAGCAGCACGGCGCCGCGGCGCTTGGCGAAGCGGATCATCTCCTGAGCGCTGGTGCGCACTTGGGCGACCGTACCCGGCGCCGAATCGAGGCTGTCGACGAACATGGTCTGGATCGAATCGACGACGACGACCTCCGCCGCGCCGGGAGCATCGAGGCTGGTGAGCACGTCGCGCACGCTGGTCGCGGCGGCGAGCAACAGCGGCGAATCCGCAAGTCCCAGTCGGCGGGCGCGCAGGCGGAGCTGCTCGACCGCCTCCTCGCCCGAGACGTAGACCGAGACCACTCCCACCCGCGCGAGCGCCGCCGCCGCCTGGAGCAGGATGGTCGATTTGCCGATGCCCGGATCGCCGCTCACCAGCACCGTGGAGCCGCGCACCAAACCGCCGCCGAACACTCGATCGAGCTCGGCCAAACCGGTGACGATGCGCTCGGGTTCGGCGTCGGCGCCCTGCATCGGCGCGAACGCGATCGCCCGCCCGCTGCCCCGGCCGAGCCCCTTGGGCGGCGCCTCGCGCGGGATCTCCTCGACGATCGCGTTCCAGGCGCCGCAGGCGTCGCAGCGTCCCGCCCATTTGGCGTGGGTGGCGCCGCATTCCTGGCAGGCGTAACGCTGGGCGAGGGTAGCCATTTACGCGCGGCCTCCGCGGCGAGCGAAGCCGACCCCCGGGGTCACGGTCGCGACACCTCCATCGTGATCGGACCTTCGGCGCGGCCGTTGATGAACTGATCGACGTAGTCGTTCTGACTTTCGTCGATTCCGTCGACGGGTCCGGCCCAGATGATGCGACCGCCGTAGATCATGGCGATGCGGTCGGCGATCTTGCGGGCGCTCGCCATGTCGTGGGTGATCGACAGCGCCGTCGCGCCCAGATCGCGCACGCACTTGATGATGAGTTCGTTGATCACGTCGCCCATGATGGGATCGAGGCCGGTGGTCGGCTCGTCGAAAAAGATGATTTCGGGCTCGGTGGCAATGGCGCGGGCGAGCGCGACGCGCTTCTGCATGCCGCCCGAAAGCTCCGCCGGGCTCAAGTTTCCGACCTCGGCGTCGAGGCCGACGGCGGTCAGCTTTTCATGGGCGATCTCGCGAGCCTGCGGGCGGGGCATCTTGCGGCTCTGGATCAGCCCGAACGCGACGTTCTCCCAGACCGGCAGGCTGTCGAACAGCGCCGAGCCCTGGAACAGCATGCCGAACTTCGCGGTGATGCGTTCGCGTTCGCTCGCTCTCATGCCGACGACCTCCTCGCCGTCGATCTCGATACTCCCGGCGTCGGGCCGAAGAAGCCCCATGACGCACTTGATCATCACCGACTTGCCGGTGCCCGAGCCGCCGATCACCACCACCGATTCGCCGACGCCCACGTCGAGGTCGAGATCGCGCAGCACGACTTTCCGTCCGAACGACTTGCACAGGCCACGAATACGAATTTTGGGTGTGGTCGTCATCGCGCGAAGAACATTTCAGTGACCATGTAATTCGCGGTGAGAATGAGGATCGAGGCCGAAACCACGGCGTTGGTCGTCGCCGCGCCGACCCCCTGCGCCCCGCCGCGCGAGTAATAGCCGTGGTAGCAGCCCATCAACGTGATGAGGAAACCGAACACTCCGGCCTTCACCAGGCCGGAGACCACGTCGACGGTCTCGAGGAAATCGAAGGTGTTCTTGAGGTAAGTCACCGGGTTGAACCCCAGCTTGTGGATACTCAGCATATAGCCGCCGAAGATCCCGACGATGTCGGCGACGATGACGAGCAGCGGCAGCATCACGATGCCGGCGATCAGCCGCGGCGCGACGAGATACTTGAACGGGTTGGTCGACAGCGTCACCAGCGCGTCGATCTGTTCGGTAACGCGCATGGTGCCAATTTCGGCGGCGATCGCCGCGCCGACGCGGCCGGCCACCATGAGCCCGGCGAGCACCGGACCGAGTTCGCGGGTGAGCGAGACGACGACGATGTTGGGGATCGCGCTCTCGGCCGAAAAGCGCGAGAAGCCGGTGTAGCTTTGCAGCGCCAGCACCATGCCGGTGAAAATCGCCGTGAGCCCGACGACCGGAAGCGAATAATACCCGATCTCGAGCATCTGACGGACGATCAGCCGCGGATAGATCGGCGGTGCGACGCAATGGGCGACGGACTTGCCGGCGAACAGCGCAAGCCGACCGGTCATCGCCAGGAACCCGAGGAAGACCCGCCCGATCAACGCCAGTGGGTTCATGGCCTAGGCGGTGCCTCCGACATAGCGCCGCGCGTAGCGCCGACCGAGACTGGTGAGGATTTCATAGCCGATGGTGTCGGCCCAGGCGGCGACCTCTTCGACCGGGCAGGCGCCGCCGATCAGGTCGACCGCCGCGCCCGGCAGGGCGTGTCCGGGAGGCACGCCGGTAACATCGAGAGTGATCAGATCCATAGACACGCGTCCCACCACCGGCACTCTGACGTCGCCGATGGCGGCAAACGCGCGATTGCCGAGTGCGCGGTGATAGCCGTCGGCGTAACCCACGGGAACGGTGGCGATCCGCCCCGGCGCGGCGACGCGGTGCGCGGCACCATAGCCAACGGTCTGGGGGCTGTCAACGTCGCGCACCTGGAGGATTTTTCCTTGTAGACGAACGACTTCCGCCATGGGATTGGGCGCGTCGGGGGTCGGGTTGACGCCGTAGAGCGCGACCCCGGGGCGCGCCAGATCGAAATGGTAATCGGAACCGAGGAAGATGCCCGAGGAGTTGGCGAGGCTCGCCGGCGCCGCAGGCAGGCGGGTCCGCAGGGCGGCGAAGGCATCGCGCTGGCGGGCATTCATCGGCTGCGCGCGGTCTTCGGCGCAAGCGAGATGGCTCATCACCAGCGCGAGCCGCAGGCCGTCGAGACGTTCGGGCGCCTCGGCGAGCACATCGACCTCGCAGGCCGGCAGGCCGAGGCGGTTCATCCCGGTGTCGATATGGACGACGGCGTCGAGCCGGACGTTGCGCTCGCGGGCCAGCGCCTGCCACCGCGCGATCTGGCCGAGATCGTTGAGCACCGGGACGAGATCGTGCTCGGCAAACTCGGCCTCGCATCCGGCGAATGCGCCGTCGAGCGCCATGATGCTCGCTTCGCCGAGTATCCGGCGCAGCGCAATGCCTTCGTCGAGCGTGGCGACGAAGAACACCGTGCAACCCGCGCGCGCGAGAACCGGCGCGACCCGCTCGACTCCCAGGCCATAGGCGTCGGCCTTGACGACCGCAGCGCAACCTGCGCCGTCGAGCCGGTCGCGCAAGGTCCGGTAGTTGCGCGCGATGGCGCCGAGATCGATGGTCAGCACCGCGCCGGCGCGATCAGAAGGGAACGTCATCCGGGGTGTGGTGGGTTTCCAGATTGGCAAACCGCGTCGTGGCGCCGTCGAAGTACAGCTCGACTTTGCCGATCGGGCCGTGGCGCTGTTTCGCGATGAAGACTTCGGCGGTGTTGGACACTTTTTCGAACCGCGCCTTCCATTTTTCGTAGCGCTGTTCGAAATGCTCGGCGGATTCCTCGTTTCGCTGGATCGGCTCGGACCGGCTCAGGTAGTACTCCTCGCGGAAAATGAACATCACGACATCGGCATCCTGCTCGATCGAACCCGATTCGCGCAGATCCGAGAGTTGCGGACGCTTGTCCTCGCGCTGTTCGACGGCGCGGCTGAGCTGGGAGAGCGCCAGCACGGGCACCCCGATCTCCTTGGCCAGCGCCTTGAGGCCCTGGGTTATCTCGGCGATCTCGGTCACCCGGTTGTCGTACCGCGTGCGGCCGCTCGGGCGCATGAGCTGAAGATAATCGACGACGACCAGCGACAGCCTGTGGGTACGCTTCAGGCGCCGGGCGCGGGTGCGCAGCGCGGCGACGCTCAGCGCCGGCGTGTCGTCGATGAAGAACGGTATGCGCGCCAGTCCCTGGCTTGCCAGCACGACCTTCTGAAAATCGTCGCTCGAGAGCAGGCCCCGGCGCAGTTTCTCCGAAGAAATTCGCGTTTCTTCCGAGAGCAGCCGGAAAGCGAGCTGTTCCGACGACATCTCGAGCGAGAAGAAGCCGACGACCGCACCCTCGACCGTGTTGGTCTCGCCGTCGTCGTCGACTTCGGTGCGATGATGCTTGGCCGCGTGGAATGCGATGTTGGTGGCGAGCGCGGTCTTGCCCATCGACGGCCGCCCGGCGAGGATGACCAGATCCGAGGCGTGGAGACCGCCCAGAAGATCGTCGAGGCCGATGAGCCCGGTCGAAACGCCCGTCAGGCCACCGTCGCGCTTGTAGGCGCTTTCCATCGTAGAGACCGCGCTGGCGAGCGAGCTGTTTAGCGGCGCGAAGCCGCCGTCGTATTCGCCTTCTTCGGCAAGGTTGAAGAGGTGCTGCTCCGCCTCCTCGATCTGGTCGCGCGCTAGCGCATCGACGCGGTGGTCGTAGGCGGTGTTGACGACATCCTCGCCGAGGCGGATGAGTTCGCGTCTGAGATAGAGGTCGTGCACCGTGCGGCCATAGTCCCCGGCGTCGATGATGGTCACCACCGAGCCGGCGAGCCGCGCGAGGTATTGCGCCCCGCCGATGTCCGCAAGCGCCTCGTCGGCCTCGAAGTAGTGCTTGAGGGTGACCGGGTCGGCGCGTTGGCCGCGCTCGACGATCCTGAGCACGGCTTCGTAGATGCGGCCGTGAATCTGGTGGAAGAAATGCTCGGGACGGAGAAACGCCGAGACTCGGTTGGCGACTTCGTTGTTGACCAGCATTGCGCCGAGCAACGCCTGCTCGGCCTCGACGTTATGGGGCGGGGTGCGGTACGAAACGTCGTCGTCGCGCTGGTCGATCACGCTTTCCGCCATTCGTTCCTCCGTTCGCGCCCAGCCGGCTGTTTAGCACGGAAGACCGGCGCGGCGTACCGGGAATGGCGCGGTCCACCCTGTATAACGCGGGGATCGAATCGCTTCACAGCCTGATAACGTCGAGGATAACTCGCCTAACCCTGTGTCAGGCGACGGCAGTTTCCGTCGCCTGCGAGTGCTCCCATTCGTAGATGTAATCGCGGGTCAGCGGCAGCGCATCGAGGCGCTTGGTGAGCTGCAACTGGAAGACCATCTGGTCCCAATGGCGGAACGCCATTTCGCAACCCGCCAGATAGAACTCCCACATGCGGCAGAATCGTTCATCGTACAGCGTCTTGATCCGATCGCGGTTGACGGTGAAGCGGCGCTGCCACTCCTTGAGCGTCTCGGCATAGTGGAGCCTGAGGATCTCGATGTCGGTGGTCAGCAGGCCCGAGCGCTCGACCGCCGGCAGCACCTCCGACAGCGCCGGCACGTAGCCGCCGGGGAAGATGTACTTGCGGATCCATGGGTTGGTCGTGCCGGGCTCGTCGCTGCGGCCGATCGAATGCAGCAGCGCGACGCCGTCGTCGGCGAGCAGCTCGCGTACCTTGTCGAAGAACTCGCCGTAATACATGACGCCGACGTGCTCGAACATGCCGACCGAGACGATGCGGTCGAACCTGCCGGTGATCTCGCGGTAATCCATCAGGTGGAAACGCACACGGTCCTCGAGTCCGGCCTGCTTGGCGCGTGCGACCGAGACCTTGTGCTGCGCCTCCGACAGCGTCACGCCGGTGACCTCGCCGCCGGTGAGCTCGGCGAGGTAGAGGCCGAGACCGCCCCAGCCCGAGCCGATGTCGAGCACCGAGCAGCCGGGTTCGAGCGCGAGTTTCGCGGCGAGGTGGCGCTTCTTCGCCTCCTGCGCCTGTTCGAGCGTGAGGTTGGGCGAAGGGAAGTAGGCGCAGGAGTATTGCCGGTCCCGGTCGAGAAAAAGATCGTAGAGCGTGTCCGACAGGTCGTAGTGGTGGGCGACGTGCTTCTTGGCTCGGCCCATGGGGTTGTACTGCATCAGCGGGCGGGTAAATCGCGCGAGATGGCGCAGGGCGCGCTCGACGCGGGTCGGTTCGAGGATTTCGAGGTTGGCGCCGAACAGCGCCATGAGATCCTGCAGCGTCCCCTGCTCGATGGTCAGCGTGCCGTCCATGTAGGCTTCGCCGAGATGGAGATAGGGATTGAAGAACAGCTTGTAATGTAGCGTCCGGTCATGCAGGCGGAACATCACGGCCGGCGTTCCGCCCGCCGGGCCGAACGCGTGCACCTTACCGTCCGCGTCGACGACGGTAAGACTCCCTTTCCGGATCATGCGCTTGAGCAGATGCCCCAGCAGCATCGGACTTCCTCCCGGCTTTCCCGTGCCGCAGACACACACTCGCTCCGCGCCGGCCGCTCGTTCTCCGGCGCGTACGCGGGATCGGATAAATCTTAATGAATTCCCGTATGTTCCACAATCACAGAAGACGGAGAAACGGGCTCAGTCTTTAGCTTTAGCTTTTCCCGGGCCCTCGCCGCTCTCCGACGTATCGCCGGCCGCCGCTTCGCCTTCGGATGCGGCTGCCGCCTGGTCCGCCGCCGACGCTCCGCCTTCAGCCGAGGTGTCGGCTTCGTCTGCCGGCGCTCCGGTGGCTTCGGCCGCCGTCGGCATGGGCCGTCCGGCGGCGTAGGCGGCGGCCTGCGCCCCGGCTTCCTCGGCCGAACGCGCCACGTTGACCAGAATGCTGACGATCACCTCGGGGTGGAGCGCGATGCGCACCGGGTGCATGCCGAGCGTCTTGATCGGCCGCTCGAGCTGGACCTGGTTGCGGGTCAGGCTGACGCCTTTCTCCTCCGCCGCCTGGGCCACGTCGCGCGCCGAGACCGAGCCGTAAAGCTGGGCGCTTTCGCTCGCCTGCCTGAGCAGCACGCAGGAGAAACCCTTGAGCTTCTCGGCGACCGCCTCGGCCTCCTTGCGCTGCTCGAGGTTGGTGGCTTCGAGCTGGGTCCGCTCGCTCTCGAAGCGCTCGCGGTTTGACTTTGTCGCACGCAACGCCTTGCGTTGCGGCAGCAGATAATTCCGCGCGTAGCCGGGCTTGACGTTGACCACGTCGCCCATCTGACCGAGCTTTTCGATGCGCTCGAGCAAGATCACTTCCATCAGTCTTCCTCCTCGATGGGTAATGCTCCGGCCAGCCGCCGACGCAGTCCAACCCAGTGTTCGACCAGCCCCACGCCGGCGACGAGCCAAATTCCGGCGCCGCCGGGCAGGATCAACAACAGAATGTAAAACAGCACCAAGGCGACCAGGCGTCCCGGCCACAGCCGCGCCACGCGATGGACGACGCCAAGCCCCTGAAAGAAGTAGGGCGCGGCGAACACCAGGGTGAGGATCCGCCCGGCGTAACCCGGCGTCCCGTCGGCGACGAGCCACAGGGCGGCGCTGAGCGCAAGCGCGACCGCCAACCCCCGGGGCACCTCGATTCCGACATAGGCGGGTGAGGGCCGCAGGTTATGGCCGGATCGTACGAGGATCGCCTGTGCCAGGACGCCGTTGATCAGCACGGTGAACAGCCACGAGCCGAAGAGCATCGCCGGAAAGACCGCGGATGCCTGACTCGCCGCCGCTATCCGGTCGGCCTCGGTCATTTCGGGAAAATAGTAGGCGATCCCCTGGCTGAGCGTGGATTGCAGCACCCTGTCGATGCCGCCTGGTTCGCCTGCCAGATACAGCGTTACCGCGACGAAGGTGAGGGCGCCATAGACGGTGAGGATCGCCATCAGTTGGCCCGGCGGGTACCACTCAACCGAGCCGTCGGGCGCCGTCCGCGAGAGCAGCGCCTGGCGGACCACGACGACGGCGGGTACGGTCATGGTCACGGCGAACGGCACAACGCCGCTCAGCGGGACGAACCCGACCACGAGCGCCGTCGCCGTTCCCGCGGCGATGACGGCGCTCGCCACGCCGAGACTCAGGCCGACGATAAACAGCGGCAGTTGCGTGAAGCTGACCAGAATCATGCCGGACGTGAGACCGGAAATCGGCGCCACGAAGATCAGGCTGCTGACGATCCCCGCCCCGACGGCGATCAGCGTGGCTTTCCACATCGGTTGTGATGGGCGGCGCCCGCGCCGCACTACTTGATGATGAAGGGTAAAAGCGCCAGGTTCCGCGCCCGTTTGATCGCCCGCGACAACTCGCGCTGCTTCTTGGCCGAAACCGCCGTGATGCGGCTGGGGACGATCTTCCCGCGCTCGGACAGGAAGCGCTGCAGGAGCTTGACGTCCTTGTAGTCGATCTTGGGGGCGTTGGCGCCCGAGAACGGGCAGACCTTGCGGCGGCGGAAGAACGGCCGGCGCGGCTGAGCGCGCGGCATCTGCGCGTCGCCGGACCTACCGCCCGAGGGCTTCGTCGAATCGCTCATTTCTCGTCTCCGGATTGTTCGGACGTCTTGTCCGCCGGCTCATTTGCGCTCTCCGCGGTTTCCTTTTCGGCCGCGGGCTGCTCCGTGGTCTTCTTTTCGGCCGCGGGCTGCTCCGTGGCCTCCTTTTCGACCGCAGGCTGCTCCGTGGTCTTCTTTTCGGCCGCGGGCGGCTCCGAGGTCTTCTTTTCGGCCGCGGGCTGCTCCGTGGCCTCCTTTTCGACCGCAGGCTGCTCCGTGGTCTTCTTTTCGGCCGCGGGCCGCTCTGGGGGCTCGCCCCTGCCCCGACCGCCGCCACGGCGCGAACGGTCTTCGCGGCCGGCGCGCGACTGCATTATGGGCGAGGGATTGGGGTCGAGTTCGTCGACGCGCACCGTGAGGTAGCGCAGCACGTCCTCGTTGAGCCGCAGGTTGCGCTCGACTTCCCGCACCGCCGCCGACGGCGCATCGATATTGAAATGGACGTAGTAGCCCTTGCGGTTCTTCTTGATCCGGTAGGCGAGGGTCTTGAGGCCCCAGAGCTCGGTCTTGGGCACCTCGCCGCCGTTTTCCTTGACGATGTCGGTAAACGTTTCCGCCAGCTTCTCGACCTGCTGGGTCGACATGTCGTGGCGGGTGATGAACGTGCTCTCGTAGAGAGGCATGAACACGGGTCTCCTTATGGCTGTTACGTGCCCGGTGCCGGACCGATCAATCGTCGCGCGGCGCTGGGGGCTAGCCGGCAGGACCGGCAAGGAGCTATGGAGCGCCGCACTATACCTAAATTGCCCGGCGGCGCAAGCGCGCTTGACAAGCCCTCGCCGGACGGTATCAGTTGGCCCCCCTTGGGGTTGGAGGGGGCTTGTCCGAAGGGGCCACCGCGTGATGCGCGCATTCGTATTTCCCGGTCAGGGATCGCAGCGGGTCGGCATGGGGCGCGAACTTGCGGCCGCGTTCGCATCCGCGCGCGACGCGTTCGAGGAGGTCGACGACATCCTCGGGCAGAGCCTCGGGCACCTCATGTTCGAGGGGCCCGAGAGCGAACTCACGCTCACCGAGAACGCGCAGCCGGCGCTCATGGCGGTTTCGCTTGCAGTAACGCGCGTCCTGCAAGTCGAGGGCGGGTTCGCTCTCGCCGACAACGGCGCCTTCGTGGCGGGGCATTCGCTCGGCGAGTACACGGCGCTTGCGGCTGCGGGCAGTCTCGCGCTGTCCGATACGGCGCGGCTGCTGCGCCGTCGCGGCCTAGCCATGCAACGAGCGGTGCCGGTGGGCGAGGGGGCGATGGCGGCGCTCCTTGGGATTACCCTCGATACTGCCCGGGCGGTCACCGAGGCTGCGGCCGAGGGCGCGGTCTGCGCCGCGGCCAACGACAACGCGCCCGGCCAGGTCGTCATTAGCGGCGCGCGCGCGGCGGTCGAGCGGGCGATCGCCATCGCCCCCGAGCACGGCGTCCGGCGCTGTATCGAGCTGCCGGTCAGCGCCCCTTTCCATTGTGCTCTCATGGCGCCCGCGGCCGACGAGATGGCCGAGGCGCTGGCCGAAACGGCCATCGTCGCGCCGGCCGTGCCGCTGATTGCCAACGTCACCGCCAAGGAGACAACCGAGCCGGAGGAGATTCGCCGCCTGCTCGTCGAGCAGGTCACCGCCATGGTGCGCTGGCGCGAATCGGTTCTCTACATGCGCGACCGCGGCGCCGACACGCTCGTCGAGCTCGGCGCCGGCAAGGTGCTTACCGGACTCGCCCGGCGTATCGACCGCGATCTCGGCGCTGTTTCGGTCGAAACGCCGGAAGATATCGAGGACTTTCTGAAAACCGTATAGGCTTGTCGGACATGTTCGATCTCAGCGGCAAATGCGCGCTCGTCACCGGGGCTTCCGGCGGCATCGGCGGCGCCATCGCCCGGGCGCTGCACGCCCAGGGAGCGTGCGTTGCGCTCTCGGGCACGCGGCGCGAGGCGCTCGACGGGCTCGCCGCCGAGCTCGGCGAACGCGCCCATGTGACGCCCTGCGACCTGTCCGATGCCACAGCGACGGCGGCGTTGCTCGGCGAGGCCGAGGCCACCATGGGCGCGGTCGACATTCTGGTCAACAACGCCGGCCTGACGCGCGACGGTCTGGCGATGCGCATGAGCGACGCCGACTGGCAAACCGTCCTCGACGTCGACCTGAGCGCCGGCTTCCGGCTCGCCCGCGCGGCGCTGCGCGGCATGATGAAGCGGCGCTGGGGGCGCATCATCGGGATCGCGTCGGTGGTCGGGGCGACGGGCAATCCGGGCCAGGCCAACTACGCCGCCGCGAAGGCGGGGATGATCGGCATGTCGAAGGCGCTCGCGGCCGAGGTCGCCGCCCGCGGCATCACCGTCAACTGCGTCGCCCCCGGATTGATCGAAACGGCGATGACCGCCGGGCTCGACACTGCGGCCCGCGACGCCATGGTCGCGCGCATTCCGGTGCGGCGCGGCGGCGCCCCCGCCGACGTTGCTGCCTGCGTCGTCTTTCTGGCGAGCGACGAGGCCGCCTACGTGACCGGCCATACGCTGCACGTGAATGGCGGCATGGCCATGATTTAGGGCCGAAACTCGGGGCGTGCGGCGACTCGCCAAGCGTTGTAAAGTATGCTACGAAACTTCGCCTTTTTGCCCCGGCGAGGCCCGGATAGAGGGGTGTTTCGGGGGCGGACGTTGTTGGGGGTTAAGCAAATCCATCGGAGACGAGAGGAACAGCGATAATGAGCGATATCGCCGATCGGGTTAAGAAAATTGTCGTCGAACATCTTGGCGTGGATGAGGCGAAGGTTGCCGATTCCGCGAGTTTCATCGACGATCTCGGGGCCGACAGTCTCGATACGGTCGAGCTCGTCATGGCCTTCGAGGAGGAGTTCGGGTGCGAGATCCCCGATGATGCCGCAGAGAAAATTCTCACCGTCAAAGACGCGATCGACTACATCCAGGAACACGCTGGATAGGCAAGTGCTTTCCGGGCACGCCTCTGGTTTTCTATTCTTTAGTCCTTTCTGATTGGCGTCGTGATGAGACGGGTTGTCGTCACAGGTATGGGAGTCGTCACCCCGCTCGGCTGCGGCGTCAAATCCACGTGGGAACGACTGCTGAACGCCGAGTCGGGAATCAGGCGGATCGAGGAATTCGAGGTTTCCGATCTTTCGTGCCGGATCGCGGGACGGATTCCCCGCGGCGAGGAAAGCTATGCCTTCCGGCCCGACGACGTCATGGCGCCAAAGGATCAACGCAAGATCGACGCGTTCATCCTCTACGCCGTCGCCGCGGCTTGCGAAGCGGTCGAAGATGCCGGCTGGATGCCCGAAGACGAGGAATCGCGCGAGCGCACCGGCGTCATGTTCGGTTCGGGCATCGGCGGCCTCGAGGCGATTGCCGAGGCTTCGCTGACCATCGCCGAGCGCGGCCCGCGACGTCTGAGCCCGCACTTCATCCCGTCGTCGTTGATCAACCTGGCTTCGGGCCATGTCTCGATCCGCTTCGGATTCAAGGGACCCAATCATGCGGTGGTGACCGCGTGTTCGAGCGGCGCCCACGCCATCGGCGATGCGGCGCGCTTCATTCAGCACGAAGACGCCGACGTCATGGTCGCCGGCGGCGCCGAGGCGCCGATTTGCCGGCTGGGCGTTGCCGGCTTCGCCGCGGCGCGCGCGCTGTCGACCCATTTCAACGACCGGCCCGCCGAGGCTTCGCGCCCCTGGGACCGTGACCGCGACGGCTTCGTCATGGGCGAGGGCGCGGGCACGGTGGTGCTCGAGGAACTCGAACACGCCCGCCGGCGCGGCGCCAAGATCTACGGCGAATTGATCGGCTACGGCCTCTCGGGCGACGCCCACCACATCACCGCGCCGCCGCCGGACGGCAACGGCGGGTTCCGTTCGATGCGCGCCGCCCTGCGCAGCGCCGGGTGCAACCCCGAGGACATCGACTATATCAACGCCCACGGCACCTCGACGCCGCTGGGCGACGAGATCGAGCTCGGCGCGGTCAAGCGGCTGTTCGGCGATGCGGCCTACAAACTGTCGATGTCGTCGACCAAATCCTCGATCGGCCACCTGCTGGGCGCGGCCGGCACCGTCGAGGCGATCTTCTCCATGCTCGCGGTCGCCAACGACGTGGTGCCGCCGACGCTCAACCTCGACAATCCCTCGCCCGGCTGCGATCTCGACCTCGTCGCGCACACCGCCAGGGAGCGACCGGTGCGCAAGGCGCTTTCCAATTCGTTCGGCTTCGGCGGCACCAACGCCTCGCTGGTGTTCACCAAGGCGCCGTAGGTGCGATGCGGCGCGTCGTCCGCCGCGCTCTCCTGACCCTTCTTCTGATCGCGGCGCTCGGCGTCGTGGCGCTGGCGTGGGGGCGGATCGCGTTCGAGAGCCCGGGTCGGCTTGCCGCGGAGACCACCGTGGTCCTGCCGCACGGGCTCGGGCTCGCGGCCATCGCCCGGCGGCTCGCCGCGGCCGGCGTGATCGAACGCCCCTGGCTGTTCGTCCTCGGCGTCCGGCTGTCGCGCGCCGGGCGCGACCTCAAGGCCGGCGAGTATGCGTTCCCGCCCGGCGTCAGCGCCCGCGGCGCCATGGAGATCCTGATCGGCGGGCGCACCGTGGTGCGCCGGCTCACCGTTCCCGAAGGGCTGACGGTCCGTCAGGTGCTCGACCTGGTGAGCGCGACCGACGGTCTCGCCGGCGCCGTCGGGCCGCCGCCCCGGGAAGGATCGCTGCTGCCCGAGACCTATCATTTCTCGTACGGCGATCAGCGCGCGGCGCTGGTCGGGCGCATGGCGGCGGCGATGCGCGCCGCGCTCGACGCGCTGCGGGGCCGCTTAAGCGACGGTCTGCCGCTCGCGGACATGAACGAAGCGCTGATCCTCGCCTCGATGGTCGAAAAGGAAACCGCCCGCGCCGACGAACGCGCGCACATCGCCGGGGTTTTTCTCAACCGGCTGCGGCGCGGCATGCGGCTGCAATCGGACCCCACGGTGGTCTATGCGATCACTGGCGGCAAGGGCGTGCTCGACCGGCCGCTGACCCGCGCCGACCTCGCGATCGACAGCCCCTACAACACCTACCGGGTGCGCGGACTGCCGCCGACGCCGATCGCCAACCCGGGACGCGCCGCGCTCGCCGCGGTGCTCGACCCGCTGCCCACCGCGGATCTCTATTTCGTCGCCGACGGCGCCGGCGGCCACGTCTTCGCCCGGACGCTCGCCGAGCACAACCGCAATGTCGCGCGCTGGCGCAAGCTCAGGCACGGCGACGACGGCGCGGGCGAGCGACACGCCGACCCGTAGATACCGGGCCCCATCATGCCCGGCTGGTCGTGAGCGAGGGCCCATTCGGGTTGCCAGGGTTCGCCTGATGCCATGGGGGCTTGTCGCGCCGCTTACCCTCTAGATGGCCGCAGGGTAAATCGAAGCCACTAACTTTTTAGCCAAATCCAGGCACTCTTAAGCTGGTCGGCGGAAAATATCCTGATCTCGCCTTTCATGAGAAAGCCGCTCAGTTTGATACACCATTCGACCCAGGCCGGACCGCCGACGACAGCAAGCTTTTCGAAGTCGGCTCTGTGCCTGAGCCCATATGACGCATCGTCCCAGGCGGCGTCGAGATCCCATCCTTCGAACGACTTATCCATGTAAAACAGAACGTTGAGTTTGCCGTGCTCGCTAAAGAGAGACTCGAGCTTGGGGATCAGGCTGTGCTTGTAATCCGCGTCCGTTAGTTTGCCGGTAGCTCTGATACCGACAACACTGCCGCTGCTCTCGGACATGAACTCGATCATGGAATCACTCGCCGGATCGGAACGCCGCTCAAGGCATCGTACGACACCGGGCCACCACCAGCCGATGTGCACCTCGGATGCACGTACTTTAGGTGACCGAGCGGCGCCGAACATTGATCTTAATCAGCAAGGCGGGGTGTGCGCTACTCCCCGGGAATCGGACAGTGACGCAAGCGATGTGATCAACTTTTCCGGTCTACGCCGAGGAGGAGTTCGGCGATGTAGAAACGGAAGCCGTACACGCCCGGGTTCAAGGCGCGCGTGGTGCCGGGAGCGCTACACGGTTGTCGCGGGATAAATCCAGGTTATCTGAGAAGTGCGGCGGCCTGGTCCGCCAGGGCTTCAAGGAGAGAACGCTCGGGACGGCTGCGGGCAAGGACGCGAAGCCCGGTCAACAAGCCGAGCAGCGTACGGGCTGTATGGGCAGGGTCGACATGGGACGGGATCTCGCCCAGCCGCTGGCTCTCCAGGATCAAGTCGCGGAAGAAAGTCTCGGTCTCGGACAGCCCGGCCGCCACCGCCTGCGCGATTTCCTCATCATGGGACGAAAACTCGATCGCGGTGTTAACCAGGAAGCAGCCGGATCGGCTACGGTCGGACAAGGCCGTCCCGATCGCGCCTTCAAAGACCGAGAGAATGGCGGCGCGGGGCGTGTGATGCTCCCGCAGGGCTTTGAGCCATGTCCGTCGATGGCGCGTCTCGTAGTGCTGCAGCGCCTTTAGGAAAAGGCCGCGCTTGTCACCGAATGCCGCGTAGATACTGCCCCGATTGAGACCCATGCAGTCGACCAGATCCCGGATCGAAGTCGCCGTGAAGCCGCGCGCCCAAAAGGCCTGCATCGCCTTCTCGAGTACATCGCTCTCGTCGAACTGTTTTTCCCATGGCATGGCCTTAACTTAGCTTCCGTTGATCAGCCGTTCAACACACCGGTGGTCGCGCCGGCTGGCGGCCTTGCCCGAGTTCGTGGCCTCTCATTGCGAGGATGGATCGCTCGCGCCAACGTGCCGGGCCTCGATCACGGCATCCTACGGCCTGCAGCCATCAGTAGCGTCACCTTGCGCGGATCGAACCGCTTGACCTGGCATGCGATTCTTCTTAGCGTATTTGACCGCTCGTTCAAAATACGAGTGTCTCCGTCATGCCATTAGAAACGAAAGGGAGGTTTCCATGTCTTCAGTGGTCGAACCGTTGAAGCCCGGTGGATCGGCTGACTCCGATGTCAATGACCTGTTACAGCAGGCCCAGGAAGGCTGGTGGAACGACGGTGCCATGTTCGGCGTAATCGGTCGACAGCCGGATCTGCTGAAGACCATCGTACCAGTCTTCCAGGCGTTCTTCATGGCCGGCCGAATTCCGCCGCACATGCTCGAACTCATGCGCCTGAAGACCGGCGAGATCAACCGTTGCACCTATTGCGCGACGGTCCGTGCAGCCGGGGTCCGCGAGCAGGTTGCCCCCAAGGAAGCGGCGGTATTCGGTGAGATCGACGAATCTGCGCTGTCGCGGCGTGAGTACCTCGGCGTTAAGCTCGCCGAATACATGGCCGGGGACCCGAACTACATCCCGGATGCCTTCTATGACGAGTTGAAGGCGGAGTTCACGGAAGAGGAGATCGTCGAGCTGGTTTTCGGTTGTAGTGTTTTCAACTTCGGCAACAAGTTCAACATCACCATGCGGCTCGATGCGACCGAAGAAAGCAAGTATCCCAAGGGCCTGAAATATCCGCTCGAAGCGGCCGAGGTCGCGGCAGAATGACCCGATGACTGCTGCGGTGGAAATCGCGAACCTACGCGACGCCGATGCCGAGGTCTGCACGAAGTTGATCAAACGGGGTGAGCTGGTCCTGGTCGACTTCTGGGCCGAATGGTGCGGTCCTTGCCGTTCGCTCAAGCCGGTACTTGCCGATCTGGCCGGCCGGCGACCCGAGCTGACGATCCTCAAGGTCGATGTCGAACGGAATGGCGGTTTTGCCGACGAGTTCGCCGTGCAAAGCGTGCCGGCCCTGCTTCTGTTCAAGGACGGGTCGTGCGTCGATCGCCGAATCGGCAAAGTCCCCTTTGTTGAAATTGATCGGATGATCACCAGACACAGCTGACTCGGCGCCAAGCGATCAGTGGCGGACGCTCCGCAAATGGGAAGCCGGCTTCGAAGTAATTCATCTGGGGCCGCCCCTAACTCTATGAGAGAAAACGAACCGCTGATGACTGACAACACCCTGCTATCGATTTAACGACGATTGTTGCGGTTGCGGCGGTATCGTAAATTGTTCTGCATACGAGGATGACGAGGAAAAGCTCATGGACGAAATACATGAGGGGGGCTGCGTCTGCGGGTCGGTACGGTACAAAGTAAAAGGTGAGCCGGAGAGAGCGGCCGCGTGCGCTTGTACCTTTTGTCAAAAGCGCACAGGCAGCGCCTTTGGCCTATCCATATACTTCAAGGAATGTGACGTGGAGATTTGCCGGGGTGAGCTGCAAACCTACCGAGCTATATCGGATGGGGGGCGATGGTTCGATACCGAGTTCTGCCCCAACTGCGGCACAACCGTAACCTGGACGTTGGAGCTGCGACTCGGCTGGAGAGGGATCGCGGGCGGCACCTTCGACCGGCCGACGTTTTGGTATGACCTGGATACGTTCATCTTCGCACGTTCGAAGCCGGAGTGGCTCGAACTGCCGTCAAATCTCAAGGTCCACGACACGGCTCCCTATTACTAATCCGAAGCTCGTTTGTCGCCCGCTGCAGCTTACGCAGCACCCGACCCGTGACATGGCGGAATTGCTGTGCCAGACCATTGGGTGATGCTGGCCGGCACAACGGTAGCCGTGGGCCATTGAATATCTGGCACTGGCTAGCGGCATGAGCATGCCTAACCGGCACGCCCGTTTCACCGTCCAAGACGGAAATCCAGGTTGTCCCTCAGGCGTGTTTTATGCGCTCAGGCCCTAAACGCGCGTGGGTTCAGGGCCTTTCGGGCAGGCGCGATTTCTCGGGCAGGCGGGCGAACAGCGGGTCGGTGAGCCGGGGCGGCAGCGCGCCGAACAGCCAGACCAGCGCGTACAGCGGCCACGGAAAGGCGATGCGGGAGGCGTTGCGCGCCAGCCCCCGCCTGATCAGCGCCGCGGCGCGCTCGGCCTCCATCAGCAGGGGCATCGGGTAGGGGTTGAGATCGGTCATCGGCGTGCGCACGAAACCGGGGCAGATCACCGAGACCTCGATGCCGTCGCGCCGCAGGCTGCCGCGCAGTCCTTCGCCCCAGGTCTTGACCCACGCCTTGCTGGCGGAATAGGCCGGCGCCCCGGGAAAACCGCGGAATGCGGCGAGCGAGCTGACCAGCGCGATCTGTCCCCTGCGGCGCGCCTGCATCGGACGAATCGCGGGCAGCACGGTATTCAGCACGCCGGCGATGTTCACCGCGAAGATGCGCCGCGCCTGCGCGCCGCCCTCGCCGCCGCCGGTGCCGCCCGAAATACCGGCGTTGGCGATCACCAGGTCGAGCGGCGAACGCGCATCGACTTCGCCGATCCAGGCCGCGAGGGCGTCGGCATCGGTCACGTCGAGGGTGGCGGCGACCACCCCGGCGCCGCGCGCGCGGCAGGCTGCGGCGGCGGCGTCGAGCCGGGCGGCGTCGCGTCCGGTGAGCGCGAGCGCCGTGCCGGGCGCGGCATACGCCAGTGCGAGCGCCCGGCCCAGACCGCTGCTCGCGCCCGTGATCAGGACGGCTTTCGGATCCTTCAAGTCCCGGCCTCCTCGGAATTTTCACCCGCCCGGGGCGGGGTTGTTGAGCCCCGCTCCCGAGTATATAGTGGCGCGCGTTTCCACCGGCGCTTCCAGCGCCGCGCCCAGCGCCCATCCCGCAAGAGTTTACGAGACGCCCCGTGCCCGTAGCCAGCATGACCGGTTTCGCCCGCGGCACGGGTCAGGACGGGCCGCTCGGCTGGATCTGGGAGGTGCGGAGCGTCAACGGCCGCGGACTCGACGTGCGCTGCCGTTTGCCGGCCGGGATGGACGCGCTCGATCCCCGGATCCGTCAGGCGGTGGGCGAACGCTTCACGCGCGGCAGCATCAACGTCACCTTGCAAAACAACCGGGTGGGCGGCGAGACGCAGCTCAGGGTGAACCGCGACGCGCTCGGCCGGCTGCTCGCCGTGCTCAAGGACTTCGAGGGCGAAATCGATGCGGCGCCGCCCAGCATCGACGGCCTGTTGCGCGTCCGCGGCATCGTCGAGGAGGTCGAGGACGACAGCACTCCCGAGGAACGCAAACGGCGCGAAGGGCTGATCCTCGAAACCCTCGGGGAGACGCTCGATGCGCTTGCCGAGGCGCGGCGCGGCGAGGGCGTCCGGATCGCCGCCCTGCTCAACGACCAACTCGACGAGATCGCGTCGCTCGCCGCCCGGGCGGCCGAGGGCGCCGCCCTCCAGCCCGAGGCGCTGCGGCGGCGCCTCGAGGAGCAGATGGCCGAACTGCTCGATGCGATGCCGCCGTTGCCGGAGGAACGCCTCGCCCAGGAGATGGCCCTGCTGCTGGTCAAGAGCGATCTGCGCGAGGAAGTCGATCGGCTCGGGGCGCACGTCGCGGCGGCGCGCGAACTGATCGCGAGCGGCGGCGCCGTCGGTCGGCGCCTCGACTTCCTCTGCCAGGAGTTCAACCGCGAGGCCAACACCCTGTGTTCGAAGGCCGCCGACGTCGAACTCACGCGAATCGGTCTCGACCTCAAGGCCGTGATCGATCAATTGCGCGAGCAAGTACAGAACGTCGAGTGAGAGCCTGTAAATGTATTGGGGAATGACCTGCGCGACGGAATCAAAGGCTTGGGC
>JBHHZM010000049.1:0-22095 GCA_046758065.1 Alphaproteobacteria bacterium | reverse complement strand
CGTTCGAGGTCACGCTGGATGTCGGCTGCACAGCGCACCGCTTCGACGGGGCTGGAGAACTCGGCGACAACGCTATCGCCGGCGCTGCCAAATACGCGACCACGATGCTCCGTCACCAACCCATCGATGACCTCGCGACAGGCGCCGAGCGTCCGCAGCGTCCCCTCCTCGTCCTCCCCCACGAGACGCGAGTAACCGACCACATCGGCAGCTAGAATGGCTACGAGGCGGCGCTCCATGCCTTCTCTCCCTAGGGTGGGAGTTTAGCAACTTCCGTAGGAGAATCCATGCGCCCAGGAAGTCCTCGAACGTCCGAATCTGGCTAATCGCGTCGGTTCGGCCTAGCGGCAAACAGGTCCGCCATTCGAGCCAAAGCGGACCCTTTGGGAGCGAAAGCGGACATCGGCGCGATAACTCTACGCCGACGACCCGAAACTCAATAGTACACGCCCTAGCCGCCGGCCAGCGGCGCGCCGCTTTCGCCGCGCTCGATGAACAGCGTCCGCGTCGGATAGGCGAACTCGATGCCCTCCTTCTCGAAACGGCGCATCAGCGCGAGATTGATCGCCTGCTGCGCGTCCATGTAGCGGGCGTACTCGGGCACCGTCATGTAGAACACGACCTCGTAGTCGAGCGAGGAATCGCCGAACGATTTGAAATGGATGCGGTCGAGGCGGGCAAGCGGCTGGGCTTCGATGATCTCGGCCACCATTCCGGGAATGGCTTCGAGCTGGTCGATCGGGGTCTGATAGGTCACGCCGAAGCCGAAGACCGCGCGGCGTTCCAACATCTGCTTGTAGTTGCGCACCCGGCTTTGCAGGAGGTCGTTGTTCGAAAAGACGATGATTTCGCCGGAAAGAGCGCGCACCCGCGTCGTCTTGAGGCCGATACGTTCGACCGTACCCATCTCGTTGCCGATGATGATGAAATCGCCGACCACGAAGGGGCGGTCGAGGACGATCGACAGCGAGGCGAAGAGGTCGCCGAGGATGTTCTGGGTGGCGAGCGCGATAGCGACGCCGCCGATCCCGAGCCCGGCGATCAGCGCGGTTACGTCGATCCCCAGGTTGTCGAGCGCGAGGAGCGTGGCCAGCACCCAAACGGCGAGACGCGCCGGCGCGCCCAGCACGCCGAGCGTGGTGGCGCCGGCCGCATCCTCCGCCATGCGCTGTTTTGCCTTGCGCGTGATCCAGCCGGAGAGCAGGAAGGAAATCCAGATCGCCGCCTGCACGAGCAGCGCAACGATCATCACCGAATGGACGAGCCCGCGCGTCTGCTCCGGCAACACAACCAGATAGGCGCCGGCATAAACCCCGACGATGAGCAGGAAGAAGAACTTGGTCCGGTTGACGAGTTCGAGGACCAGGTCGTCGATGCGCGTTTCGGTGCGCTTGGCGAGACGCGCGATACGGTACGCGACGGCAGCCTGAACGAAACGGAGGACGAGGATCACCGCAACCGCCACCGCTGCGGCCACCGTCCACTCGATCAGCGTATTGCCGTAGAAGCTGCGCTCGAAGATATTGGCCATCGCGCCCTGCCCCCTCTCGCCGGCCGTCGGCGTGTTCCCGCGGCGCCCTATCAATACACGTGCGCCGGCCCGCGCGCCAAGAGCTTTGCGGAAAAATCCCCCGAATTATCAGGGTTTAGACGCTTAGGCGGCGCTTGATCGCGGACCGGCGCGCGGCTACTCTTGCGCCCCTGTCCGATCCCGGCTGACGCCTCGGTAGTATGGATCTTCGCAAAGACTTCTGCGCGCTTGTCGGTAATACCCCGCTTGTCCGCCTCGAGCGGGCGTCGGAAGCCACCGGCTGTGAAATTCTCGGCAAGTGCGAGTTTCTCAATCCCGGCCAATCGGTCAAGGATCGCGCCGCGCTTTTCATCGTGCTCGACGCCGAGGAGCGGGGGACGCTCAAGCCCGGCGGATTGATCGTCGAGGGCACGGCGGGCAATACCGGGATCGGGCTCGCGCTGGTGGCGCGGGTACGCGGCTATCGTACCCTGATCGTCATGCCCGAAACCCAGAGCCAGGAGAAAAAGGACATGCTGCGCCTGTGTGGCGCCGATCTCCGGCTCGTGCCCGCCGCGCCATACAAGGACCCGGGGAACTACATCAAAGTCTCGCGGCGCATCGCCGCCGAACTCGCCGAAGCCGAGCCCAACGGCGCGATCCTCGCCGACCAGTGGGACAACCTCGCCAACCGGCGCGCCCACTATGAGGGCACCGGCCCCGAGATCTGGAACCAGACCGCCGGCAGGGTCGACGCCTTCGTTTCAGCGATCGGCACCGGAGGAACGATCTCCGGGGTCGGGATCGCGCTCAAGGAACGCAATCCGGACGTTCGCATCGTACTCGCCGATCCCCACGGCGCAGCGATGTACAACTGGTTCGCTCACGGCGAACTCAAGGCGGAAGGCTCGTCGATTACCGAAGGTATCGGCCAGGGCCGCGTCACCCGAAACATCGACGGCGCGCCGATTGACGATCAGTACCTCATCGACGACGCCGAGGCGCTCGAAGTCGTCTACGACCTCGCCGAACACGAAGGCCTGGTTCTCGGCGGCTCCTCGGGCATCAACGTCGCCGGGGCGATCCGTACGGCCCGCGACATGGGGCCCGGCCACGTCATCGTCACCGTGCTCTGCGACTACGGCAACCGCTATCAGAGCAAGCTGTTCAACCCGGCGTTCCTCAGGGAAAAGGGGCTGCCGACGCCGCGCTGGCTCGACGGCTAGAGCAAGGGAACGACGCCATGGAGCTGATCTTCCAGGAGAATGCCTACGCGACAAGCTGCGAGGCCACGGTGATTTCGGCGACGCCGGAAGGCATTCGTCTCGACCGCACCGTGTTCTATCCGACGGGCGGCGGTCAGCCCGGCGATCGGGGCGTGCTGCGCACCGACGGCGGCGATCCGATCGAGATCGTCGATACGCGCAAGGGCGAGGGTCTCGACGACATTCTCCACATCCCCGCCGAGGGCGCCGAGCTGCCCGCGCCGGGGACCGGCGTCACCGCCGAAATCGACTGGCAGAGGCGCCATCGCCTGATGCGCGTCCACACCTGCCTGCATCTTCTCTGCGCCGTGGTCGATGGCCCCGTGACCGGCGGACAGATCGGCGACGGGCGGGGACGACTCGATTTCGATATTCCCGAGGCGACCCTCGACAAGGTTGCGATCACCGCAGCGCTCAACCGGCTGATCGAAGAGGACCGCGAGGTGCGGCCGCGCTGGATCACCGACGCCGAGCTCGACGTCCAGCCCGAACTGGTCAAGACCATGTCGGTCAGACCGCCGCGCGGACAGGGCAAGGTGCGTCTGCTCGAAGTCGACGGCGTCGATCTACAGGCCTGCGGCGGGACCCACGTCGCCCGCACCGGCGAGATCGGCCCCGTCGAAGTCGTCAAGATCGAGAAAAAGGGGCGACACAACCGCCGCGTCGTCGTCGCCTTCGCCGGCGACTGATCTTTTTCGGAATACCTGACGATGACCGCAAACGCCTTCGATTCGCTGGTCAGTACCGAATGGTTGGCCGCGCACCTCGACGCCCCCGATATCCGCGTGGTCGACGCCTCGTGGCATCTGCCCGGCAGCGGACGCAACGCCAAGGCGGAATACGCCGAGCATCATGTTCCGGGCGCCGTGTTCTTCGACATCGACGATATCGCCGACAGCGCGAGTTCCCTGCCCCACATGCTGCCCGGCCCCGAGAAGTTCTCGAGCCGGGTGCGCAAGCTGGGTCTCGGGGACGGCATCCGCATCGTCGTCTACGACTGGGGAGGCTGGATGGCGGCGCCGCGCGTGTGGTGGATGTTCCGCGTCTTCGGTCACGACGACGTCGCGGTGCTCGACGGCGGACTCACGAAATGGCGCGCCGAAGGCCGGCCGGTCGACGACCGCCCCGTGATGCCGCGAGAGCGTCACTTTACCGCGCGAATGAACACCTTCCTCGTGCGCGACATCGAGCAGATGCGCGCCAACCTCGAGAGTCGCCGCGAACAGGTGATCGACGCGCGCTCGAGCGAACGCTTCCATGGCCGCACCCCCGAACCCCGAGCGGACCTGCGCGGCGGCCACATACCCGGCAGTCTGAATCTGCCGTTCAACGCGTTGATCGACAAAGATGCCCATACGCTGCTCGATCCGGCGACGATCGAAGCGAGGTTCGCCGAGGCCGGCGTCGCGCGCGGCAAACCGGTGGTGGCGAGCTGCGGTTCGGGCGTGAGCGCCTGCGTGCTCGCGCTTGGCCTGCACCTCGTGGGACGCCGCGACGTCGCCATCTATGACGGCTCGTGGAGCGAATGGGGCGGGCGCGATGACACACCGGTCGAGACCTGAGGCGCCGCGCGCGACCCCTTCGGAGGCGCTGCATATCCGCGACTTCGCCGACGGCGATCTCGAAGCGGTAGCCGACCTGTGGCGCATCTGCGGTCTCGTCGTCCCCTACAACGACCCGGCCGCCGACATCGCATTCTGCCGCGCCGCGCCCAACGCCGGGCTGTTCGTCGCCCAAGATGACGACACGGTCGTCGGCACCGTCATGGCGGGCCACGACGGTCACCGCGGCTGGATCTACTATCTCGCGGTCGCGCCGGCGCGACGCGGCGAAGGACTGGGGCGGCGGCTCGTCGCCCATGCCGAACGCCGGCTTGCCGAACTCGGCGTGCGCAAGGTCAACCTGATGATCCGTGAGCATAACGCGGGCGTACGCGCCTTCTACGAACGCCTCGGCTACGAGCAATCGATGCGCATCGTGATGACCCGTTGGCTTGACGACGTACCGACGCAGATACGACCGACCGGTACCGACGGCTCGCGGGGGCGAAGATGACCGACAAGGCCGAGTCCGGAGGCGTGATCGAAACCACGGTGACCTATCTCGAAATGCGCGCACCGCCCAAGCGCCCGGGCGTGCCGGCGCCGCTCGGCAAGCTCGCCATCCTGCGCGCCGAGCGACCCACGGTCTCGTTCTACCGTTATCTCTACAATTCAGTCGGCGGGCCCTGGAACTGGACCGACCGCCGCCGGATCGACGACGACACCCTGCGCGCCATCATCGAAGATCCGAAAGTCGAGATTTACGTGCTCTACGTCGCCGGCGTGCCGGCGGGATACGTCGAACTCGACCGGCGCTTCGAGAGCGAGGTCGAGCTCGCCTATTTCGGCCTGATGCCCGAGTTCGTCGGTCGCGGGCTCGGCAGTTATTTTCTTGACTGGGCGGTCACCGCCGCGTGGATGGCGGGGCCGGAGCGTCTGTGGGTGCACACCTGCACGCTCGACCACCCCCGCGCGCTGTCGCTCTACCAGCGCGCCGGATTCGTCGCTTACAAACAGGAAATCGAAACGGTCGCCGCCCTCGAAGCGCTAAGCCCGGTCCCTATTGGTGGAGGATCTGGCTGAGGAACAGCTTGGTGCGGTCGGACTGCGGGTTGTCGAAGAACTCATGGGGCTCGTTCTGCTCGACGATCTCGCCGGCGTCCATGAAGATCACCCGGTCGGCGACGGTCTTGGCGAAGCCCATCTCGTGGGTGACGACGATCATCGTCATGCCGGTGTCGGCGAGCTCGACCATGACTTCGAGAACTTCCTTGATCATCTCCGGATCGAGCGCCGAGGTGGGCTCGTCGAACAGCATGATCTTGGGGCTCATGCACAGCGAGCGGGCGATGGCGACGCGCTGCTGCTGTCCGCCCGAGAGCTGGCCGGGGTACTTGTCGGCCTGCTCGGGAATCTTGACCCGCTCGAGGTATTTCATGGCGATCTCTTCGGCATCGGCCTTGGGCATCTTGCGCACCCAGATCGGCGCCAGCGTGAGGTTCTCCCGTACGGTGAGATGGGGGAACAGGTTGAAGCTCTGGAACACCATGCCGACCTCGCTGCGAATCTGGTCGAGATTCTTGAGGTCGCTGCCAAGTGTCATTCCGTCGACGATGATGTCGCCTTCCTGGTGTTCCTCGAGGCGGTTGATACAGCGGATCAGCGTCGACTTGCCGGAGCCCGAGGGCCCGCAAATCACGATTCGCTCGCTCCTGCGGACCGAGAGATTGATGTCCCTGAGCACGTGGAAGTCGCCGAACCACTTGTTCACGTGAGCGAGTTCGATGATGATCTCGCTCGAGACGGCCGAAGCGAGATGTCCCCTGCCTTCGAGCGGATCGCTTGGATCGCTATGTTCCACCATGGTTCAGTCTCCTAAAGGTCGCTCGCCGATCAACGTTCTTTCCCTCCGCCGAGCGTCGCCTCGAGATGCCGGCTGTACTTCGACATCGCGGCGCAAAGGACGAAGAAAATTACAGCGCCGACGAATAGCGGTTCGCGATGCAGCCCCCGCCACGGCACATCCTGGCTGACCGCCCTGATCATGTTCAGGATGTCGAACAGCCCGATGATCGAGACCAGCGTGGTGTCCTTGAGCAGGCCGATGAAGTTCCCGACGATGTTGGGAATCATGTATTTCAGCGCCTGCGGCATGACGATGAGACCCATCATCTTCCAATAGCCGAGACCCATCGCCATCGCCGCTTCGTACTGGCCCTTGGGGATCGCCTGCAGGCCGGCGCGCACCACCTCGGCCATGTAGCAGGCGTTGAACAGGCAGACCGCGACGATGACCTGCACCAGCTTGTTGAGGACGAACCCCTCGGGCAAAAACAGCGGGAACATGGTCGTCGCCATGAACAGGATGGTGATCAGCGGCACCGAACGGAAGATCTCGATAAATCCGGTGCAGATCATACGGATGACCGGCAACTGCGAGCGCCGACCGAGCGCGAGGACGATTCCGCCCGGCAACGCGAAGGAGATGCCGACACCCGATATGACGAGGGTCAGGAACAGCCCGCCCCATTTGATCCACTTCACCCCGACGATTACCCAATCGCTCTGCCACCAGAAAATCAGCGCGAAAGCCGCGGCAATCAACAGCAGAAAAACGTTGCGCTGTGTCTTCTCCGATGCCGAGCGAAGCCCGAGCGAAGCGATCACCATCTGCCTCAGCGATCGTCCTGAAAGGACGCCGATCAGCACATGCAACGTGTTCGCTATCAGACACAGAACGGCGGCTGCGAACACGACCTGCATAAACAGGCCCTTGTCGCCGCCTATGAACAGATAGCCAGCGAGGAACGGATAAAAGAATACGGCGCTGAAGGCGATGAAAATTTTTCCCTTTATCCGCGGAATCCAGATCGGCGCCAACCAGACGATCAACAGCAAGAAGCCGAGATTGATGCGCCACATCTCCTCGCGCGGGTAGCGGCCCCAGATAATGTTCTCGAACCACGCGATCACCCCGGCCCAGCAGGCGCCGTCGGGATTGATGTTGAAGCACTCGCGCCGGTTTTGAGCTTCCCAGACCGCGTTGGTGATGCCCCACTCCCAGAGCGAGGACACCGTGAAATAAATGATGTAGAGGGCGATGACCGTGAGAAGCGAATTGTACCAGTTGCTGAAAAGGTTTTCGCGCAGCCAGCCGCCCACGCTGAGATGCCGTTTCGGCGCGCTCCTCGTCTCGTTCGCCGTCGCGACCGTCGCCGCCATGACTAGCGCTCCCTCAACTGAACACGTTTGTTATAGATGTTCAGCACTCCCGAAATGCTCAGGCTGATGATCATGTAGAAGCCCATCGTCATGGCCACGATCTCGACCGCGTAGCCCGACTGGTTGAGGGCGGTCTGCATGAACAGCGCGACGACGTCGGAATAACCGATTGCGACCGCCAACGACGAGTTTTTCACCACGTTCATCCACAGGCTGATCATCGGCGGCACGATCGCGCGCATCGCCTGCGGGATGATGACGAGCGTCATCGTCCGGCTGGGGCGCAGGCCCAGGGCATAGGCGGCTTCGGTCTGACCCTTGCTCACCGACAGAATGCCGGCCCTCACCGATTCCGCCATATGGGACGAGTGATAGATCGTGAGCGCGACGAGCAGCGCCAGGAAGGCCGGCGGCACGCTCACGCCGCCCTTGAAGTTGAAGCCTTGAATCGCCGGAACGTCCCAGTCGAGCGGCGCGCCGGTGACAAGAAAGACGATCACCGGAAAACCGATGATGAGCCCGAGCGACGCCCAGAACGTCGGAAACTGCTGGCCGGTCAGATCCTGTCGCCTGCGCGCCCATCGCCGAACGACGTACGCCGCAACGATACCGATGACCAGGGCGGCGATCGTCAGCCAGAACAGATCGCCCGGAAGTGGCGACGGCATGTAGAGACCGCGATTGTTCAGAAAAGCGTATTCGAACACATGGATGCTTTGCTTCACGCGCGGCAGCAACGAGAAGACGCCGATATACCAGTAGACGATTTGCAACAGGAGCGGCGTGTTCCGCAGGATTTCGACATAAGCCAGCGCCAGACGGGCAACCAACCAGTTCGACGACAACCGCATGACGCCGACAAAAAAGCCGAGCGCGGTCGTGAGAACGATCGCGATAAACGAAACCAGAAGCGTATTGAGACAGCCGACGAGGAAGATGCGACCATAGGTACCGGTGCCGCTGACATATTCAATGAGCTTGAAGTCGGTGTCGAAGTTGGCCTTGAGGAAGATGAAACTGAACCCGGAGCTCATTCCCCGGGCTTCGAGATTATGGGCCGTATTCGTGAACAGGTACCAGCTGAGCCAGGCGACGATGCCGGCGGTCAACACTTGATAGAAAACGTCACGGACACGCTCGTCATAAATGAAGGCGAGCGTACTCCTGCGTCCGCTCCCGGACTGCACGTTCGTCACCATCACCTGTCCTGCGCTGAAATCACAGGTAGAAAATCGCGCCCAGCCACGAGGGCTGGGCGCTGTTCAGGATTCTACCGGAAAGGTGGCGAGTACATGAGCCCGCCCTGGGTCCACAAGGCATTCTGCGAACCCTCTCGCGGGATGCCGATCCCCAGCTTGCCATTGCCCATGTAGGCTTCGTAAATCTCGCCGTAGTTGCCGACTTTCTTGATGATGTTGTAGGCCCAGTCCTTGCTCAGGCCGAGGCCCTTGTTCAGATTGCCGTCCACGCCGAGCAACCGCCTGACTTCGGCGTTGGTCGAGGTCTTGCGCACTTCATCGACGTTCTTCGAGTTGATGCCGAGCTCTTCGGCCGCAACCAGGGCGAAGACCGTCCACTTGACGATGTCCATCCACTGCGAATCGTTCTGACGCACCATCGGCGTCAACGGTTCCTTGGAAATCGTCTCGGGCAGAATGATGTGATCTTGCGGATTCGGGAATGCCGCCTTGTTGGAGGCCAGACCCGACTTGTCGTTGGTCAGCGCGTCACAGCCACCCTGAAGATAGGTATCGTTGCGAACGTTGGGATCCTCGAAGGTTACCGGATGGATGTCGAGGCCGTTCACCCGGCTGTAATCCGCCAAGTTCAGCTCGGTCGTCGTGCCTGTCAGCACGCAGACCGAGGCGCCCTTGAGTTCCAGCGCGCTCTTGATCCCGCTGTTCTTCGGCACCATGAAGCCCTGCCCGTCGTAGAAGTTCGGGGTCGTGAAGTCGAGACCGAGCTGGGTATCGCGCAGCAGCGTATAGGTGGCCGTCCGCGACAGCATGTCGGACTCGCCGTTCGCCAGAGAGGTAAACCGCGCCTGCGTGCTGACCGACTGAATTTCCAGCTTGTTCGGATCGCCGAAGATGGCTGCGGCGACGGCGCGGCAGATTGACACGTCGCTGCCGTACCAGTTGCCGTTGGCGTCCAGGTTGTAGAAGCCCGGCGACGGCGGCCCCACCTGACAACGCAGGTGGCCGCGTTTCTTAACGATGTCAAGCGTCGATTCCGCCGACGCTCCGGCGGCCCCGACGACAAGTAGCGCAAAGGCCGCCGCGAACGACGCTACGAATTTGGTAAGTTTCATCTCCTGTAACCTCCCAGTTGCCTCCCTGTCTCGACGAGCATTGTCATAAGCCGTCCGAGCCAGCGAATAAGCCATACGTTAGCGGCTAGTTTTCCCCATCGCAATAGCCTTTGGCCGCAGACTGCTCCAGGCTATCCCGGCCCGGCTAGCCGTTCGAGCCGATTTCATTCACTTCGCACGCGAAATACTTCGGGGCGGTCCGTGGATTGACCCTCGTGAGATCGAGCTGAATTTTCTCGGCGTTTTCCTTGTGTTCCAGGCATATTTCCTGTGTGCGATAAGAAAGAGAGCCCCAACCATCGAGTTCGTCGCCGCGAATCCAATGATCGTCCATGAAAATATATACGACCAGCAAATACTCGATGCCCGTCACGATTCGCCCTCAACCTTTTCCGTCGTGTTTCGCATTTGATGCCTCGCCTCTCCGGATAGGCCGCGATCAATCCGATATCGGAGCCCGACCCGCTAGCTTGTCATGTTTAGCTGCCGGCTTCGATGGCATGCCAGTACTTGGTGTTGAGCTTGCCGATGAGCGAATCGTGCACCGAACCCAAACACTGACGCAGGCTCTGCATGCCGGCTCGGGTCACTGTATAGCAACGATCGTACCCTTCACGCGCCAGCGCAAAACCCGGCTTGCCGGTTTCCGGCGCAATCGTCCGCCACACCCGCTTGCGCTCGGCGTCGCTTGCCCGACCGCGTCGCGGCAAGGCATTAATCGCGCGTTCGGTGAGGCGCGCCGCATCGACCCGCTCGCCGCCATTATCCACGATAACCGCCGCGGCGCTGCGCAGCGGGCCGGCGGCCAGCGCGATATCGGTCTCGCTATGGGGTTGGGGGTCGTCGGCCACCGGCTTCGGAATCAGCGTCACCCGTTCACCGACGCTGATGCGAACCGAGGCGAGGTCGAACCGCCGGAGTACGGGTTCGGGCACGCTCATCCGGATGGCGGAGTTTCCCCGCTCCGTGACGATGGTGACGAGACCTGCAGTCAACCGGATGATCGCGCCGTCGCGCCGAGTGCCTTCGACGACGAGGGAATCCGGATCGTAGAGGTCATAGGCCGTGCCCTGCGCCGGCGAACGGCGGTGCTGCTCGAGGCAGTAGGCGGTGAACTCGGCGCCGCATTCGCCGCGCTCGCACTGCAGGGTTACCGGCTCGATGCTCGCGATCACACCGAGGATCTGCGGCGCCGCGGCAGCCGGGAATGCGCCCGATACCACCAACAGCAATGGAACCACGAGCGCCGCGCTCAATTTGAAACTTCTGTTCATGGCCGATCCCTTTTCCGGAGCAGCGAAACTCCTTTCCGGAGCAGCGAAACTATACCACAAAGCGCAGAAATGCGTCTGCCCCTATCCGACCGCGGCCTTCGATTCACGAAGATATGACCCGCCCGGCGAGGGTCACGACACCGAAGATCGCCACCGCCGCCACCACGACAGAAGGTCCGGCGGGGATATCCCAGGCGAGCGAAGCGGCGAGACCGCCGGCAACCGCAATGCAGCCGATGCCGCCCGCCGCCAGCGCCATTTGCTCGGGCGTATCGGCGAGTCCGCGCGCCGCGGCGGCGGGAATGATCAACAGCGAAGTGATGAGCAGCAGGCCGACGATCTTGATGCCGACGGCGATGGCCACGGCGAGCAGCAACATGAAAGCAAGCCGCACGGCGGGCACCGGCACGCCCTCGACGCTCGCCAGTTCCTCGTGCACCGTGGCGGCGAGCAGTGGGCGCCAGAGCCCGGCGAGGACGCCGAGAACGACGATGCCGCCGCCGTAGATGCGAACCAGATCCGCCGGCGTTACGGCGAGAATGTCACCGAACAGGTAAGCCATCAGGTCGATGCGCACCGTTTCCATGAAGGCGAGCGCCACCAGTCCGAGCGCAAGCGCACCGTGTGCGAGGATGCCGAGGACCGTGTCCGTGGCGAGTGCCTTCTGCTGCTGCAGCACGACGACCAGAAGCGCGAGAAGACTGCAGACGCCGACGACGGCGAGATCGGGGTCGATCCCGAGGACCAAGCCGAGCGCAACGCCGAGCAGCGCGGAATGCGCCATGGCGGCGCCGAAATAGGCCATGCGTCGCCACACCACGAAGGCGCCGAGCGGACCCGCTACCAGCGCGACCCCGGCGCCTCCCAGGAACGCCCGCCACAGAAAATCATCCATCGTCTCGCCTCTCTTCCGGGCCCGTCTCGTCGGCCGGCGGCAACGGCAACAGTTCGCCGTGCAGCCCGTGACGGTGATCGTGTTCGTGGCTGTAGACCGCCAGCCCCTTCTCGGCGAGCGACCCGAACAGCGCGAGATAGGCCGGATGACGACTCACGGTTTCGGGCCGCCCGGTACAGCAGACGTGGTGATCGAGGCAAATCACGGTGTCGGTCGCCGCCATGACCAGGTTCAGATCGTGCGACACCATCAGCACACCGCAGCCGCGGCGGTCACGGATGCGCGTGATCAATGCGTAAAGCTCGCCCTGCCCGGCGACGTCGACGCCCTGCACGGGCTCGTCGAGCACCAGGAAATCGGGCTCGCGCAGCAGCGCGCGGGCGAGCAGGACGCGCTGCAACTCGCCGCCCGAGAGGCGCTGTATCGCGCGCCCGGCGAGTCCCGGCGTGCCGACCTCCTCGAGTACGTCGGCGATTCCCGTCCGCGACGACCGGACGCCGAGCGCGAGGAAGCGACCGACGGTGAGCGGCAGGGTGTCGTCGATAACAAGCCTCTGCGGCATATAGCCGATTCGCGCATCCGGCCGGCGGAATACCCGACCCCGGTCGGGTTTCAGCAGGCCGAGGACGACGCGCACCAGCGTCGTCTTGCCCGAGCCGTTGGGGCCGATCAGCGTAACGATCTCGCGCGCGCCGACGGAAAGCGCGACGTCGTTGAGCACCCGGTTGGCCCCGAAGCTCAGCGCGACGCCCGCGACCTCGGCAAGAATACGGGCATGTCGCCCGGCCTCAGGCGGCGTCGCGGCCATCGCCTCTTCCGTTCTGACAGCGCGGGCAGAGCCCCCTGAGTTCGATGGTCTGGCCCTCGAGCCTGAAACCGGCTTTGCCGGCGCTGTCGCGGATCGCCACGCCGATGCGCCTGTCGTCGAGTTCGGCGGCGCAACCGCAGGCCGAGCAGATCAGGAATTGGCCGACGTGAGGCCGGCCCGGCGCGGGACAGCCGACGAAGGCGTTGAGCGATTCGATGCGATGGATGAGCCCGTGCCCGAGCAGGAAATCGAGCGCACGATAGACCGTGGGCGGCGCCGCCCGCCGTCCGTCGCGGTGAAGCGTCTCGAGGATCGCATAGGCACCCTGCGGCGCGTGGCTGCCCCACACCAGTTCGAGCACCCGACGTCGCAGCGTCGTGAGACGCGCGCCGCGGCGCGCGCAGAGTCGTGCGGCCGCCTCAAGCGCTTCGGAGACACAGCGGGCGTGATCGTGACCGGCGTCGGCAAACGGATGGGTGGGGGAAGCCGGTGAATCGCCTGCGGCGGACATGGTTAACGCGCCGCCGGAAAACGGCCACAAAGCCTTCGCTTCGCCGCGACGGCTTCCGAACAGGTTCCGACGAAAGATCGAGAATTCTCAATAGCTTTTTGATTTTCCATGTTTACTTCAGCCTCCAGATCGCCCGGATCAAGCCCGACGGAACACGCGAGAATGGCGGGGAATTTAGAAACCGAAACGACCTGTCATCGGCTTCGCTCACCTGCCGGACTTGACGACATAATGCTATAATATAACATTACATGTTCTCGCCTTTCGGACAACCCTCAAACGCCATGCGATGCGCAGGCCCGAGCCTTTTCCATGAACAAGACGTCGCGCCGTCTCGTTGCCCTCGTGGCGCTCGCCGCGTTACTGCTTGGCGCGGGGGGAGCGGCGGCAGAACCGCTGCGGGTCGAGGTCAGCCTCAAGCCCGTTCACGCCCTCGTCGCGGGCGTCATGGCGGGCATCGCCGCGCCGGGGCTTATCGTCACCGGCTCGGGTTCGCCTCACGGCTATGCCCTGCGTCCGTCGGAAGCCCGGCGAATCGCGCGCGCAGACCTGATATTCTGGGTGAGCAAAGATCTGGAACGATTTTTAACAAAACCATTTTCCACGCTAAAAAATCAAACGACGGTGATCGCGGTGATCGACCTCGACGAACTCACGCGGTTGCCGGCCCGCCGCGGCGGCGTTTGGGCGCAAGACGATCACGCACATCATCGTAAGGACACCGCCCCCGCTCACCGCGCTTTCGACAGCCATGTCTGGCTCGACCCGGCGAACGCCCAAATCATCGCCCGCGCGGCGGCCCGTGCGCTCGCCGCCGCCGACCCGGCAAACCGCGAGACATACGCCGCCAACGCGGCCCGTCTCGATGTCCGCCTCGGCGCCCTCGACGCCGAGCTCAAGGCCCGGCTCGCGCCCGTCGCCGCCCTGCCCTACGTCGTCTTCCACGATGCCTACCAGTACTTCGAGCGACGCTATGGCCTGCGCGCCATCGGCGCCGTCAGCGTCGGCCCCGGACGCCAGCCGGGCGCCCGCCGGTTCAGGGAAATACGCGCCCGACTGCGCGAAACCGGCGCGCGCTGTCTGTTTCGCGAACCCCAGTTCGAGCCCGCGCTCGCACACACCCTCGTCGCGGGAACGGGAGTCAGAATCGGCATCCTCGATCCGCTCGGCGCCGACCTCGCGCCCGGCCCGGAGGCCTATTTCACCCTGATGCGCCGCCTCGCCGACGGTCTGCGGGACTGCCTCGCCGCCGCAGATTAGCCAAGGCGACGTTCCGCCCGAACGACAACGGGCTTGACGGCCCCGGCCTTCATCCGCGAAATGCGCACGGGCCTGAACGCGGGAGAACGAGCCGATTCAAAACGTCGCGACGAGGCAGCATGCAGCCCGGCAGGATCCGGCGGTCATAACAGGCATCAGACGCCGTCTCGTTTGGCTCGCCGTCGTTTTCTGGCTCGTGCCGGTGGTCGCGGTCGCCGGCGAGAGGCGCGTCGTGGTTTTCGCCGCCGCCAGCACGACCGAAGCGGTGACCGCGCTTGCCGAGAGATTCAACGCCCGCAACGACGTCGACGTCGTCCCCTCCTTCGCCGCCAGTTCGACCCTCGCCCGCCAGATCGAGAGCGGCGCCCCCGCCGATATTTATATTTCCGCCGACCGGCGCTGGATGAAATACCTGACCGAGCGCGGGCTGATCGACCCGGCGAGCCGCTGCGACCTGTGGCGCAATCGGCTGGTGCTCGTCGCTCCGGCCGACAGCGCGCTGGCGCTCGATATCGTGCCCGGATTTCCGCTCGTCGCCGCGCTCGGCGGCGGTCGGCTCGCCATCGGCGACCCCGACCACGTTCCCTCGGGCATTTACGCTCGGCAAGCGCTCGACGCCCTCGGCGTCTGGCCGGCGGTCGCCGACCGGGTCGTGCGTACCGCCGACGTGCGCGCGGCGCTCGCCCTCGTCGCCCGCGGCGAAGCGGCGGCGGGGATCATCTACGCCACCGACGCGCGCGTGAGCGAGCGGGTGCGCATCGTCGGCGCCTTTCCGCAGACCAGCCACGAGCCAATCGTCTATCCCGCGGGACGCGTGGCGGGCAGCGACAATCCCGCGGCAGCCGGATTCCTCGCCTATCTCCACTCGAACGACGCGCGCGCAACCGTGGGACGTTACGGTTTTTCGGCTTTCCAAGGTTCGGCGTGTTCGCCCTGACCCCCCTCGAGGCCGAAGCGCTCGGGCTCAGCCTGCGCATCGCGTTCGTCTGCGTGCTGGCGAGTCTGCCGTTCGGCATCGCCGTGGCCTGGCTGCTCGCGCGCCGGGATTTTCCCGGCAAGACCCTGATCGACGGCCTGGTTCACGCCCCTCTCGTGGTGCCGCCGGTGGCGGTCGGCTACATCCTGCTGGTGCTGTTCGGGCGCAACGGACCGATCGGCGCATGGCTCTACGGGGCGTTCGGAATCACCGTCGTCTTTACCTGGAAAGGCGCGGCGCTGGCCTCGGCGGTGATGGCTTTCCCGCTGATGGTGCGCGCCATCCGGCTGGCGCTCGAACTCGTCGACCGGCGCATCGAGACGGCGGCGCGCACGCTCGGCGCCGGACCCTGGCGCGTCGCGTTCACGGTGACGCTGCCGCTGGCGCTCCCCGGCATCCTCACCGGCATGATCCTCGCCTTTGCGCGCTCGCTCGGCGAGTTCGGCGCGACCATCACCTTCGTCTCGAATATCCCCGGCGAGACCCGCACGCTGCCGATCGCCCTCTACGCCCTGGTCCAGACCCCGGGCGGCGAGGCCGGAGCACTGCGTCTGGTGATCATCTCGCTGGCGCTCGCCCTCGCCGCGCTGGCATTTTCCGAGGTGCTCGCCCGTCGGGTCGGCGCCCGGTTGCGCGGTTAGAGCGTGCTCGACATCGACGTTCGCCGCCGGCTCGGAAAATTCGCGCTCGACGTGCGGTTCTCGACTTCCGAAAGCGGCGTCACCGCATTGTTCGGCCGCTCGGGTTCGGGCAAAACGACGCTGGTCAACCTGCTCGCCGGTCTCGACCGGCCCGACGACGGGCGCATCGCCGTCGGCGGACGCGTGCTGTTCGATTCGGCGGCCGGCGTCGATCTGGCTCCCGAGCGCCGGCGGCTCGGCTACATCTTCCAGGACAGCCGCCTGTTGCCCCACTTCAGCGTGCGGGGCAACCTGCGTTACGGCATGCGCGGCGACGCCGGAGAGGGCTGCGTGAGCTTCGATCGCGTCGTCGGCCTGCTCGGGCTCGGGCATCTGCTCGACCGCCGACCGCACCGGCTTTCCGGCGGCGAGAGCCAGCGCGTGGCGATCGGCCGTGCGCTGCTCGCCTGCCCGCGCCTGTTGCTCATGGACGAACCGCTGGCTTCGCTCGACGCGCCGCGTAAAGACGAGATTCTCGCCTTCATCGAGCGCCTGCGGGATGAGTTCGACATTCCCATCGTCTACGTCAGCCACGTCATGGACGAGGTCATCCGTCTCGCCGACACGATGGTGGCGCTGAGCGATGGCGCGGTGGCCGCCACCGGCACGGTCGCGGAAGTGACTAGCCGGCTCGACCTGCGTCCGCTCACCGGCCGACACGAGGCCGGCGCCGTCATCGCCGCCCGGGTCGAAGGCCACGACCTGGAATACGACCTCACCCGTCTCTCCTTCGCCGGCGGCGAATTGAGCGTTTCGCGACTCGACCTGCCCGAAGGCGCGCAATTGCGTCTGCGGGTGCGCGCCCGCGATGTCTCGCTCGCGCTTGAGCCGCCGCGCGCCAGCAGCGTTCGGAATATCCTCGAGGGCACCGTGCTCGAAATCGGCGCCGAACCGGGCCCCCAGGTCGACGTGCTGCTCGACGTCGGGACGCCGGGAACGACGACGCCGCTGTGGGCGAGGATCACGCGCAAATCGGTCGACGAGCTCGGCCTCGTCCCCGGTTCTTCGGTGTACGCCTTCGTCAAGAGCGTCGCTCTCGACCGTCACAGCATGGGCCGCACCCCCGCCGCCGGGCGCTTCGAAGGCAAATAGCGCGCGGCCGCCGATTGACCGTCGTCGGCGCCGCCGTGCTAGCATGGCCGGCAAAACGGACAAAGGGAAGTTGCGCGCCAATGGCCTTCGCCAAGACCCGGATGTTCGAGCTGTTTCCCACCCTGGTGTGGGCGCACGAACTCGAAGCCGCCGACTACGAGCCGATCAACCGCGACATTCTGGCCGCGCTCGACGCGATTCGGGCCGAGCGCCCGGAGCTCACGCCGACCAGCAACTGGCAGACCCCCAACGACCTCCAGAACAACGCCGCCTTCGCCGGACTGCTCGCCCAGGTCGATCTCGCGAGCAAGAGCATCCTTCACTTCCTCGGCGTCGATTACGAGAACTTCGAGGTGACCGGCTGCTGGGCCAACGTCCGGCCCAAGGGCGCCTCGCACCAACTGCACGTCCACCCCAACAACTATCTCAGCGGCGTCTACTACGTGCAGGCCGAGGACGGCGTCGACAGCATCGCCTTCCACGACCCGCGTTCCCAGATCAACGTGATCTCGCCCAAATTCAAGGAGCGCAACGCCCACAACGCCAAGAAGGTAATGATCAACGTACGGACCGGCGTGATGCTCCTGTTTCCGGCCTGGCTGGTGCACGCGGTCGAGCCGACCACGGGCGAAAACCTGCGCATCAGCGTCAGCTTCAACGTCATGTTCCACAACTTCGCCACCCAGGTCAGCGCGCCCCAGTGGTAGCGGCGCGCCATTCCCGGGGGCGGCGCCGGACGGACCCAAACTTGTGTGAATGCGCATCAGCGCCGGTGGGGAACACGGCATGGAACAACCGGACAAACGAATCTGCCGGCCGGAGAGCACGGCAAGGTTCGCGAGTCCATTGCAGGAGAGGACGATCATGACAACCCGGCAACCGACCACGCCCGGTCTCGGCGAGCGCCTCGATAACGGCGGCGTTATCTGCGCCGAGGGCTATCTCTTCGAATTCGAACGGCGGGGTTATTTGCAGGCGGGCGCCTACGTCCCCGAAGTCGTGCTGGATCATCCCGAGATGGTCGCCCAGCTTCACCGCGACTTCGTGCACGCGGGCTCGGACGTGGTCGAGGCGTTCGCTTATTATGGCCACCGTGAAAAGCTGCGCGTAATCGGCAAGGAGGATCTGCTTGAGCCGCTCAATCGCCAGGCGCTCGCCATCGCCCGCAAGGTCGCTGACGAGAGCGGCGCGCTGCTCGCCGGCAACATCTGCAATACCAATGTCTGGGAGGCCGATCGGCCCGAAACGCAGGCCGCCGCGCGCGCCATGTTCGAGGAGCAGGTCGGCTGGGCGGTCGAAGCCGGGGTCGATTTCGTCATCGGCGAGACCTTCAGTTGGGGCGCAGAGGCGCTGGTCGCGCTCGACGTCATCCGGGCCGCGGGCAAGCCGGCGGTGATAACCTTCGCGATCGCCGGCGGCGACCGGCTGCACGACGGCGATCCCGTCGAGGCCTGCGTGCGCGTCGCCGACGCCGGCGCCGATGTCGTCGGTTTCAATTGCGCGCGCGGCCCGGCGACCATGTTGCCGTTGATCGAGCGCCTTGCAGGCAGAGTTTCCTGCCACATGGCGGCGCTCCCCGTGCCTTACCGTACGACCGAACAGGCGCCGACTTTTTTCGCGTTCGAAGATCCGGCCTGCGGATGCTTTCCCGAAAGCCGCGCCTTCCCCGGCGGGCTCGATCCTTTTGCCTGCAACCGATACGAGATGGGCGCCTTCGCCCGCACGGTCTTCGACATGGGGGTGCGCTACGTCGGCGTTTGCTGCGGCGCCGGCCCACACCATATCCGCGCGGTTGCCGAGGCGCTCGGTCGTCAACCGCCCGCGAGCCGCTACTCGCCGGACATGTCGAAGCATGCCTATCTCGGCACCGACGAAGCAGTCCCCGAGGCGTACCGGCGGTTCGGGCGCCAAGACCGGGCGTAACCCGGCTCGGCCGTCAGCGCCCGGCCGGCGGCGAGCATCCGCCGCCCGCCTTACGCGGGGCGACCTTCGATCAGAACGCAGAAGCGGTAAGGCGATTCCGCGGCACCGGCGACGATAGCGTTCTCACCGCAGTCGAGCGGCGCGGTGGCCGACGCCTCGTGGCGCGAGATCCGCGCGCCGTTGACGATCGTGCCGAGATGGCTGTCGAGGTCGCGCACCACCAGCCGGCCGTTCAGCTCCTCGATCGCGAAATGCTCGGGCGACAGTTTGAGAAGGTCGGGTATCATCAGGCCGAGTCCGGCCTCGGTCACGCGCGGCGGCTCGCCCGGCACGTCCCGCCGGCCGACGGTGAACGGCATTTGCGCGATCACGATGCCGTTGTCGCCGATCTGTTTCTGCACGGCGGGCGAACCCGGCAGCAGCCGCACGCTTGCCACGTTGGCGAGTACCGCGCCCCGGTCCGTCGGGTTGCCCTCGGCGAGACGCCGGTCGGCCTTGCGCAGCCGTTCGCACAGCATGCGCAAAAGTGGCAGCGCAAAGCTGTTGGCATCGCCGAACGTGGCGAGGAAGTCGCGGCTCGAGACCCTGATCAGGACCGAATCCTTCGCCGCGCAAGCGGTCGTCGAGCGGGCGTTGCCGAGAACCACGCCCATTTCGCCGAGAATGTCGCCCGTGTCCAGCGTACCGAGAAGCACCCGATGTCCGTTGGTCGTGCGCGAGATTTCGATCTCGCCATCCTTGATGAAATAGACCGCGTCGCTCGGCTCGCCTTCCCGGTAGATCACCGCGCCGGCGGCATAGGTCCGTTCCAGCATCTGCGTCATTACGGGACGTCCGTTGTCCTGGTCTCCGGCTTTCGCTGATACGCGCGCATTCTGCGCCGTCGCGCGTTAACGCTTCGCGAACTTTGGCCGACGTACGGACCCCTTCGGGCCAAAAGTGTTACCCATGTCTCCAGTATAATCTGTAACCTATGTCTCCGGAACGGACCCCCGGGGAAATGGCGCGCCCTGCAGGATTCGAACCTGCGACCTACGGCTTAGAAGGCCGTTGCTCTATCCAGCTGAGCTAAGGGCGCACAAGATGTTTTCTACGTTATGCCAATTATTTGCGATGTAACGCCGGAAGCGGCGACGCGGCCGGTGGGGTGTTCGTCCGTTTCGCGTCCGCCCACGGTCGTCCCTTCGCCGGCCCCGTCGGCATGGTAGCGGACCGCCCTGCGGGCCGCAACGCCGGCGCGGCGCCGTCTACTCGACCCGATCGTAACGGAAATTGTCGGCGTAGGACTTGGGCCGGATCCGGTGATCGCGCGGCTCGAACACGCGGTAGGCGAGCCCGTGCCGGCGGGCGAAGGCGATCGCCTCTTCCTTGCTCGGAAAGCCGAGCCTCACCTGCCCCGTGGTGTCGGCGCGACTCGTCCAGCCCATCAGCGGTTCGGTGGTCTCGGGCGCTTCGGGTTCGAACTCGAGCAGCCATTTGCGGGCGTTGGCCCAACCCGACTGCATGGCGGTCTTGGCCGGGCGGTAGATGCGCGCCTCCATGGGCCGGCCTCGTGCTGCTTCGGGGATCGGCATCGCGCCAGTCTATAGCCCCGCGGCCGGCGGCAGGCAAGCGGCTTGGCTTCCGCGCGCGTTAACGATTGTGGCGAAAGCGGCGGCCTGCGCGTTCGCGAGGCGTTCGTCCCGTCCCGCGGCGACCGGCGGCGACCGCGCGATCGGCTGCAATTGTTCCGCCCGCGTTCACGATTGCGCCGCCACATCCGTGGCCCCGACGACACGCCTGCCGTATGCGGCGGGCGCGCTCCGGTTGCGTATGGTTAATCCCGGCGGTCGCTTCAGCGCCGACCCGAGAGCCCGGCGGCGATCGTCCGAGCGACGCGTGACGGCGGTCATTGCGAGCCGATGACGACCGCGCCAGACTTTCCCCGCCCGGCGTCACTCCGACGCCCGGCGACCGGACCGGCAACGCGGAAAGCGCAGCATGGACGACTGGACCAGCTATCTCGTGCTCGGCGTAATCGGCGGCCTGTGGCCGGCGGCGATCGCCCGGCGCAAGGGGCGCAACCTCTGGCTCTGGTGGCTCTACGGCATCGCGTTCCCGGTGATCTCGTGGCTTCACGCGATGTTTCTGCCCGCCGCCCCGCGACCGGCCGGCCACTAGCCGACCGGCGCGAGGCCTTCTCCGTTCGGCTACCTGCGATTACGATACCATTTGGCGGCGATCGTGGCCGCAACGCCGACTGCGAACAAACTGAGCGTCGCCGGTTCCGGTATCTGAACGGCTCCGTTTAGATCCAGCTCATCCGGCGTACCCTGCCCCAGCGCCTGGGTCCAATCCATGGCGATGCCGATAAACGTCGCGAAAGCCAGAACATGTCCGCCGAATCGTGCCTTGAGTCGTCTCATTGCAACCCCCCGTGATTGGTTCTCCCCGCCTCTTTTGATCGCGCACGGCACTCGGAGACACGGCCTGCGTTTTCAAGCGAGATCGTGCATGAACACGTCATGCATGAATACGCCACGCAAATTCGTGCCAACATAGTTGATTTCTTTTATTTCAAAGAGATGCCAGGGAGCATGAGTCGCGTGGCAGCCAATCTGTAAGAAATCCCGACACCGTTCGAGCGCGATTTTCAGGAGAGCAATCCAGGTAGATCAACAGGTTAAGAAAAGAGACCACACCTCGGTGATCGAAAAACACCGAAAAACTGTAAAGGTTACCGACAGAATAGGAGATAACTTCTTGATTTAATTGGTCGGGGCGGCTGGATTCGAACCAGCGACCCTCTGCTCCCAAAGCAGATGCGCTACCAGGCTGCGCTACGCCC
>JBHHZM010000048.1:0-22326 GCA_046758065.1 Alphaproteobacteria bacterium | reverse complement strand
CAGCTTCCCGACCAGCAGTTCGCGAACCTCTACTGGTTCCGCTACGACTGGTTCCAGCGTCCCGACTTCAAGAAGAGGTTCAAGGAGATCTACGGCTACGATCTCGGCGTGCCGGTCAACTGGTCGGCCTACGAGGACATCGCCGAGTTCTTCTCCGAGCATGTCCGCGAGATCGACGGCAAGGCCGTCTACGGCCATATGGACTACGGCAAGAAGGCCCCTGATCTCGGCTGGCGGTTCACCGACGCCTGGCTGTCGATGGCCGGCGCCGGCGACAAGGGGATCCCCAACGGCAAGCCGGTCGACGAGTGGGGCATCCGCCTCGAGGGTTGCAGCCCGGTCGGAGCGAGCGTCACGCGTGGCGGCGCCACCAACGGCCCGGCGGCCAAGTACGCTCTGCGCAAGTACATGGAATGGCTGCGGAAATACGCCCCCCCGGGCGCGCTCGGCATGGACTTCTACCAGTCGCTGCCGAGTCTGGCGAAAGGCAATGTCGCCCAGCAGATCTTCTGGTACACGGCGTTTACCTCGGCCATGGTCGCGCCGCGCAGCGAAGGCAACAATACGGTTGATGAGAACGGCATGCCGCTATGGCGCATGGCCCCGTCGCCGCACGGGCCCTACTGGGAAGAGGGCATGAAGCTCGGCTATCAGGACGCCGGGTCCTGGACGCTGTTCAAGTCGACGCCGGTCGAACGCCGCAAGGCGGCGTGGTTGTTCGCCCAGTTCACGGTCTCGAAGACGGTGTCGCTCAAGAAGTCGCACGTGGGTCTCACGATCATCCGCGAGAGCGACATCCAGGACGAATCCTTCACCAAGCGCGCGCCCAAGCTCGGCGGGCTGGTCGAGTTCTACCGTTCGCCCGCGCGCGTCGCCTGGACGCCGACGGGTATCAACGTGCCCGACTATCCGAAGCTGGCGCAGTTGTGGTGGCAGAACATCGGCGAGGCGGTGGCCGGCGAGGTGACCGTCGATACGGCGATGGACAATCTCGCCCGCGAACAGGACAAGGTCATGGCCCGGATCGCGCGCAGCGGCGCCCAGGGCGAATGCGGCCCGAAGCTCAACAAGGAGCGCGCCGCCGAATACTGGCTGAACCAGCCGGGATCGCCCAAGGCGAAGCTTGCCAACGAGAAGCCCAGGGGTGAAACCGTCGACTACGACCAACTCATACAGGCGTGGCGCGAAGGCCGGGTCCGTTGACCGGTTGACGCCTTTTGTTCGTACGAGAACGGGGTGGGCTTCGGCCCACCCTTTTCTTGTGACGCCCGCTCAGAACGGATAGATGATGTCGAAGATCTCCTGTCCATAGCGGGGTCTCTGCACGTCGCTCAGGGTGCCGCGTCCGCCGTAGACGATGCGCGCCTCGGCGATCTGATCGTGTTTCACCGTGTTGTCGGACCTGATGTCTTCGCGGCGCACGACGCCTTCGACGAGAAGTTCGCGCACCTCGTAGTTGACGCGCACCTCCTGGGTGCCGTGGATCACCAGGTTGCCGTTGGGCAGCACCTGGCTGACGATGGCGGCGACGCGCAGATTGACGGTGTCGTCGCGCTGGATATCGCCGGTTCCCTTGGCGCGGGAATCGCTGTTGAGGTCGACCAGGTTGCCCGGATTGACGGCGTCGGGGAGGAATTTGCTGAGTTTGGTCTCGTAGCCGAGAAACGCGCTGGCGTCGGCGCCCTCGGTGTTGTCGCGGGTCCGCGTCGTCGAGTTCTTGACCGTGGCCGAGTCCTCGATATCGATAAGCACGGTGAGAATGTCGCCGACCCGCTGGGCGCGCTGGTCCTTGAAGAAAGCGCGGGCGCCGGTGCGCCACAGCGAGTTGGCCGGATAGGCTCTCGTCTCGGGCGCCGGCATCGGCAGGCTGACCGGCTCGTATTTAGGGTCCAGCGTGGGATTTTCGATCGGCTTGAGTTTTGGCGTCTCGCCGACCGCGGCGAGGCGGTCGATGGTGTTGCTGCAGGCCGCGAGCGTCAGCCCGACCACGCCGAGGACGGCGAGGCGACGGACGCGGAGGCCATGGAGGCACGGGGTCATTGTCTTCGGGCTCCTCGCTTGCGGCATCAGTTGAGGGCGATGTTCTGGCGGGTCGTCACGCTGACCAGATTGCTGCCCTCGACCAGCGCGTCGATGACCATGTTGCTTCGGGTGTTGAGCACCCGAATGGTGGCGCCGAGGGCGCCATCCTCGAGCGCGCGGCCGGCGGCGGTCAGCACCATGAAGGCGGTGCGGAAGGTCATGACCACGTTGGCGCCTTTGGCCACGGCGACCGGCGCATGGACGTCGTTGCTGCGTACCGGTCGATCGGGCCTGAGAGTGCGCCGCGGCGACATGCCGACCAGGTCCGCAGAGTCGGTGATATAGTTGGTTCGCACCCGATCGGCCGGAAGCTCGGTCCACGCGATGTCATCCTCGTTGATGATCTCGCCCCGAAGCACCGCCCGGCGCAGCACGGGCATCTCGACCATGGCGCGAACCCGGCCGACGACGTTGAGGCGCGTGACGTAGGGCGTGCCGGCGGCCGCCACCAGCGTTGCCGAGAAACGGCCGCTCTCGCGCCGGTAATCGAGATTCTCGACGTCGAGCGTCGCCACCGCGTCGGTCGGCAAGTCGATTTCGGCGGTCCGGTTTGGCAGTTCGACGCTCAGCTTCTCGCGCGGACTTATCTTGTTGATCGCCTTGCGCAACCGGCTCGCGATTTCGGCATGGCCGATGCGCTTGCTCGCGCGGCGCACGATGACGCGGTCGAGGCCGCCAAGCGGCCGCCAGACGAGCCCGTTCGCCCGCGCCGCCTTGTAAATCTGCCGCACGCCGATGACCATGCGACGTCCCGGCGCGGGCGCCCGGGCGACCACGACGTCGGCCGCGTCGCCGGCGCCGATCAGCAGATCGCCCAGGGTAACCACGGGGTCGTCGATCACGGCGCTCGAGCGAAGCTGAATCTCGCCCGCTTGGGCGCCGCCCGCGGCGATCAACAGCGCGGTGATAAGGGCAGTGAAACGCAGGCTCATGGTTGGCTCCCTAGCGTAGCTGGTTGACGGCGCTCATCATCTGGTCGGCGGTGGTAATCACCTTCGAGTTGAGTTCGTAGGCCCGCTGGGCTTGGATCATGTTGGTGATCTCCGACACGGCGTCGACGTTGGAGATCTCGAGGAAGCCCTGTTGCAGGGTGCCGAAGCCGGTGGCGCCCGGCGTGCCGGTGGTGGCGGTGCCGGAGGCGGGGGTCTCGAGCAGCAGGTTGTCGCCGATCGCCTCGAGGCCGGGCTCGTTGGGGAAAGTGGCGAGCTCGATCTGACCGACGTTCTGCGGCGCCACCTGTCCGTCGAGCTTGACTTCCACCTCGCCGTTCTCGTTGATGCTGACGTCGGTCGCGCCCGAAGGAATGGTGATGCTCGGCGCGACGACGAAGCCGTCCTGGGTGACGATCTGGCCTTGCGCGCTGAGCTGGAAGGTCCCGGCGCGGGTATAGGCATCGTCGCCATTGGGCAACTGGATGTGGAAGAAGCCCTTGCCCTGAATGGCGAGGTCGAGCGTGTTGCTGGTCGATATCAGGTTGCCCTGGGCGGTGATGCGATAGACCGAAGCCGACTTGACGCCGACGCCGAGCTGTACGCCCGAAGGGACGATCGTACCGGCATCGGAGGACGCCGAGCCGACGCGCCTCAGGTTCTGGTAGAGCAGGTCCTGGAACTCGGGCCGCTGTCGCTTGAACCCGGTGGTGTTGAGGTTGGCGATGTTGTTGGCGATGACGTCGATGTTGGTCTGCTGGGCCAACATCCCCGTTGCCGCAATACTGAGTGATCTCATGAACGCGTCTCCTTACGCATGCGCTTTGGCAATTCGCTTCGCCGCGGCTTGTCAGGCGGTCCGGTTCGTACCCGAGAGCGCGCTGATTGCCCGGCGCCGCAGTTGGTCCTGCTCCTGGACCAGTCGCTGGACGCTCTGGTAGCCCCGCAGCAGCGCGATCATGCGGGTCATCTCGACGATCGGCTCGACGTTCGAGCTCTCGATCGATCCCTGGACGATGCGGGCGTCTTCCGACGGCAGCGGCGTCAGATCGGTTTGGTAGAGGCCGCCGTAGGTCTCGCGCAGTGCGTTGGGCCGCTCGAAAGTGACGACCTGCAATCGAGCGATCTCGAAACCGCCGGCCGAAACGGTGCCGTCGGGTGTGACCACGAGATCGTTATCGTCGGGAGAGGTGATGACGGGGAAGCCGTCGTCGCCGAGCAAGGCATGCCCGTCCGAAGTCACCAGCACGCCCTGGTCGTCGAGCCGGAAATGGCCGCCGCGGGTGTAGCGTACGCCGTCCGGCGTCTCGACCTGGAAATAGCCTTCGCCCTGGATTGCCATGTCGAAAGGATTGCCCGTGACCACCATTTCGCCGTCGCGCGGGTCGCGGGTCACCGCGATGTCCTGTACGAACGCGGCTTTTTCCCGCCGTCCGATGTCCTGCAGGTAGGTGGCGAACAGCATACGCTCGGACTTGTAGCCGCCGGTGTCGGCATTGGCGATGTTGTTGGCGATGACATCCATCTGACGGCGCAGGACCATCTGCTGCGAAAGCGCCACCAGGGTCGTGTTTTCCATGCTTGGCCTCCTTGGGGTGGTCACGAGGCGCCCAGTGCCTGCGGCCGTACGTTGCTGCTTGCGATGCACGTCCCGTGCCAGCGAAAAAGGGAAGCAGGTTCAAGGGGTTGGTATGTAGCCGGCGGGTCGGTCATCGGCAAGGCGTGAACGCTGCGGCAGGCTTTGCCGGGCAGAAGTTGCCGTTTCGAGGCCTGGCACGACCAAACACGAACCGCTGCAACCTCTTGTTAATGCAATGTTCGCTATAACTTTAGCGCGGAAGACGCACGCCGATTTCGGGTGCGGTGCACCACTTTCGGATGCGAGGAGAGAGAATGAGCGACGCCAACCCAGACGAAAGCGTCGAAGAGGAAATCGACGACGAGTCCGAGGAGGAATCCTCCGAACCGTCCGGCCGGTTCGGCGGCATGCGCCGCTTGATCATCATCGCCGCTGCGGCCGTGCTGCTGCTCAGCGGCGGCGGCGCCGGCGCCTACTTCAGCGGTCTCCTCGACCCCTACATCGGTGTCGAGAAACAGCAGCCTGAGACGCCGAACGTCGTCTTCTTCGACTTGCCGGAAATGGTGGTTAATCTCGAGGCCGGGGCCAAGAAACAGTCCTTCCTCAAGATTCAGCTCAGCCTCGAGCTCGACGAAAGCCAGGATCTGGCCATCCTGCAGAATGTTCTGCCGCGCGTGATCGATCAGTTCCACATCTACCTGCGCGAACTCAGGGTCGCGGACCTGCAGGGCTCGGCGGGTATCTTCCGGGTAAAGGACGAGCTGCTGCGCCGGGTCAGCGCGGCCGCGCACCCGGTCGAGATTCGCGACGTTCTCTTCAAGGAAATGTTGATCCAATAAATGACGTGACGATGGCCGAACCGGAGAACACCGAAACTGGGGATGGGTCGGATCAGGACCGACTCGCCACCGAGTTGGCCGCGGCCACAGAAGCCGGCGAAAACGGCGGTTCGAGCGGCGATGAGGCGCTTGCCGACGAGTGGGCCACCATGGCCGAGAAGGACGGGGCCGATGACGCCGGGGCGGCAGCGGGCGCCCAGCCGACGCGCGTCCTCAACCAGGACGAGATCGACAGCCTGCTCGGATTCGACGAGGACGGCGACGGCGCCGGTCAGCGCTCGGGCATCCAGGCCATTCTCAACAGTACGCTGGTCTCTTACGAACGTCTGCCCATGCTCGAGGTGGCGTTCGACCGCGCCGTACGGCTTCTCACCACCTCGCTGCGCAATTTCACCTCGGACAACGTCGAGGTTTCACTCGAGGGGCTCACCTCGGTCCGCTTCGGCGATTACCTCAACTCGATTCCGCTGCCCGCCATGCTCGGCGTGTTCAAGGCCGAGGAGTGGGACGACTTCGGACTCCTTACCGTCGACAGCGCGCTGATCTATTCGGTGGTCGACGTGCTGCTCGGCGGCGGCCGCGGCACGGCCCCGATCCGCATCGAGGGCCGCCCCTACACGACGATCGAGCGCAATCTCATCGAGCGCATGCTTCAAGTGGTGCTGGCCGACCTGACCCAGGCGTTCGAGCCGCTGACGCCGGTGACGTTCCGCTTCGACCGACTCGAGACCAACCCGCGCTTTGCCACCATCGCCCGACCGGCGAACGCGGCGATCCTCACACGCATGCGGGTCGATATGGACGATCGCGGCGGCAACGTCGAAATTGTGCTGCCCTACGCCACGCTCGAGCCCATCCGCGATCTCCTGCTGCAGATGTTCTGGGGCGAGAAGTTCGGTCGCGACTCGATCTGGGAGGGCCATCTCGCCAACGAACTGTGGCAGACCACGGTCGAGATCGAGGCCGTGCTCGACCAACAGATCCTGCCCCTGCACGCTATCGCCGATCTCAAGATCGGGGACACCTTCATGCTCGGCGCGCGGCCCGAATCGACCGTCGTCGTGCGCTGCGGCGGCATCGACATGCTCAGCGGCCACATCGGGCGTACTGCGGACAGCGTCGCGATTCGGGTCGCTCGGAAATTCCACCGGCCGGAGCGGCGAAAATGACCGTCACTCTGGTGCTCGACGGCGTCATCGTCGTATTGCTCGCGGCGACGATCGCCTACTGCGTGATCCTCAACCGCCGCCTCGGCGAACTCCGCGGCGGCCACGCCGAGTTCATCAAGCTGGTCGAAAGCTTCAACGCTGCGACCGAACGCGCCGAAACCAGCATCGCCGGACTTCGCGAGGCGAGCGCCGAGAAGGGCGGGATTCTCGACCAGCGAATCGAGGCGGCCCAGGCGCTGTGCGACGATCTCTCCTTCCTGGTCGAGCGCGGCGAGCGCGTCGCCGACCGTCTCGCGAGCGGTTCCGGCGGCGGGACGGCGCCTCCGCCCGAAAGCCTGTCGCATGGCCCCCGGCCGTTTGCCGGCGCTGCGATCCCCGGCGAGGAGTCGGCGATTGAGCGCGATCTGCGCGACGCCTTGCGTGTCGCCCGTCAGGGCTAGCCAATGCTGGCGCGGCTGAAGCTGCTGCCCGTCACCATCGTTGCGGCGATGCTGCTGCTCACCCTCAAGGTGGGATACATCTGGCAGGGCGCCGACAACCTTTTCGGCAGCGTGACAGCCGCGAGCGCCGAAGGCGACAAGGGCGCCGCGAGTGCGAGCGGTGCCGACGCCCCCTTGACGCCGGAAATGACCGGCGACGGCGCTCCGCTGGAGTCCGCGAGCAGCAATCCCGCCGGAATCGACGTGACCAGTCTCAGCCCGGCGGAAGTCGAACTCCTCGAACAACTTGCGGAGCGGCGTAAGGAGCTTGAGGGCCGAACGCGCGATCTCGAAATGCGCGAGCAACTGCTGGCCGCCACCGAGCAACGAGTCGATGCCAAGATCGGAGAACTGAAGAAGCTTCAGCAGACGATCGAGGGCATGTTCGCCAACGCCGATGCCGAGCAGGAGACCCAGATCAAAAGTCTGGTGAAGATGTATGAGCGCATGAAGCCCAAGGACGCGGCCCGCATCTTCGACCGGCTCGACATGACCGTGCTTCTCCAGGTCGTCGAGCGCATGAAGGAGGCCAAGGCGGCGCCGATCCTGGCCAAGATGGATGTCGACAAGGCCAAAACGGTGACGCTCGAACTCGCCCACCGGCGCAATCTGCCCGAGAAATTGAAATAGCGCGCGCAAACGCCGGTCGCGGCACGCCTGGGCCCTTCGCCCTTCTCGCGACCGGGCTTTTGTAACAAAGGTTTAACCAGTCGTCGTTAACCTAGCCGCCCTAAACGAAACGACGTGCTACGCCCAGCCGAGGGAACGGAGCAACTTGCCATGGCCGTCGACAAGAACACGCCCATTCTCATCGTCGATGACTACAAGACGATGCTGCGGATTATCCGTAATCTGCTCGGCCAACTCAAATTTAACAACGTGGATGAAGCGACCGACGGCAGCATGGCGCTTTCCAAGCTGCGCGACGGCAAGTTCGGCCTGGTCATCTCGGACTGGAACATGGAGCCGATGACCGGGCTGCAGCTTCTGCGCGAGGTTCGCGCCGACGACAAGCTCAAAAATACGCCATTCATCATGGTTACGGCCGAAAGCAAGACCGAGAACGTGGTGGCCGCGAAGGAAGCCGGCGTCAATAACTACATTGTTAAGCCGTTCAACGCGGAGACGTTGAAGTCCAAGATAGCCAGCGTCCTCGGTGGATTCTGAGCGGATTTCGGTCATGACCGCGGAAGCTTTCGACCTCGAATCGCGGATCGAAGCGCTGCGCGCCGAGCGCGGCGACAAGATCAGCATCGACGAGATCGCCGAAATCGTGTCCAGTGTCATGGAACCGCTGGAAAGCGACATCAGGGCCGTCGACTTGCGGGTCTACAAGGAACTCGACGATCTCGCATCGTACATTCACAACGCCAAGAGCGAGATCGAGACGCTCTGCCCCGACGATATTCGCACCGAGCATCTGCCGGCGGCGAGCGACCAACTCGACGCCATCGTGAAGGCGACAGAGGAAGCCACCGGCATCATCCTCGACGCTTCGGAAAAGATCGACGCGGAGGCACACAATCTGGGCGCCCGGCCGATCATCGACGAGGTCGCGCGCATTTTCGAGGCATGCAGCTTTCAGGATCTCACCGGACAGCGCGTCAGCAAGGTGGTCGCTACCCTCAAGTACATCGAAAATCGGCTCGACCGGTTTGTCGACGTGTTCGGCGAAGAGGTCAAGCGCGTCCGTCACAAGCCGGCAAAGATCGGTTGTCCACCCGACGAGGAAGGCGCGTTGCTCAACGGTCCGCAACTGCCGGGCGACGGGAACGACCAACAGGAAATCGACGCGCTGCTCGCCGACTTCGACTAAGCGGGGACCATGATCGGGCGACCAGGCGTACAGCCGAAGGCGCAAGGGGACACGACGACGGCGATATTTCTCGCCCTCTACCTCATTGTCCTGGCCTTTTTCATCCTGCTCAACGCAATTTCCGAACGTGAGGCCGGTCGCGCGAAGGCTGCGCTCGGCAGTCTCGGCGCCACCTTCGCCGAGCCCGCCCTGGTGCCGACGGGTCCGCTCGATTACGCGGCCGGCGCCGGCGCCTATTCGGCATTGACCGAGTCCGCGAACACGATCCGTCACCTCTTTCAGTCGGCGTTTCCCATGGTCGAAGTTTCACCCTATCAGCCTTTTCGGCAAATGCAGGTGATGGTACCCGTGAATGCGGTGTTCGTGCCCGACGGCGCGCTCATCCACGCCGAGGTGGCCGGCTTTCTCGACCAGCTCGCCGCAGTCCTCGCCCGCGCGACGCCCGGGCAGGTCTTCGAACTGGAAGTGCTGGTCCCGTTGGCGGCGGCTGAGACGATGGCGTCGACACCGGCCCGCGCGAACGCGGTACATCGCGCCGCCGCGGTGGCGCGCGCGCTCACCGATCGTGGGGTAGCGTCGGCGCAGCTTGTCGCCGGGATCGCCCAAAACGATACCGGCCAGATGCGTTTCGTGTTCCAAACACGTCTCGCCGGCGAACGCGTCGTTCGACCGCGTGCGACGGACGGTTGAACCATGATGGATGCCCCCGAGCCGCCGCCGGGCCGGCCCATCGACACGCGATGGTTGATCACCTTCGCCGATCTGATCGCGCTGTTGCTGACTTTTTTCGTCCTGTTGTTCGCCATGTCGTCGGTCAAGGATGAAACCTGGGACGTGATGATCAACTCCCTGTCGCAGAGTCTCAGTCCACAGCGCGGCTGGCACGACTGGATCAACCTGGTCGACCATACCGCGGAGACCGTTGCCTCGCCCGCCGCCGCCGACCTCGATTATCTCTACCCGTTGATCGTCGAAAAGACGCGCGCCGATTCGCTGCTCTCGCGAACGACGCTGGGGCGGTTCGACGACCGCTTGATCATCACCCTGCCGGGCGATCTCCTGTTCGCGGCGGACAGCGCCGAACTCGGCGCCGATGCCGAACGCGCCCTCGGGCTCCTGGGCGAGACGCTCGGCCATATCGGCAACCGGATCGAGGTCGACGGCTATACCGATCCGCAGCCCGTCGCGGACGGCGGACTTGCCGCCAACTGGGAACTGGCGATCGACCGCGCGCTGGTGGTGGCCGACGCCCTGCGGCGCGCCGGCTATACCCGCGAGATCGTTGCGCTGGGCCTTTCCGATCCGCGCTACGACGTCGAGACCGGCGCAACCGGCAGCGACGGGCGGCACGGTTTCGGCCGGCAGGTCGATGTCGTCATCCGCGACGGCTTCTCCGAGGGGTCGGGCAATGCGCCGTAACCGCCGCCTGTTCTCCGCCGTCGCCGGTATGCGCCTCGCCGTTGCCGGCGCGCTCGTCGCTATCATCCTGAGCCTGCCCGTCTGGGCCGCCGAACGCGTGGGCACCCGGGCCGCCGTGCACCCTGGATTCGGGCGCATCGTGTTCGATTGGCCGATGCCGCCCGGTTTCGACGCCGGCATCGAGAACCGTCTGCTGCACGTCACTTTCGCCAAGCCGCTGAACGCGTCGTTCGCCGAAGTGCGTCGCACGCTTTCCGGCTATCTGCGCGATGTCCGTCTGGAACCCGACGGCCGCACGGTGACGTTCACGCTCAGCGGCGATTTCGGATTGCGCAGCTTCGTCTACGAAAAATCGGTCGTGATCGACCTGATCGGCGAGGCACCGGCGCAGCGCGACGCCGCAGTCGCCGCCGCGCCGCGGGTGCCGGTGCGGGTCGGCGACCACCGGGGCTACAGCCGCATCGTTTTCGACTGGCGGCGGCCGGTGAACTACAAGGTCACGCGCGAGGACGGACGCGCCGTCATTCGTTTCGATCGCGCCGCGACGATCGATCTCACGGCGTTCGACGCCTCGCCGCCCAAACATGTCCGCTCCGGCGGCGCCGAGATTGTCGGCAAGCGCACCGTGGTCACGCTCGCGCTCGCGCCGGCGACGCGCCTGCGCCATTTCCGCTCGGGCATGAAGGTGGTGGTCGACGTCCTTGCCGCGCCCGCCGGCCCGGTGGTCACGCGCGAAGTCGCACCGCCGCCGCCCGCCGCTTCACCGCCGCCACCCGCCGCTTCACCGCCGCCCGAGACCAAGCCCGGACCGGTCGCCGAGGCGCGTAGCGAACCGGCGCCGCCCGGAGTCGCGGCATCCGAGCCCGCAACCGAAGCGCCGGTCGACGACGCAAGGCCGGCGGCAGGCGGCGACGAAGCAGCAACGCCGTCTGCGCCCGGCGACGGCGCGAACGCCACGACGGCGGCCGAAGGCGCCCCGCCCGAACCCATCGATCTGGTCCCGTCGGCGAACCAGGGCGAAACGCCGGCCGCCCGATCCGGGGGCGCGACCGAGGTGAGGCTTTCGCTGGGGCCCCCGCAGCTTGGCGTGACGATCGAAAACACGGCGAACCGCACGACCGTCACCTTCAACGGCGGCGGCCGCCGCCTCGCCAGCGCGGCCTTCGTTCGCGGCGACCATTTCTGGGTGGTGTTCCCCCGCGACTACGGGATCGACCTGACGCCGCTCAACGCGGTGAAGTCCCCGGCCTACGAACGGGTCGACCGCGTTGCCCACTCGAAGGCCACCGTGCTTCGCTTCCGGCTCAGGCCCGGATACGGCGCCAGCTTCCACCGCCGCGACGCCGACTGGATCGCACGGTTCACACGCGAGCCCGGACCGCCAACGGAGATCGAGGTACGCAACTTCGACGACGAGCGGCGCGGGCGCGGCGCCCAGGTTCTGATCGCCGACGTCGCCCGACGGGTCCAGCTCAACGATCCCGGCGACGGTGCCGCACTCGTGGTGGTTCCGGTCATGGCCTCGGGCGTGGGCGTGACGCCGGCGCGTAGCTATCCGGAATTCGATCTGCTCGCCACCGTTCAGGGCGTCGTGGTCCGGCCCGGCGTTCGCGGCGTCAACGTGCGCACCGGGCTCGCCGGCATCGAGGTCGCCTACCGTCCGGCGCGCGACGATCAGGCCGCGGCTCAACAGGCCGCCCGGATCGCGCGGCGCACCCGGTCGGCGGTCAACCTGTTCGACTTGGTGGGATGGCGAAACAAGGGTGGCGCCGATTTCTTCAAGAGCCAGCAGGAGCTTCGGGTCGCCGTGGCGACGGCCCCTGTGGTCCGTCGGACGCGCGCCCGCATGGCGTACGCCCAGTTCCTTTTCGCCAACGGCTATTTTCCCGAAACGCTCGGCATGGTGAGGATGCTGATCGCCGACGACAGGACGGCGGCCAGGGATCCCGTCATGCGCGGCATCCGCGGCGCCGCACGCGTCATGCTCGGGCGCTACGCCGAGGCCGCGACCGACCTTTCCGACCCGGCGCTCGACGGCTACGATGACATCGCGCTGTGGCGCGGCGTGCTCGCCAGTCGTCAGGGAGACGTTCAATCGGCGATGGTTCAGTTCGTCCGCGCCGGCGACCTGTGGCTCGGATTGCCGCTCCCGGCGCGCAACCACATCGGCCTGCGCGCCGCCGAAACGGCGATCGAGTTGCACAGTTACTCGGTCGCCAACACCTATCTCGACGGCATCCTCCGGTCCAATCCGGGCGACGCGATGCGCGACCGGGTGGCGTATTTGCGCGGCCGCGTGCTGCTCGGCACCGGCAACGAAGAGGAAGCCCTAAGGCTGTGGGACGAGGTGAACGACAGTCCCGACCGCTACACCTGGGCGCGGGTCCGCTTCCAGCGCACCCTGCTGCGGCTCGACAAGGGCGAAATCGACGCCTCCGAGGCGGCGAAGACGCTGGAGCCGCTGCGCTTCGCCTGGCGCGGCGACGGCTTCGAGCTCGCCCTCCTGCAACGACTCGCCGAGCTGTACTTCACGGCGCGGCAGTATGAAAAGGGCCTCGACATCATGAAGCTGGCGGTGACCCGGTTCGCCGACCATCCCGTCGCGGCGGTGCTCGCCAGCCGCATGAACCAGCTCTTTGCCGATCTTTTCCTCGATGGTGGCGTCGCCGATATGCCTGCCCGCAAGGTGCTGAGCCTGTTCTACGATTTCCGCGAACTCACGCCGGTCGGCGTCGACGGCGACAAGGTGGTCCAGGCGCTGGTCGACCGTCTCGTCGAGGTCGACCTGCTCGACAAGGCCGCCGAGCTGCTCGACCACCAGATCACCTATCGCCTCGAAGGCGTCGAGAAGGCGCGCGTGGGCGCCCGACTCGCGACCATTCGCCTGATGGACCAGAAGCCCAAGGCGGCGATCGAGGCGCTCGCCGCGAGCGTGATCGACAACCTGCCGGGCAAGCTCGTCGCCGAGCGCCGCCGCCTGCGCGTCCGCGCGCTGCTCGACCTCGACCGCGGCGACGAGGCGCTGCGCTTGCTCAAGGGCGATGACAGCCGCGACGCGCAACTGCTGCGCGCCGAGAAGTTCTGGCATGACAAGGACTGGCCCCGCGTCGCCATGGTGCTCGAAAGCGTGCTCGGGACGACGCCCACCGAGAAACCCCTGAGCCGCTTCGCCAGCCGCCAGATCCTGCGGCTCGCCGTCGCCTATGCGCTGATGCCGGACCGCAAGGCGCTGCGCGGCCTGCGCCGGCGTTTCGCCACGGCCATGGCGGGCGATCCCAACGCCAGCACCTTCGAGGTCATCACCGGTGAGACCGACACCCGCGGCCTCGGCCTGCGCCAACTGCCGGCAGCGATCGCCCAGGTCTCGTCGTTCGAGGCCTTCATGACCGATTACCGCGAACGCTTCGCCTCGCCCGCCCCCGCTTCCGTCAACTGAGCGGTCGCCCGAGGACGGGCGAAACCGGAAGACCGGGGCGGCGCTTCAGGTGCCGAAGCTCTGCACCAGGCTGCCGGCGAGCAGGTGCCAGCCGTCGACCAGGACGAAGAAGATCAGCTTGAACGGCAGCGAGATCATGACCGGCGGCAGCATCAGCATGCCCATCGACATCAGCACCGAGGCGACCGCCATGTCGATGATGACGAACGGGATGAAGATGAGGAAGCCGATCTCGAAGGCGCGGCGCAGCTCGGAAATGATGAAGGCGGGCACCAGCGCGCGCAGCGGCACGTCGGCGGGCGTCGCGACCGTGTCGATCCCGGCGATGTCCATGAACAGCGCCAGGTCCTTCTCGCGCACCTGACGCATCATGAAATCCTGTACCGGCGCGGTGGCGAGGACGAATGCCTCCTCCTCGCCGATCTCCTCACCGATCAGCGGCGCGATGCCGTCGTCGTAGGAGCGCTGGAGCGTCGGCGCCATGATGAAGGCGGTGAGAAACAGCGCCAGGCTGATGAGCACGGCGTTGGGCGGAGTCTGCTGCAGGCCCATGGCGCTGCGGATGATCGACAGCACGACGATGATGCGGGTGAACGAGGTAACGACCACGAGGATCGAGGGCGCGAGGCTGAGGACCGTCAGGAGCGCGATAAGCTGGATGATGCGCCCGGTAAAGCTGCCGCCGCCGTCGCCGAGGTCGAGCGAGAAGGTCTGCGCCGCAGCCGATCCGGCAGTGAGCGCGAGCGCTCCGGCGGCGAGCGCGACGGCGAAAAGCGCGCCGCGCGCGGCCACCCTCATTCGACGGCCTCCGCCGGGATCGCGACGGCCGCCTCGTCCGGGGTCGCGACGTTGCGCTCGACCACGAGATCGCCGGTCGGGCCAAGCAGCAGGAGGTGCTCGACGCGATCGCGCCGCACCAGCACGAGCCGGTGCTTGGGATCGAGCACGGTCATCTCGACCACGCCGAGCCGGCGCCCCTTGCCGGCGGCGAGCGGCAGTCTGCCGGCGAGCCCGAAGCGCCGCACCGCCCAGGCGGCGAGGCCGATGAGGCCAAGGACCAGAACGAGTGCGAACGCGAAGCGCAGATAGCCCTGAAGATCCATCGCCGGTCGGGTCCCGCCGCCCTAGAGCGGGTCCGTCGTCTTGCGGTATGCCGAACTGGCCTGGCGGTGGGCGCCGAGGTTACCGAGCGCCTGTTTCAGTCCGGCGTATTCGGCGGCGATGATCTCGGCGAGCGCGTTGAGTTCGTCGTAGAGCGCGAGCAGACGGCCTTCGAGCCGGCGCGCCTCGGTGGCGGGAAGGGCGGCAAGGTCGCGGCAGGCGCCGTCGACCTTTTCGGCCAGGCCGGCGAGATCGACCGTCTGTCCGGCGGTCAGCGCTTCGCGTGCGGCGCTCACCCAGGCGCTCGCCGCGGTAAGTTCCGTTTCGACGGCCGACGCGCTCATCGGGGAACCTCGCCGAACATGGCATTTCCATCGCCCGCACCGGCGGCGCGGCCGTTGACGCGGTAGACGTAGGACAGGATTTCGGCGACCGTGGCGAACACCGCCGTGGGCACCGGCGAATCGAGTTCGACCGTGGCGAGAATCGAGGCGAGATCGGCGTCCTCGCGCACCTTCACGCCTTGGGCGAAGGCGATGGCGAGGATCTGTTCGGCCACCGCGCCGCGCCCCGTGGCGGTGATCCGCGGCGCCTCGTCGCGGGTCGGATCGTGTTTGAGGGCGACGGCGAGTTGCGCAAGGCGGCGCGCGTCATCGGCGTCGGTCATCGGTAAGCTCCACTGCCTGCCCCGGGCGGAGGCGCCCGTCGGCGACGCAAGTGTCGCAGTCCTATGATTAATAAAGCTTTAATCGACGGGTGGAGACGGTCCGCCGGGCGTCAATCGGCCTCTTCGGGCGGCGCCACGGCTTCGCCCTTGGCGGCGGCGATGTTCTCCGCGCGGATACGCTCGTAGAGCTCCTTGCGCAGCACCGAGGCGTCGGCGGGAAAGGTGAAGCCGAGCTTGGCTGACTTGCCCCGCACCTCGACGACCGTGAGCTCGATATTGTTGTTGATGATGACCGACTCGCCGACCTTGCGCGTCAGATACAGCATGTCGTGGCCCTTCCTGGCCCGCACATTCGGACGTTAAGAAAACTAGCCTACTCGCCCGCGCCATGTAAGCCCTAATGCGCCCGGACGCGACCTTGGTGGGAAATCCGGGTTTACCGGATGTTAACGGCGACCGGCGACGATGCGGGCACGGGTTTCGGCGCCGCCGGCGCCTCTCGATCGCAGGGCTCGATGGATCTCGGCAAGTTTCAGCTTTTCTCGATGCTGACCAAACGGATGGCGTGGCTCGGCCAGCGCCAGCAGGTGCTCGCCCAGAACATCGCCAACGCCGATACGCCGGGCTACGTGCCGCGCGATCTCAAGGCAATCGACTTCAGGCGCATGGTCGAGGACGCCGGCGGGCAGATCGCCATGCGCACCACCAACCCGGCGCATCTCACCGGTCTGGGGCCGCCGAAACCGGCATTCGTCGCCGAAAAGCAGAAAGACACCTACGAGACCACGCCGACGGGCAACGCCGTGATCCTCGAAGAGCAGTTGATGAAGGTCTCGAAGACGGTGATGGACTATCAGGTCATGGCGAACCTCTACCGCAAGCACGTCAACATGATCAAGACGGCGCTGGGACGCGGCAACGCCTAGGCCGAGCAGGGCTGGTTGAGCGGAGAAGCCGATGGAACTCGTCAAAATCCTTCAGATTTCCGCCGCGGGTCTGCGGGCGCAGGGAACCCGTCTCAGGGTGATCGCCGAGAACCTCGCGAACGCGAACACCACCGCGCAGGTGCCGGGCGGGGAGCCCTACCGGCGCAAGCTGGTCAGCTTCGAGAACGTTCTCGACCGCGAGCTCGGCGTGCAGACCGTGCACGTCGCCGGCATCAGGTCCGACCGGTCGCCGTTCGGCAAGCGCTACGATCCGGGCCATCCGGCGGCCGACGCCGACGGCTACGTGCTGATGCCCAACGTCAACGGCCTGATCGAGAGCACCGACATGCGCGAGGCCTTGCGCAGCTACGAGGCCAACCTCAGCGTGATCGAGACGTCGCGGACCATCATCCAGCGGACGATCGATCTTCTCGCGCGCTGAGCAGGAGAAACCGGCCAGGTAGGCAGTAGCGGGTCCGCGGACCCAGGGAGCGAAGAATGACCGTGAACTTTTCGCAAGCCATCGACGCCTACAGCCGGGCTGTCGCCAAGTCCGGAAAGGAAGGCGCCGCCTCGAACTCCGCCGCACCGGCGGGCGCGAGTTTCGCCGATCTCGTGTCGCGCGCCGCCGAGGGCGCCGTCAAGGCCGGCCGCGCCGGCGAGCAGGTCGCGATGCAGGCGGTCGCCAACCAGGCCGATCTCAACCAGGTCGTTACCGCGGTGACCAACGCCGAGGTGACGCTGCAGACCGTGGTCGCGATCCGCGACCGGGTGATCCAGGCATATCAGGACATCATCCGCATGCCGATCTGACGGCGCGGCGGCGGAGCCCGAAGTCCCATGACCCCGGCCGAAGTCATCGACGTCGGCAACGACGCGATCTTAACCCTACTCATAATGGGCGCGCCGGTTCTCGGCGTCGCGCTGGCCGTGGGTCTCTTGATCGCGCTGTTCCAGGCGCTGACCCAGATGCAGGAAATGACGCTGTCGTTCGTGCCCAAGATCCTGACGACGGTGGTCGCGCTGATGCTGTTCCTGCCGTTCATGATCTCGACGCTGCTCGGCTTCGGAGAGAACATATTCGAGCGCATCGCCGGGCTCGGCTGAGCCGACATGCTCGCCGAATTTCTGAACGCCAACCTCTATGCCTTCCTCGTGGTGTTCGCCCGGCTCGGCGCGGCGCTGATGCTGCTGCCGCCGTTCGGCGACATTTTCGTGCTGCGCCGCACCCGCCTCGTTCTGGCGCTGGCGCTCAGCCTGCTCGTCACCCCCCTCGCCGCGCCGCAGCTTCCCGCCGAGCCGGGGAGCCCGCTCGCGGTCATGCTCGTGCTCGGCGGCGAGATCGCCGTCGGCCTTTTCATCGGCGGTCTCGCGCGGCTGCTGTTCAGCGCCCTGCACACGGCGAGTTTCGTGGTCGCCAACCAGACCGGACTCGGCGCCGCCATGGCGTTCGCGCCCAACCAGGGCGATCAGGGGGTGATGGTCAGCCAGTTTTTCACCTTGATGGGGCTGACGCTGCTGTTCGCCACCGACCTCCACCAGAAGCTGCTGTTAACGCTCGTCGATTCGTACGACGCGCTGCCGCCGGGCGGGCTGCCGCCCGCGGGCGACTTCGCCGAGCAGGCGATCGACTTCATCGCCGGCGCCTTCGTCGTCGCCTTGCAGGTCGCGACGCCGGTGCTGCTCGCCGGACTCCTGTTGTCGATCAGCCTCGGCCTGATTGCCCGTCTGATGCCGCAGATCCAGGTCTTCTTCATCGCGCTTCCGTTGCAGATCATGCTTGGCTTCTCGGTCCTCATGGTGTCGCTCTCGGCGATGATGTTGTGGTACTTCGAGTTCTTCGAAGAGAACATCGACAAGCTCATCGGAGCGGGTTGAGCCGTGGCCGAAGGCGAGGACAAATCCCAAAAGACCGAAGAGCCGACGCCGAAACGGCTCGATGAGGCGCGCAAGAAGGGCGAGGTCGCGGTCTCGCGCGAGGTCAACCACTGGTTCATGCTGCTGGCGGTGAGCATCGTCATGCTCGCCTTCGCGCCGACGCTGATGGGCCGCATCGCCGGGCGCATGAGCGCGTTTCTCGGCAAGCCGCACGCCATCCGCGTCGATTCGGACTCGCTGATCGAGACCGCGACCAAAGTGATCGGCGGCGTCCTTTGGGACATGACGCCGATGCTCGTTGTTCTCGTCGGCGCCGCGCTCGCGGCGGGTCTCGCGCAGAACGGTTTCGTCGTCTCGGCGGAGAAGATAAAGCCCAAGCTCGAGAAGCTGTCGCTGGTCAAGGGCTTCGGTCGCCTGTTCTCGGCGCGCACCGTGGTCGAGCTCGCCAAGAGCATCTTCAAGCTCGCCATCGTCGCCGCCGTCGCCGTGGCGCTGCTGGTCCCGGAGTTCGGCCGCATCACCTCGGCCTCGGCGCTCGATCCCCTGCAGTTCCTCCACCTCCTGTGGCTGTTGACCCTGCGTCTTCTCGGCGGCGTCTGCGCCGTGGTGACGCTCATCGCCGGGATCGATTTCCTGTACCAGAAGTTCGAGTTCCACAAGTCGATGAAAATGTCGAAGCAGGAAATCAAGGACGAGCTCAAGCAGTCGGAGGGCGACCCCATGGTCAAGGCGCGGCTGCGCCAGTTGCGCATGGAGCGCGCCCGCAGGCGCATGATGGCCGCGGTGCCCGAGGCCGACGTGGTGATCACCAACCCGACCCATTACGCCGTCGCGCTCAAGTACGACACCATGACGATGGACGCGCCGAAGATGCTGGCCAAAGGCGTCGATGCGGTGGCGCTGCGCATCCGCAAGGCGGCCGAGGAGAACGCCGTGCCCGTGGTCGAGAATCCGCCGCTTGCCCGCGCCCTCCATGCCGGTGTAGAGATCGACGACGAGATACCCGAGGCCCATTACAAGACGGTAGCCGAGGTGATAGGTTACGTCTGGCGACTCAAGGGTAAGATGCCGCGCCGCCCGCGATGACGCTGCGGCGGGGGGAGATCACCGGTAGCTCAGATGGACTCATCCTACGGCGATCAGCGGGCATCCGGCGGGCCGGTCGGCGCGCCCCGGCCCGGGTCGGCCGCGCCGTCGGTCGCCGACGGGGCCGCGCAGCGCAAGAGCTGGCGGGTCTGGGCGCCGGGCGCCGGGTTCGCGGCGGCCGCCCTGCTGGTGTTCTTCGCCCTGCGCGCCGACGGCGTTGCGGAGGCCGGTCCGGTCGCCCTGATCATTTTGCTGCTCGGCGTCGTCAGCATCGCCGCGCTTTACCGCGCCGAGCGGCGCGCCGCGGCCGAGGCGGAAGCGCGGATCGCAGCGCAAGCCGCCGTCGCCGAAGCGCGCCGACGCGCCGACGCCCTCGACGACGCCTGCGCCCGGCTTAGCGATCTCGTCGACAACCTGCCGCTCGGCTTCTACTCGGCCGACGCCGAGGGCCGTTTGCGCTACGTCAACCGAACGCTTGCGGACTGGCTGGGACGCGATCCCGCGGACGTGATGGCGTCGGGCGCGCGGGTGGCGGATCTGTTCGACCGCGAGGGCGGCGACGAGGAAGCGGTCGCCGCGCCGGCGATCCCCGGCGAGATCGCCGAGCTCGAAATCGCGCTGCGCCGGCAGGCGGGCGACAGCCTGCCTGCCTTCCTCTCGCAGAATATCGGCCACGGCGCCGGCGGCGCGTCCTATACGCGCTCGGTGCTGAGCGAGGTCGCCGCCCGGCGCGAATCGCGCGCGGTGTTGCACCAGGCCGAGCAGCGTTCGGCACGCTTCTTCGAGTCGGCACCCATCGGCATCGCACTGGTCGATCTCGACGGCGTGGTCGTCGACTGCAACCGCATGTTCCGGGCCATGGCCGGTGAGACGGGCGCCGATCCGGTGGGCCGCCGGCTCGTCGAGATGATCGACGCCGGCGATCACGCCGACCTCGAGGCGCGTCTGAAAGCCGCCGCCGGCCGCACCCGCGGGCTGGCCCCGCTCGAGGTGCGCCTCAACCTGCCGCACGAGTCCTCCGCTTCGCTCTATGCCAGCCCGCTTGAGGACGTCGGCGGCGACGTCACGGGCGTGATTCTTCATCTCATCGACACCACCGAACAGAAAGACCTCGAACGCCAGTTCTTCCAGTCGCAGAAGATGCAGGCGGTGGGCCAGCTCGCCGGCGGCATCGCGCACGATTTCAACAACCTGCTGACGGCGATGATGGGGTTCTGCGATTTGCTGCTGATGCGCCACCGGGCGGGCGACCAGTCGTTCGCCGACATCATGCAGATCAAGCAGAACGTCAACCGCGCCGCCGGTCTGGTGCGCCAGCTGCTGGCCTTCTCGCGGCGCCAGACGCTGCAGCCCAGGGTGCTGGTGCTGACCGACGTGCTCGCCGAGCTGACCAACCTGCTGCGCCGGCTGATCGGCGAGAACATCGAGCTCAAGATGGTGCACGCCCGCGACCTCGGCCAGGTCAAGGCGGACCAGGGGCAGATCGAGCAGGTCATCATCAACCTCGCGGTCAACGCGCGCGACGCCATGCCCGACGGCGGCGCCTTGACCATCCGCACCGCCAACGTTTCCGAGAGCGAGTCGGTGAAGTTCGGGCACGAGCTCCTGCCGGCCGGCGAATACGTGCTGATCGAGGTCGCCGACGCCGGCGTCGGCATTCCCAAGGAACACCTCGGCAAGATCTTCGACCCGTTCTTTTCGACCAAGGAGGTCGGCGCCGGGACCGGACTCGGGCTGTCGACCGTCTACGGCATCGTCAAGCAGACCGGCGGCTACGTCTTCGTCGACAGCGCGCCCGACGCGGGCGCGACCTTCCGGGTTTTCCTGCCGCGCCATCGCGCCGACGAGGCCGAGACCGCCGAGGACCGCGCCGCGGCTCCGCCGGAGCCCGCCCGCGACCTCACCGGCAAGGGCACCATCCTGCTGGTCGAGGACGAGGACAGCGTGCGCGTTTTCGGCTCGCGCGCCCTGCGCGGCAAGGGCTATACCGTGCTCGAGGCCGACTCGGGCGAGGCGGCGCTCGACGTCATCGGGTCCTACGACGGGACCATCGACCTGCTCGTCACCGACGTCGTCATGCCGCAGATGGACGGTACGACGCTGGTCGAGACCGTGCGCGAGAACCGGCCCGATCTCAGGGTGATTTTCATTTCGGGCTATGCCGAAGAAGCCTTCGGCGAGAAGCTCGACAAGGCCCGCGACGTGGGCTTCCTGCCCAAGCCGTTCAGCCTCGCCCAGCTTGCCGGCAAGGTGAAGGAGGCGCTCGACGCGCCGGCGGGCTGAGCCGGGGGCCGCAACGCGCCCTGCCATCCCGCGCTTTCCGGCGATTGTATAGATAACGAAAGTGCCCGATTCTGATAAAAGTGGCTGATTCGCCACAAATTTGAAAAAATTTTCTTGACAAAATTAAATTTTTGATTCCGGTTTGATTCGCAAACATATTGTTGTAGGTTAAATTGCGGTCGGGAGAATTGCATTAGCAGTTCGTTGGGACATGGTTCCCACCCGGCTGCCGTTTTTGTATACTGGTCGCGTCATGTTCCTACTATACCTTGACGCGTCCGGGACCGTATTAGACCCCAACGAGAAATATATCATCGTTGCTGGCGTTGCCATTTTCGAGCGCCAGATATATCACGCCTGACCTTCCCCCTGGATTAGGGCCACGTGGTCTGAGAGTCCTCTCTGTTGATCATAGATCGCAAGGGCAGCTGAGCGGAGCCCTTGCGTAGCTCAAGCGAAGCTGCCCTTGCCGCGAGGTAGGCGGCCGGCGTCTGGTAGCCGAGCGCCGAGTGCGGCCTGTTGGTGTTGTAATGCACCCGCCAGGCCTCGATCACGGTCCGGGCGTGGGCCAGGCTGGTGAATCATTCCTCGTTCAGACATTCATCGCGGAACCTCCCGTTGAAACTTTCCACAAAGG
>JBHHZM010000047.1:0-22431 GCA_046758065.1 Alphaproteobacteria bacterium | reverse complement strand
GCTGGGGTCGGGTCATCGCCCGGCCTCAAATATTGTTGTAACCGTTTAATTTCAACTGTTTAACGTACAGGGTTCGGTGGGGGCAAACCGCCTTGGCGACAAACGCTAGCAGCCTGACGGGACTCGCCGAGCGCTACGCCACGGCGCTCTTCGAGCTGGCGGTCGAGGGTGGGCAGGTCGACGCGGTCGCGGCCGACCTCGCGACGCTGGGGGACTTGCTCGGTCGGAGCGGCGACCTCGATCGCCTGGTGCGCAGCCCGGTGCTGACGCGCGACGAACAGGGGCGGGCGATCACGGCGATCGTCGAGCGCGCCGAAGCCACCGACCTGACCCGCCGCTTCGTCGGTCTGCTGGCCGAGCGCCGCCGGCTGTTCGTGCTGGCCGACATCATCGCCGCGTTCAACCGGCTGCTCGCCGCGCACCGCGGCGAGGTGCGCGCCGAGGTGGCTTCGGCGACCGGGCTGAGCGCCGATCAGCTCGGCGCCATCGCCGCGGCGCTCAAGCGGGCGGTGGGCGGCAACGTGGCGGTGAACGCCGAGGTCGACGCCGGCCTGATCGGCGGCCTGGTGGTGCGTGTCGGCTCGCGCATGGTCGACGCCTCGCTGAGGACGAAACTCGAACGATTGCATCTTGCGATGAAGGAAACGGGCTGATGGAAATCCGGGCGGCGGAAATCTCGTCGATCATCAAGAAACAGATCGCCGGTTTCGGCACCGAGGCCGAAGTCGCCGAGGTCGGCCAGGTGCTGTCGGTCGGCGACGGCATCGCCCGGGTCTACGGGCTCGATCAGGTGCAGGCCGGCGAGATGGTCGAGTTTCCCGGCGGCATCCGGGGCATGACGCTCAATCTCGAGATCGACAACGTCGGCGTGGTCATCTTCGGCGACGACCGCGACATCAAGGAAGGCGACATCGTCAAGCGCACCGGCGCCATCGTCGACGTGCCCGTCGGCAAGGCCATGCTGGGCCGCGTGGTCGACGCCCTGGGCAACCCGATCGACGGCGGCGGTCCGATCGAAACCACCGAGCGCCGGCGCATCGAGGTCAAGGCGCCGGGCATCATCCCGCGCCGCTCGGTGCACGAGCCGATGCAGACCGGCCTCAAGGCGCTCGACAGCCTGGTGCCGATCGGGCGCGGTCAGCGCGAGCTGATCATCGGCGACCGCCAGACCGGCAAGACCGCAGTCGCGATCGACACCATCATCAACCAGAAGGCGGTCAACGAGAGCGACGACGAATCGAAGAAGCTTTACTGCATCTACGTCGCCGTCGGCCAGAAACGGTCGACCGTGGCGCAGATCGTCAAGACGCTCCGGGACAATGACGCGCTCAAGTACTCGATCGTGGTCGCCGCCACCGCTTCCGAGCCGGCGCCGATGCAGTTCCTCGCGCCCTATACCGGCTGCACCATGGGCGAATACTTCCGCGACAACGGCATGCACGCGCTGATTATCTACGACGATCTCTCCAAGCACGCCGTCGCCTATCGCCAGATGTCGCTGCTGCTGCGCCGTCCGCCGGGACGCGAGGCCTACCCCGGCGACGTCTTCTACCTGCACTCGCGACTGCTCGAACGCGCGGCCAAGATGAACGAGGACCACGACGGCGGCTCGCTGACCGCGCTGCCGGTGGTCGAAACCCAGGCCGGCGACGTTTCCGCCTACATTCCGACCAACGTGATCTCGATTACCGACGGGCAGATCTTCCTCGAGACCGAACTGTTCTACCAAGGCATTCGTCCGGCCATCAACGTCGGCCTTTCGGTCAGCCGGGTCGGTTCGGCGGCGCAGATCAAGGCGATGAAGCAGGTCGCCGGCACCATCAAACTCGAACTCGCCCAGTACCGCGAGATGGCCGCCTTCGCCCAGTTCGGCTCGGACCTCGACGCGGCGACGCAGCGCCTGCTCAACCGCGGCGCCCGGCTTACCGAACTGTTGAAACAACCGCAGTACACGCCGCTTTCGGTCGAAGAGCAGGTGGTGACGGTCTTCTCCGGGGTGCGCGGTTATCTCGACGCGCTCGAGATCGGCGACATCACGCGGTTCGCCGACGCCCTGCTCGACGAGGTTCGCGACCAGCATGCCGACGTGCTGACGGCGATCCGCGAACAGGGCGAGATCACCGAAGAGATCGAGGCCAGGCTCCGCTCGATCCTCGACGGTTTTTCCAAGACCTTCGCCTGACGCCGGCGCCTCCCCGGAAAACAATGCCCAGCCTCAAGTCGCTCCGCATCCGGATCAACAGCGTCAAGTCGACGCAGAAGATCACCAAGGCGATGAAAATGGTCGCGGCGTCGAAGCTGCGCCGCGCGCAGGAGCACGCCGAAGCGTCGCGGCCCTATGCCGACCGCATGGAGAGGGTGCTGCACGCCATCGCCGACAGCGTCGCCGGCGACCTGAACGCGCCCAAGTTGCTCGTCGGTTCGGGCGCCGACCGTAGGCATTTGCTGATCGTCACCAGTTCGGACCGCGGCCTCTGCGGGGGGTTCAACAGCACCGTGGTGCGCGAGGTCAGGACCCGCATCGCCGCGCTTCAGGAAGCGGGCAAGGAGGTCGCGCTGCTGTGCCTCGGGCGCAAGGGACGCGAGCAGCTCAGGCGCGATTTCGGCCCGCTGATCGTCGACACCATCAACGAGATCGACAAGGGCGGCCTCGCTTTCGACAAGGCGAGCGCGATTGCCGGGCTTCTCGCGACGATGTTCGACGACGACGCCTTCGACGTCGCCACCATCGTCTTCAACCGCTTCAGGTCGGTGATCAGCCAGCAGGTGACGGTGCAGCAGCTCATCCCCTACGCCTTGCCCGAAGCCGAAGAGCCCGAGGCCGCCGCCGGACCGCGCGCGATTTACGAGTACGAGCCCGACGAAAGCGAAATCCTGGCCGACCTGCTGCCGCGCAACCTCGCGGTCCAGCTCTTCCGCGCCCTGCTCGAAAGCGCGGCGAGCGAACAGGCGGCGCGCATGACGGCGATGGACAACGCCACCCGCAACGCCGGCGAGATGATCGACAAGCTGACGCTGCACTACAACCGCACGCGCCAGGCCGCCATCACCAAGGAGCTGATCGAGATCGTGACCGGCGCCGAGGCGCTGTGAGGCGCAGGACCGGCCGCGCAACCAACGACATGCCCACGGGAGCAGCACCATGAAGAACGTCGTCGGGAAGATTACCCAGGTCATCGGGGCCGTCGTCGACGCCAAGTTCGAAGGCGATCTGCCGCCGATCCTCAACGCGCTTCACACCGAGAATGCGGGCAAGCGCCTCGTTCTCGAGGTCGCCCAGCACCTCGGCGAGTCGACCGTGCGCACGGTCGCCATGGACTCGACCGAAGGCCTGGTGCGCGGCCAGGAGGTGACCGACACCGGTGGTCCGATCGTCGTGCCGGTGGGGCCCGAGACGCTGGGGCGGATCATCAACGTGGTCGGCGAACCGGTCGATGAGCGCGGGCCCGTCGAGGCCAAGCGCAGCGCGCCGATCCATGCGTCCGCGCCCGACTTCGTCGACCAGTCGACCGAAGCCGAGATCCTGATCACCGGCATCAAGGTCGTCGATCTGCTCGCGCCCTACGCCAAGGGCGGCAAGATCGGCCTGTTCGGCGGCGCCGGCGTCGGCAAGACCGTCATCATCATGGAGCTGATCAACAACATCGCCAAGGCGCACGGCGGCTTCTCGGTGTTCGCCGGCGTCGGCGAACGCACCCGCGAGGGCAACGACCTCTATCACGAGATGGTCGAATCGGGCGTCATCAAGCTCGACGGCGAAGGCTCGAAGGCGGCGCTGGTCTACGGCCAGATGAACGAACCGCCCGGCGCGCGCGCCCGGGTCGGCCTTACCGGACTGACGCTGGCCGAATATTTCCGCGACGAGGAGGGCCAGGACGTGCTGCTCTTCATCGACAACATCTTCCGCTTCACCCAGGCGGGATCGGAGGTCTCGGCGCTTCTCGGCCGCATTCCCAGCGCGGTGGGCTACCAGCCGACGCTCGCCACCGACATGGGCAATCTGCAGGAGCGCATCACCTCGACCAACAAGGGCTCGATCACCTCGGTGCAGGCGATCTACGTACCCGCCGACGACCTCACCGACCCGGCGCCCGCGACCTCGTTCTCGCATCTCGACGCCACCACGGTGCTGAGCCGCCAGATCGCCGAACTCGGCATTTACCCGGCGGTCGATCCGCTCGATTCGACCTCGCGGATGCTCGATCCGCGCATCATCGGCGGCGAGCACTACGAGATCGCGCGCGAGGTGCAGCGCATCCTGCAGACCTACAAGTCGCTGCAGGACATCATCGCCATCCTCGGCATGGACGAACTCTCCGAGGACGACAAGCTTACCGTGGCGCGGGCGCGCAAGATTCAGCGATTCCTCAGCCAGCCGTTCCACGTCGCTGAAGTATTCACCGGCACGCCGGGCGTGTTCGTCAACCTCGCCGACACCATCTCGGGCTTCAAGGCGGTCTGCGCCGGCGAGTACGACGATCTGCCCGAGGCCGCGTTCTACATGGTCGGCACCATCGACGAGGCGGTCGAGAAGGCCAAGCGCATGGCCGCCGAGGCGGCGTGAGGCGCGGCCCGTGAACAGCGACAAGGTCAGTTTCGAGCTCGCCTCGCCGGAAGCGCTGCTGGTCTCGACCGACGTCGACATGGTCGTCGTGCCGGGCTCGGAAGGTGATTTCGGCGTGCTGCCGGGACACGCCCCCTTCATCTCGACCGTGCGGCCGGGCGTGATCGACGTTTACCAGGGCGACCGAGTCGAGCAGCGGATCTTCGTCACCGACGGTTTCGCCGAGGTCAACGAACGGCGCTGCACCGTGCTGGCGAGCCAGGCCTCGCCGCTTGAGACGCTCGACCGCGGCGAGGTCGAGGCGCGTCTCAAGACGGCCGAGGCGGATTTGAGCGACGCCGATAGCGACGCCGAACGCGCCGCGGCCGAAAAGGAGATCGCCGTCTGCGAGGCGATGCTCGCGGCGCTCGACCGCAACGTATAACGTATAAAGACGCGAACGCCTTTTGCCGGCCGGTAGCGCCGGAACAAAACGCCGCGGACTTGAGCGCGCTCCCGTTCTGGTTTATTCCAAAGAAAACCGATGTTTCGCGGGTTCCGGAGACCGGTCATGGGGCACTGGACGCTTGACGACATTTCCTGGCGCAACTTCGATCCCGAACGGGTCGAGGCCGGAATCGTCGACGCGATCAAGGCCGCGAGCCTCGTCGAGTACAACTCGGCCGAATACGCCGAATACCTCGGCAACGTGTTTTACGACGATCCCGATTTCTGCCGGGCGGTAAACGACTGGGCGGTCGAGGAGGTTCAGCACGGGCTTGCGCTCAAACGCTGGGCCGAACTCGCCGATCCGGCGTTCGATTGCGAAACCGCTTTCAAACGCTTTACCGAAGGCTACCAGCAGGTGCCGCTCGACACCCGGTCATCGGTGCGGGGCTCGCGCTGCGGCGAACTCGTCGCCCGCTGCGTCGTCGAAGTCGGTACGTCGTCCTATTACAGCGCGCTGCGCGACGCGGTCGACGAACCGGTGCTGAAGGAGATTTGCCACCGCATCGCCGGCGACGAGTTCCGCCACTACAAGCTCTTCCTCGACCACATGCGGCGCTATCAGGCACACGATAAGCTCGGAACGCTCGCCCGGCTGCGCATCGCCTTCGGACGGCTCGCCGAAAGCGAGGACGACGAGCTTGCCTTCGCCTTTCATTGCGGCAGCGGCGCCACCCACGACTACGACCGGCGCCGGGCGGTGCGCGCCTACGAGCGCCGGGCGCTGCCGCTCTACCGTTTCGGCCACGTCCAGCGGGCCTTGCGGATGGTGCTCAAGGCGGCGGGGCTCAAGCCGCGGGGGCGTTTGGGCCGCATTCTGGTGCAGATCGGCTGGCGGCTCATGCAGATCCGGGTGCGCCGACTCTCCCGCGCCGAAGCGTAAGCTACTGAGATACACAAGAGCGCGTCGAACGTGTAGGATTTGTTGACAGCGGTTATTTTTCACGTTGGCGCCTCGTTCATTCGACTGGAAGTCTTTATGGATCGGAATACCGATACGCTTTCGGCAACCGAGGCGGGTCCCGAGGGAAAACCGGGTCTTTGCTCGGCGGCTAAACGCGAGGTTCTCGACCTTTACGAAATTCATCAAGGCGACGCTTTCGCGTGGCTGAGTTCCGCAGGCGCGAATTCGATTCATGCGGTGGTGACCGATCCCCCTTATGGACTGCTCGAATACTCGGACGGCGAACTCGAAAAGCTGCGATTGGGAAGGGGCGGGGTATGGCGCATTCCACCGAGTTTTGATGGTTGCAAGCGACGACCGATACCCAGATTCACTGTTCTCAACGACCGAGACAAAATGGCGTTGCGGGATTTCTTTTCGGAGCTAGCCCGTCTTCTCCATCGTGTCCTGGTTCCGGGGGCGCACGTCTTCATAGCGACCAATCCGCTGGTTTCGTATCTGGTCTACGAACCGTTCATATCCCAAGGGTTCGAAAAACGCGGCGAGATCATCCGTGTTGTTCACACATTGCGCGGCGGTGATCGTCCGAAGAATGCGCATGGCGAATTTTCAGACGTTTCGGTCATGCCAAAATCGTGCTGGGAACCATGGGGCCTATTCCGGAAACCGTGCGAAGGGCGGGTGCAAGACAATTTACGCAAGTGGAAAACCGGCGGCTTGCGGCGGATTTCGGATAAAGAGCCTTTTAAGGACCTGATAAGTTCATCGCCCGCACGAGGGATCGAACGGCGTATCGCGCCACATCCGTCGCTCAAGCCGCAGAGCTTCCTGCGTCGGATCGTCCGTGCGTCCCTGCCTTTGGGTGAGGGGGTGATTCTCGACCCCTTTATGGGCTCGGGCTCGACGGTTGCGGCCGCCGCTGCTTGCCGCTTGCGGAGCGTCGGGATCGAAATTGACGGCGAGTATTTTCGTTTGGCCGAGAGGACGATTCCCCGGCTGGCAAGGATGTCTGAACGCGAACTCGGTTCAAATGGTTCGAAAAACTGACTTCGACCCCTCGGTTGCCTTGCCTCCTGGCCTAGATATTTCCGCCATAAGACGGGCCATTGCATATACTGAAAAGAGCCTTACCGATTTTGTAGACATTTATTACGAACAGGCCAATGTTTTCAGCGCCGTTGTGGGGATTCTTGGGACCAAAGCCTTAGATTCATTAAGCAACTATGAAAAACACCGCCATACGGATACTGCCCAACAGCGATTTCCCGACCTCCGACGCAGGGGCGCCGGGGATAATCCCGGTCCCAACGAATCGTTGGAGAGCAAAGCGAGCAAAAGGGTTTGGGCAATCCAATCCCATTACGACCATCCCGGCTGGTATATCATTTGGCGGTATATGGTCGATCCGACCGAATCGCTCGAGCCGGGAAGGCCTGTGCTCTTGTGGCGCGTCGATATCGTGTTCCTGGAAAAATCCGACTGGAAGTACGAATCGAGTGGCGCGGGTTCGGCGGGGGGCGGTCGCACACATACGTTCGGCGTAAGGCGCCCGGCGAAGAAGCTGAAGGGCAAGGCCGTATACAAACGAACGGATGTCGTTGTCCGCGACGGAAAACCTGTTCCTATCAACGGCGACGATAATTAAGCGGGCTGACTTGGAATCTTGCCAACATCGTGAGCCCTACCCATGCCGGTCGAGCAGCTCGCGGAACTCCTCGATCACCGCTTCGTAAAGCGCGCGCTTGAAGGCGACGATGGTCCGCGGCAGTTCGGCCGCGTCGACCCACTTCCAGGCGACGAACTCGGGATGCGCGGTATCGAGCCGGATGTCGCCGTCTTCGCCGGTGAAGCGCATGACGAACCATTTCTGGCGCTGGCCGCGAAACCTGCCGCCCCACACCCGCCGGCTAATCTCGGGCGGCAGGTCGTAGGAAAACCAGTCCCGACTCTCGGCCACGACTTCGGCCTTGTCGGTGCCGATTTCCTCCTCGAGCTCGCGCAGCGCCGCCTCGCGCGGCGTCTCGCCCGGGTCGATTCCGCCCTGCGGCATCTGCCACGAATCGCCCGGAGTGTCGGCGCGCCGGCCGACGAAGACGCGGCCCTCGCGGTCGAGCAGCATGACGCCGACGCCCGGGCGAAAGGGCCGGTCGTCCTCCCGGCCGACGCTCACCGCTGCGCCTGTCGACGGACCACGGCGCTGAGAGGCGCGAGCGTGAACCCCTTCGCTTCGAGCGTCGGCAGCCATTCTTCAAGGCGGGCCAGGGTCACGGGAAAGGCCTGTCCCATGGTCACGGCGAGACCGCGGCGTCGGGCGATGCGTTCGACCTCGGCGAGACGCCGGTCGATCGCGGGACGCGAGGCCTCGGCGTCGAGGAAGCGATCGTTGACCGCGTGCGGCAGACCGGCGGCCGCGGCGAGGGCGCCGCCGACGCTGCGGCTCGACGTGCGGGCGTCGAGATACATCAGGCCGCGCGCCTTGAGCGCGGCGAGCACCGGCCCGAGCGCGTCGGCCGACGCGGTGAAGCGCGATCCCATGTTGTGGGTCACTCCGATATAACCCGTCGCGCGTCCCAGATGCCAGGACAGCCGGTCGAGGTTCTCGGCGTTCGGCAGGGTCGTGAACAGCGCCTGCGGACCGGGGTCGATTGCGGGGTAGCGTTCGGGCTCCATCGGCAGGTCGAGGACGACCTCGTGGCCGCCGGCGCGCGCCAAATCGATCCACTTCTGCAGGTCGCGCGCGTAGGACACGAACCCCAGGGTCACCGCACCGGGCATTCGGACCGCCGCGGTGGCGGCCGCCCGGCTCTGGCCGAGCCCGGTGACGACCACGACGATGAGCGGCCGGCCGGCCGGCAATTCGGCGGGTCGCGCATAGGCCAGCCACGCTTCCTCGGGGGTTGCCGCCGGCGCGGGGTCGGTTGGCGCGAGCGGCGCGACGGCTGGCGAGGGGGGACTGGCCGCATCGGGCGTTCCGGCGTCCTGCGCCGCGATCACCGGCGGCGCGGCTTCGGGCGCGATCGGTTCGGGCACCTCGACATCGGGCGCGCCGGCGGCCGGCGCGATCTCCGCGAGAATCGCCGCAACCGCCACACCGGGCGCGGCATCGGAGCCCTCCGGGAGCGCGCGGTCGGCGCCGGCGACCGGGTCGTCCGCGGGCCGCGGTTCGAGCGCTGCGACCGTTTCGAGCGGAGCCAGCGAAGCCGGCGGCGCTGCGACCGTTTCGGCGGCGATCGGACGACGCTCGGATTCGGGCGTCGGCGGCGTCGCCGGGGCGGGCGGTGCGGCTTCGGACAGCGGACGCGACAACAGTACGAGCGCGGGTTTGGGTTCGACCAACGGTTCGGACGGGGGGGGTGGTGCCGGCGCCGTCTCGCGCCGGGGCGCCAGCGTGGCGGCGACGGCGGTGGGCTCGAAATCGGGTTCGGGCGCCGGCGTTGCCGCGACGGGCGGTTCCGGCACGACCGCCGGATCGGGCACCGGAATCACGCCCGGCGCGGTCCCGGGTTCGGAGGGCGTCCCGGACGGTCCAGCGTCGCGAGTCGCGGGCGCGGACGTCGGCGACGCCGCTAGCACGGCGGCAATCGCTTTCGTGTCAGGCGCCGGTTCGGAGACGACCGGATTGCCGGTATCGGGCGCCGCCGGCGGAGCGGGCGCGACGATTGCGAGCGCGGGGGCGAGCGCCTCGGGCTCGGGCATGGCTACCGCCGCCGGCTCCGAAACCGGCGACGGGACGGGCGCGACGAGCGACGCGACCGCCGCTTCGGGCGCAGGTTCGGGCGCCGCCGCGTCGAACACGTCCTCGGGCTGCGGTTCGATCGCCGCCGTGGCGGGCGCCTCGGGCGCGGACACCGGCATGGATCCGGCGGCCGGCACGATGGTTGACGCGGGCCGGGGCGCCGGTCCGGCCGGCGTCTCCGCCGGGGCCGCGATCGCCGGCTCGACTGCGGCGGCGACCCCGGGTGCATCCACGGCGTCGCCCGGGACGATGGCCGATGCGTCGGTCACGGGCGCCAGGCCGGCGACCAGCACTTCGGATGCGACCGGCCCGATGTCCTCGGGCGGCGGCGGAATCGCCGCGACCGCCGGCGCCGGCGCCTCGGGGGCGGGGCCGGCCGTCTCCGGCGGCGCGACCACCGTCGGCGCAACCACCGCCGCCGCGAGGGGGTCTCGCACGGCGGCTTCCGCAAACGTAAGGCCGAACGTCACCTCGGCGCGCGGGGTCAGCGCAAGCACCGCTCGTGGCGGCGCCGCCGGCGGGACGACGGCGATCCACAGCGCGACCGCGCCGGCCCCGACCAGCAGCAGCGAAGCGAGAGTCGCGGGCGCGCCGAAGCTGCGCCGGTTATGCCGTCGCGGACTGAAAGTCCGGTTCACGATCCCGTTCGCCTCGGTCGCGCCGCCCGCCGACGCTCCCGGCTAGTTGACGAGTCTTTCGCGGAACAGCGCAAGCCCGTGCAGGAGGTCGATCGCCCGGGCAAGCTGGAAATCGGCCTCCGCCGTAGCCGAGCGGCCGTTGGTGTGCTGCTTGTCGGCCTTCTCGGGTTTCCCGCCGTTCAACTCCTCCTCGCTGGCGAGCCGGTTGCGCAGCGAGGCTTCGTCGCGCCCTTCCTTCTGGTCGAGCTTTTCGATGCGCGCCTGGCTGACCTCGATGTCGGGCTCGATTCCCTTGGCCTGAATCGAACGCCCCGACGGCGTGTAATAGCGCGCCGTGGTCAGCCGGATGGCGCCGTGCCCCGACAGCGGAATGATCGTCTGTACCGAGCCTTTGCCGAACGACTTGGTGCCGAGGACGAGCGCGCGGCGATGATCCTGGAGCGCGCCGGCGACGATTTCGGAGGCCGAGGCCGAGCCGCCGTTGATGAGGATGATGATCGGCAGGCCGTGGATCAGGTCGCCCGGGCGCGAATTGAAACGCTGAACGCTGTCCTCGCGCCGGCCGCGCGTCGAGACGATCTCGCCCTTGTCGAGGAACAGGTCGGAAACCGCGACCGCCTGATCGAGCAGGCCGCCCGGGTTGTTGCGCAAATCGAGGATCACGCCCGACATCTCGTCGCCGAGCTCATCCGTGATCTGGCCGAGCGCGCTCTTGACGTCCTTCTCGGTCTTCTCGGTAAACGAGGTGATCCGCACATAGGCGGCATCGCCCTCGATCCTCGATCGTACGGAACGGATCTTGATGATCGCGCGGGTGATCTTGATCTCGATGGGGCCGTCCTCGCCTTCGCGGCGCACGGTGAGCGCGATGTCGCTGCCGACCGGGCCGCGCATGCGATCGACGGCCTCGGAGAGCGTCAGGCCCAGCACCTGTTCGCCGTCGAGGTGCGTGATCAGGTCGCCGGCCTTGATGCCTGCGCGAAACGCCGGCGTATCGTCGATCGGCGACACCACTTTGACGACGCCGTTCTCCATCGTGACTTCGATGCCGAGTCCGCCGAACTCACCCTTGGTCTGGACCTGCATTTCCTCGAAGCGATCGGGGTTGAGGTAGCTCGAGTGCGGATCGAGCGAACTCAGCATGCCGTTGATCGCCGATTCGATGAGCTCCTTGTCGCTCACCTCTTCGACGTAATCGGCGCGGACGCGTTCGAAGACGTCGCCGAACAGGTTGAGCTGACGATAAGTTTCCGAGCTGGCCGCTTCGGCGTGTACCGGCAGCGTCAGCAAAGCGACGGCGATGAGGCCGCCAAGAAAAGTCCTACGCATTATCCATTGACCTTCTTTGCGCTTGCCGCCAACCACGGAAGCGGATTGATGGCTTCGCCGTTGCGACGAAGCTCGACGTACAGCACCGGATTGCCGCCGTTTCCCGATCCCATAATGCCGACGGGCTCGCCCGCCAGAAGCCATTGACCGAGAGCGCTGTCGATGCGGGCGAACCCGGCCAACAACATATGATATCCCTCGCCGTGCTCGATGATCAAGAGTTGGCCGTAGCCGAGGAACGGCCCGGCGAATACGACGTGGCCGTCGTAAGGCGTGACCACCTGGGCGCCCGGTTGCGTTTCTATGGTGATACCCTTGTCGTGCGCGCCGTTGCCGTCGGCCTGACCGAAGATTCGCGCCACCTGGCCGTTGACCGGCAGCGGCAGGGTGCCGCGCGCGGCGCTGAACGAGACGGACGGCCCGGGCGTCCCCGTCGCCGGTGCGGCGGGCAACGTCAGCAGCGGTTCGGGCGGCGCCGGCTTCTCGGCCGCCGGCGGCGGCGCAGCGGCGGCGAGCCGGTCGAGCAGCTCCCGCAGGCTGCGGGCCTTGGCCGCGAGGCGCGCGACGCGCTTCTCTTCGCGGCGGCGTTCGGCGAGGGTGGTGTTTTGCAGCGCCGCCTTGCGCTGAAGCAGGCTGTCGATGCGCCGCCTGTCGGCGCCGAGATCGGCGCGGAGCGCCGCGACCTTGGTCTCTTCCAGGGTGATCCGCCGACGCAGTTCCGCGAGGCCGCCGAGCGCTGCGCGCAGACGTTTCGCCTTGGCATCGAGAGACGGCACGACGGCGGTCAGCAGGAGGCTGGTGCGCACCGTGTCGGTCACCGACGCCGGCACGGCCATGAGCGCTTCCGGTGGTTGGCGACCGAGCCTTTCAAGCGCACCGAGGGTCGCCGCCAGTTCTTCCTGCCGGCGCGCCAGCTCGGCGGACTTTTCCGCCTCCTCCGCCGTCAATGCGACGAGCCGCGCCTCGAGCGCGTCGCGCTTCTGCTCGGCCTCCTGGACGCCGCGCGCGGCGTGCACCAGTTTGGTCCTCAACACCGTGAGCTCGCGCTCGAGGTCGGCGGCCTGGCTCTCGAGCCGGCGCTCGATCTCGCGGCCCTCGGCGAGCGCGCGCTCGACCGATTCGAGCCGGATGTCGACCGCGGTGACGCCGGCCGCCGCCGCGGGCGCATCGGCGACGCCGACGGCGAGAACGAATGCGACGGCGACGGCGAGGCGCATGTCAGGCCTGCGCCCGCCGCCCGCCCGCCCGCGCGGAGGCCGGGACGAGCAGCGAATGGCCGGTCATCTCGGCGGGCCGCGGGAGGCCGAGAAGTTCAAGCAGGGTCGGGGCGACGTCGGCGAGGCAACCGTCGCGCAGCGCCGTTCCGTCCCGGAGCGGACCGACGAGAACGAAGGGCACCGGGTTCGAGGTGTGCGCCGTGTGTGGCTGGCGCGTCTCGGAATCGCGCATCCTCTCGACATTGCCGTGATCCGATGTAACGAGCAGCGCGCCGCAGGTCGCCTCGACGGTCGAAACCAGCCGTCCGAGGCAGTCGTCGATCACCTCTGCCGCACGCATCGCGGCCTTGAGGTTACCGGTATGGCCGACCATATCGCCGTTGGCGTAGTTGACGACGATCAGGTCGAAGCGCCCGCTCTCGATCGCCTCGATCAGCCGGTCGGTCACCTCGTAGGCGGACATCTCGGGTTTGAGGTCGTAGGTGGCGACCTTGGGAGAAGGCACCAGAATACGCTCTTCGCCGGGGAACGGTCGCTCCTCGCCGCCGTTGAAGAAAAAGGTGACGTGGGCGTACTTCTCGGTTTCGGCGATGCGGAGCTGCTTGAGACCGGCGCGCGACACCACCTCGCCGAGAACGCCGTCGAGCCGCTGGGACGGGAACAGGGTGTCAAGAAAGCGGTTGAGCGCGACCGAGTACTCGGTCAGGCCGCAGGCCGCGGCGAAGCGCAGGATCCGCTTGCGCTCGAAGCCGTCGAAATCGGGGTCGAGCAGCGCCGTCAGGATTTCACGCACCCGGTCGGCGCGAAAATTGGCCATGAGCAGGCCGTCGCCGTCGTTCATGCCGGCGTAGTTGCCGATGATCGTGGGCGCGACGAACTCGTCGGTTTCGCCGCGGGCGTACGCCTCGGCAACGGCGGCATCGGCATCGGCGGCGCTCTCGCCCTCGGCTGCCGCCAGCGCGTCGTGGGCGCGCGCGACGCGCTCCCAGCGCCGGTCGCGGTCCATGGCGAAGTAGCGTCCGCTTACCGTGGCGATGCGGATCGACGGCGTCGCGGCGACGTCGGCGGCAAAATCGCGCAGATAGTCGCGCGCGCTCTCGGGCGGGGTATCGCGGCCGTCGAGAAAGGCATGCACCGCCACCGGCACGCCGTTTGCGGCGACGATGCGGGCGAGCGCGGCGATCTGGTTCTGGTGGCTGTGCACGCCGCCCGGCGAGATCAGCCCCATGAGGTGACAGACGCCGCCGCGCGTCTTGAGCCGGGCGACCAGATCCAGCAGCGCCGGGTTGGCGGCGAGCGAACCGTCGGCCACGGCTCGGTCGATGCGCGGCAGGTCCTGCAACACGACGCGCCCGGCGCCGAGATTCATGTGGCCGACCTCGGAATTGCCCATCTGCCCGCTGGGCAGCCCGACGTCCGCGTTCGAGGCCTCGAGCCGGCTGTGCGGGCGCTGCGCCATCAGGCGGTCCCACACCGGGGTGCGGGCACGCAGAATCGCGTTGTCCTCGCCCCCCGCCCTCTCGCCCCAGCCGTCGAGCACGCAAAGAACGACGGGCCGGGTTGTGATCTGGCGCGTCATGCGGCCGTTTTATAGCAGCAAGAGTTTAACAATGGTAGCGAAGCGCCCGGCGCCGCTCGCGGTCTTCAGACACCCACCACCGCGTCCTTGCCGGCCTCGGCGGCGCTCTCCGGCAGCGTCACCGTCCACATCTTCTCAAGGTTGTAGAAGCTGCGGGTTTCAGGTCGAAAAAGGTGTACGATCACGTCGCCGGCGTCGAGCAATACCCACTCGCAGCGCGCGAGGCCCTCGACCCCGGGCGGGCCGAGACCCGCGTGTTTGACGATCTGTATGAGGTTTTCGGCGAGGGCGCCGATCTGTCGCTGCGACCGCCCCGAGGCGATCACCATGTAATCGGCGATGGCGGTCTTGCCGTGGAGATCGATGACGGTTACGTCCTCCGCCAGCCCTTCGTGGAGCCTGTCCGTGATCAGAGCCAGCAATGCCGACGACGAAGGTCGGCGGTCGTCCGTGTTAGATATGGGTTTCCCCTCCTTCGGTCGTTTCTAGAGCGAGGCGTGTCCTCCGGCGCTCCGTCCGGCGCGGATCTCGGTCGCCGAAGCGGCGTGCAGCCGCCCCCGCACGAACACCCAGGCCGGCGGCGCGAGCCGCGCCAGCGCCCCGGCGCGCCGGGGATCGAGGCGATAGCGCGCGAAGCGCCGCGCCGCCCGACTCGCCAGAGCAGTATAAGAATAGGAAGGTCGGTCGAAAACGGCAACCGGCACGAGACGAAAGATGGCGCGCCAGTCCTTCCATCTCGGGATCTGCGCGAGATTGTCGGCGCCCATGATCCAGACGAATAAAATTCTTGGATAACGGATGGTTAACGCGCGCAGCGTGGCGGCGGTGTAGACGCAGCCCAGGCGCCGCTCGAGATCGCTGACCGTGATGCGGGGATGGCGGGCGACGGCGCGGGCGCGGGCCAGCCGGGCGTCGAAACCGGCCATGCCGGCGGCCGGTTTGAGCGGATTCTGCGGCGACACCAGCCACCATATCTCGTCGAGACCAAGCTGCTTGAGCGCCAGCAGGCTGATGTGGCGGTGGCCTTCGTGCGCCGGATTGAACGAGCCGCCGAGCAGGCCGACCCGTCGGGCGCGCGGACCGCCCGCCCCCGCGGTCGGGCGCCGGCGCAACCGGTTCAGGGGCGAACCTGACCCGAGCCGCGCACCACGTATTTGTAGCTGGTGAGCTGCTCGACGCCTACGGGTCCGCGGGCGTGCAACTTGCCGGTCGAGATACCGATCTCGGCGCCCATGCCGAACTCGCCGCCGTCGGCGAACTGGGTCGAGGCGTTGTGCAGCACGATGCCGCTGTCGACGCGGGCGAGGAAGCGCTCGGCGGCGGCCGCGTCGTCGGTGACGATGCTCTCGGTATGGTGCGAGCCGTGGCGGGCGATGTGCGCGATCGCCGCGTCGATGCCCGCGACCGTCTTCACCGCAAGGACGGCATCGAGGTATTCGGCGTCCCAGTCGGCGGCGCTTGCCGGCGCCACCCGCTTGTCGATCGCCTGCGCGCGGGCGTCGCCGCGCACTTCGCAACCGGCTTCGATCAGCGGCTCCAGGATCGCCGGGAGATACGCCTTGGCGATCGCGCGGTCGATGAGCAGCGTCTCGGTGGCGCCGCAGATGCCGGTGCGCCGCATCTTGCCGTTGAACACGATATCGCGCGCCATGCCCTTGTCCGCCGCTTCGTGGACGTAGGTGTGACAGACGCCCTCGAGGTGACTGAACACGGGGATGCGGCTCTCGGCGTTGACCCGCTCGATCAGCCCGCGCCCGCCGCGCGGCACGATGACGTCGATGACTCCCGACATGGCGAGCATCTCGCCGACTGCGGCGCGCTCGCGGGTCGGCACCATTTGGATCGCGCCGGCGGGCAACCCGGCCTCGCCGAGCCCGCGCCCGAGGCAGTCGGCGATCGCGCCCGAGGAACGGAAGCTCTCGGAGCCGCCGCGCAGGATCACCGCGTTGCCCGCCTTGAGGCACAAGGTCCCGGCGTCGGCGGTGACGTTGGGCCGCGATTCGTAGATCACGCCGATGACGCCGAGGGGCACCCGCACGCGCTGGATCGCGAGGCCGTTGGGGCGGGTCCATTCGGCGATCACGTCGCCCACCGGATCGGCGAGCGCGGCGATCGCCTCGAGGCCGGCGGCCATCGCCTCGATACGCGCGGGCGACAGTTCGAGCCGGTCGAGCAGGGCCGGGCTCAGACCGCGCCGGCGGGCCGCGGCCATGTCCTCGGCGTTGGCCGCAAGGATGGCGTCGCGACGCTCGCGGATCGCGCGGGCGGCGGCATGGAGCGCGGCGTTCTTGGCTTCGCCCGGGGTCGTCGCCAGGGTCTCGGCGGCGGCGCGCGCGGCGGTGCCGAGCGCGCTCATCGCCTCGTGCAGATCACCCGTCTCGACGCTGTGCAGCACCGCCATCCCAGTCACCTCAAAGGAGCACCAGATCGTCCCGGTGGATCATCTCCTCGCGTCCACGGTAGCCGAGAAGCCGTTCGATTTCACGGCTTTTGTGCCCGGCGATGCGGCGCGCGTCGGCCGCCGAGTAGGCGCTCAGGCCCCGCGCCGCCTCGCGCCCGTCGGGTCCCAGCACGCGCACCGCGTCGCCGCGGCCGAACGCGCCCTCGACCGCGACCACGCCGGCGGGAAGCAGGCTTTTGCCGGCGCTGAGCGCGGCCAGCGCGCCGGCATCGACGGTCAGACTGCCGGTCGGCCCGAGGCTGGCGGCGATCCACCGCTTGCGCGCGGTGCGCGGGTTGGCCCGGGCGACGAACCAGGTGCAGCGGGCGCCGTCGGCGATGGCGCGCAGCGGATGCAGCCGCCGGCCGTCGGCGATGACCATGTGACAGCCGGCGTCGACCGTCACCTTCGCCGCCATCAGCTTGGTGACCATGCCGCCCGAACCGTAGGCCGGGTTGGGCGCGCCCGCCATGGCCTCGATCTCGGGCGTGATGCGGGCGACCTCGGGGATCGGCCGCGCGTCCGGATCGCTGCGTGGATCGGCGCTGTAGAGGCCGTCGATGTCGGACAGCATGACCAGCGTCTCGGCGCTGGTCATCTGGGCGACGCGGGCGGCGAGCCGGTCGTTGTCGCCGTAGCGGATCTCGGCGGTGGCGACGGTATCGTTCTCGTTGATCACCGGCACGGCGCCGAGGCGCAGGAGTTCGGCGAGCGTCGAGCGGGCGTTGAGGTAGCGCCGCCGTTCCTCGGTATCGCCGAGCGTGAGCAGCACCTGGGCCGCGGTCAGCGCGTGGCGGGCGAGCGTCTCCTGGTAGGCATGCGCCAGGTGGATCTGACCGCCGGCGGCGGCGGCCTGCTTCTCCTCGAGCCTGAGCGCGCGGCTGACGGTGAGGCCGAGGCGGCGGCGGCCGAGGGCGATCGCGCCCGAGGAGACGAGGATGACCTCCTGGCCGCGGCCGCGCATCGCGACGACGTCCTCGATCAGCGCGTCGAGCCAGTCGCGCTGGAGCTGTCCGGTCGCGTCGTCGACCAGCAGCGCCGAGCCGATCTTGACGACGACGCGACGCGCCTTGACAAGTCGCGCGCTCACGGTGCCGTCCCGGTCCGGTCGGGGGTGGCGCGCTCGGCGTCGCGTCGGGCGCCGACTACGGCTGCGAGCGCGCGGAGCGCCGCCGTCACGCCGGCGCCGGTCGCCCCCGACATGGCTAGCGCCTCGCCGCCCGCGGCCTCGGCGAGCCGGGCGCGTCGCTCGTCGATCGCCGCCTCGTCGAGCGCGTCGCATTTGTTGAGCGCGACCAGCGCCGGTTTGGCGGCGAGACCGTGACCGTAGGCTTCGATCTCGCGCCGCACCGCGCGATAGTCGGCGGCGACGTCGTCCGCCGTGCCGTCGACGAGATGGAGAAGCATCGCGCAGCGTTCGACGTGGCCGAGGAAACGGTCGCCGAGCCCGGCGCCGGCGTGCGCGCCTTCGATCAGGCCCGGAATGTCGGCGACGACCATCTCCTGGTGATCGACGACGACGACGCCGAGATGGGGCGTGAGCGTGGTGAAGGGGTAGTCGGCGATCTTGGGGCGCGCCCGCGAGACGGCGGCAAGAAAGGTGGACTTGCCCGCGTTGGGCAGACCGACGAGCCCGACGTCGGCGATCAGCTTGAGGCGCAAGCGGACCAGGCGCTCTTCGCCCGGCCAGCCCGGATCGGCGCGGCGCGGCGCGCGGTTGGTCGACGACTTGTAATGGGCGTTGCCGAAGCCGCCGTCGCCGCCGCGGGCGAGCACCGCGCGCTGGCCGGGACGAACCAGATCGGCGAGCAGGGTCTCGCCGTCGTCGCTCAGCACCTGGGTGCCGACCGGCAGTTTGAGCACGGCGTCGGCGCCGCGTCCGCCGGTCCGGTTGCGTCCGGCGCCGGGCCGGCCCTTTTTCGCCTTGAAATGCTGGCGGTAGCGGTAGTCGATCAGAGTGTTCAAACCCTGAACGCAGAGCGCGATCACGTCGCCGCCGCGACCGCCGTCGCCGCCGTCGGGGCCCCCGAACTCGACGTATTTCTCGCGCCGGAAGCTCAGGCAGCCGGCGCCGCCGTCTCCCGAGCGGATATAGACCTTGGCCTCGTCGAGGAACTTCATTGGCGCATGTCCCCCCAACGAAAACGGGGGAATGGACGGCCATTCCCCCGACGATCAGGCGATCACCGGGTGTCTCAGTTCGGCGGCACCACGGAAATCACCGGGCGGTCGCCGGCGCGCCGGGTGAACGTCACCCGACCGTCGACCAAGGCGAACAGGGTGTGGTCGCGGCCCATGCCGACGCCGGCGCCGGGGTGGAATTTGGTGCCGCGCTGGCGCACCAGGATGTTCCCGGCGATCACGCTCTCGCCGCCGTACTTCTTGACTCCGAGCCGGCGGCCGATCGAATCGCGGCCGTTGCGCGAACTGCCGCCGGCTTTCTTGTGCGCCATTACGACGTCTCCTTGTTCGCGCCCTTGCCCGCCTTGGGTTTCGCGGCGGCCTTGGGTTTCGCCGCCGTCTTGGCGGGTTTCCTCGCCGTTACGGCGGCCTTGGTCTTTTTGGCCGGGGCCTTTCCGGCCTTGGCCGCCGCCGGTTTCTTCGGCGCAGCTTTCTTGGGCGCGGCTTTCTTGGGCGCGGCCTTCTTGGGCGAGGCCTTCTTCGGAGCGGCGGGCTTGGCCGGTTCCGTCTTTGCCTTGACCGGGGCCTTGACCGGCTCCTTGACCGGCGCTTTCTTCGGCTTGGCCGTCGCCGTCTTCGGCGCTGCGGTCTCGGCGGCGTCCTTCACCGCCTTCGCGGGCTTGGCGTCGGGCGTCACGGCTTTCTTCGCTGGCGCCGTCGCGGGCTTGGCGCCGGCGCTCAGAATATCGGTAATGCGCAGGATCGTGAGTTGCTGGCGGTGGCCGCGCGTGCGGCGGTAGTTCTTGCGCCGTTTTTTCTTGAAGACGATGATCTTGGGGCCGCGCGCCTGTTCGAGGATCGTCGCCATGACCCGGGCGCCGTCGAGCCGCGGCGCGCCGATCCGGTGCTCGGCGCCGTTGCCGAGCATCAGCACGTCGTCGAGCGCGATCTGCTCCCCCGCTTCGCCGGGCAGGCGCTCGACGCGGATCACGTCGTCCTTGGCGACCCGGTACTGCTTTCCGCCGGTTTGAATGACTGCGAACATGACCTTTACCCGCCCCAAATGGGCGCAACCGAGCGTCGATCCTGCGTGGATTGCGAGCCGGGACTATAACCGCCGGCCGGGCGCTGTCAACGCCTTTTGGGTCGTGTCCCGGTTTGAAATGCGACGCGGCCCGAAAGCACGAAGCGGACGCGCTGCCGGACTCCGGGGGCCCGGCGCTCGCAGGCCATCGCGGCGCGCATCCGCGTTCCCTCGGGAACTCCGCAAGGCTTTGGATTTCCGGTGCGCGAGATTTACGCCCTGCTATACTACCGGTGTCGCCGGCACAAGAGGGGGGCTGGCCATGAAAATCACTGGATTTTGTAGCCCTTGGGCCGCACTTGCCGTCGCCGTATTGCTTTGCGGCTGCGCGACCAGTCTTTCGACAGGCGGCCCGACCGCGGAGCAGCGACGTGCGATCGAGTCGCAAAAGGCGGCCATCGTGCTCCTCAGGATCACGGCCGCCATGAACGGCAAGGTCATGAGCCTAACGGGCAGCACGGACGAGCCGTGGCACTGCCTCCGGGTCCAGGCCGTCGAGCTCGGGGCAACCGCGACGGAGGCCCCGCTGGTGACCGAGAACAGGGTTCCCACATCGGAGCTCGGGAAAGTCGGCTGGCGGTATCTGGTATTGCCGCCAGGGTCGTACCGCCTGTTGATCGGCTCCCCGCTAACGCCGTGTGGCGGTTTAGGCCCGGGAGGGTACAATGTTTATGTGAGATCTTGGTGGCGAACCCGCGACGGCTCCAATCGTCCCCCCGGCTTTTGGTTGAACGTGCCGCGTGGCCAGTCGTTTCTTTATGCCGGCTCGCTCCACATCACCTGCTCGAACGACTGGGAAGCATCAGCCGCAACGGCGTGCTCGGGCGATCTCGACGTTGCCGACGGGACTGACGCGGCCGGGGAAATCGCCGGCGCCCATTTTTCGGAGTACGGCCCGCTTACGACGTCACTGATAGCACATTACGGCGATCCGATCGACCCGGCCAGGCTACGCGAGACGCAGCCTTTGGCCTTGGTCGCGAAGGGCGCCGAGGAGTTGGTCTCGCCCGACTGGGGCCAGTACTCCAAGAAGTTCTTCGCGCCATCGGCATGGATTATTCAAGGAGGGAGCTTTCCCGGCATCGGCGGTGGTGGCCTCGGCGGGGCCGCAGTGGCCTTGGGCGCCGCCATAATCGCGGTTGCTTACCTGCCGGTCGGCGCCGCCCTGGCGACAGCCGATACAGCGCTTGCCGAGCGCAAATGGACTCCTTGCCTACAGGGCTTGGTCGAGGAAATCCGTGAGTTCGACCCTATAGCCGACCTGCGCCAGCGTCTGAACGAGAATTTGCGCGAGCAGGGCTTCGACCAGGTGAGCGAACCGGAGAGCGGCGTCAACGCAGTTTCGCCGGCGGTCGATGCCGGCGCCAAGGGGGTTCTGCAAGCCGATATCCAGCGTATCCAACTGCGCGATTGCGGGGCGGGAGGGGGCAAGACGTTCTGCCTCGAAGTCGCGGTGCGGGCCAGCCTGATCGATGTCGACACGGGCGAGCCCCTGTATGACGCCGCTGTCGTCTACTCGGACGAAAATCTCCGCGTCCTCCATTCGGTTTCCGACTTCCCGTTTCGCGAATTCGCCGTTGGGGCGGCCGAAAGCCGCGAGCTGACGACCTATTGCGATGCCGACGGGCGGGAGCTGTTTCGAACGGACCTGGCGCGGGCGCTCGATGTCCTCGCCGGAAGCATCGTGACCAAGGTGGCGTGGGAAGGTCGCGCGAGCGCAGGCATGACCGAAGACACCAGGGGCACGTTGGAAAAACTCGACCGGGTATATCAGGCTACCACCCAATGGCCTGACGGCGGCATCACCGGGGACTATCCGCCAATACAGCTCGGGTCGCTAAAGGGCGCGATCACCAAGTATTACAACGAAATGGGTGTGTACAAGTTGGTGAACGAGGGACCCAGCGGCCGGAACAGCTTGAAGGTTGAAATGGCTACCATCGATGAGATCGAGGTCGTGGGCGCGTCTCAAGACATCATAAAGGTCGAGATCAAGTTTCTGTGGGCGGACCCGGACTCGGGATATGGACGATCCGAGCGAGCGGCCGTTACTGTTGAAAGGTCGGGTGCGAAATACGAAGTCCTCGTTTTTCAATCGCTGCACTAGTGCACAGATACAAACAAAAGATTCACGCGCTGATTCAACCCGTCATTCCGGCCGGAGCGAAGCGCAGAGCCGGAATCCACGAGCCGCCGGACCCCCGCTTTCGCGGGGGTGACGGATGGGACTGAACCATCACTATGCGCCGCCGCACTAGCGGCCCGCGCGGCGGTGCCGATGACCGGGCGCCGCGTTCCGCCGCCGAGTGCGAAGCCGACATGATCCGCTAAAA
>JBHHZM010000046.1:0-22682 GCA_046758065.1 Alphaproteobacteria bacterium | reverse complement strand
AGTCGGGCCTGAGCCGGCGGATCTGCAGCCAGGTCGCCTTCTGCTCCTGGCCCGGATGGTCGACCGCGAGCAGCGTCAGGTCATAGCCGTATTTCTTGGCCAGGACTTCGAGCGTCGGGTTGGCCTCCTTGCCGTAGGCCGAGTTGTGGTAGACGTGGGCGATCTTCTTGCCCTTCAGCTTGTCGAACCCGCCTTCCTGCTGGGCGACGTAGTTGATGAAGGCCGACGCCTGGCTCCAGTAGGTGGTCGGGAAGTTGAAGATCCAGGGGAAGACCCGGCCGTCGGCGGCCGCGGTGCGGCCGTAGCCCATCGACAGGATCGGCACGCCGTCGATCGGCGCCTTCGGGATGAGTTGGTAGGTGATGCCGGTCGAATAGGGGTTGACCAGCGAGGCGCCGGTCGGCCCCTTGTTCTTCAGCTTCTCGTAGCACTCGACGCCGAGCTTGGTGTTGTACTTGGTCTCGCACTCCTCGAAGGTGATCTTGACGCCGTTGATGCCGCCGTCGCGCTTGTTGATCAGCGTGTAGTAGTCCCGGAAGCCGTTGGCCACCGGAATGCCGCTCGGCGCGTAAGGGCCGGTGCGATAGACCAGCATGGGAATGAACTGCTCGGCCTGCGCCGCCGCCGGCGTCGGGGCGGCGAGTCCGGTCAGGCCGACCGCCGCCCCCAGAAGAACTAGTGACAGGTTGCGAAATTTCATGATGACCTCCCATTCGTGAAGCAATTCGCTTCGTTCTCGAAACCCGGACCAGGATCCGCGCGCACGCTACCACGATGGCGCGCGGCGGCCAATGTCCGGGGGCGGCCGAATCAGTACGGAAACGGCCATAACCTCAGTTTCTCCTTGGTGATCTGCCAGAGCCGGGCGAGCCCGTGCGGTTCGACGATCAGGAAGAAGACGATCATCGAGCCGAACAGCATGACCTCGATGTGCTTCTGCAAGTCGATCGGCAGGGAGAGCCCGAAAAACTGCGGCGCGTTGGTGAGAAACACCGGCACCAGTACGATGAACGCCGCCCCCAGGAACGACCCCAGGATGCTGCCCAGCCCGCCGATGATGACCATGAACAGCACGTCGAACGAGACGAAGATGTCGAACGCCTCGGTTTCGGCGCTGCCGAGCCACAGAAACACCATCATCGCACCGGCGACGCCGCAGTAGAACGAGCTGACGGCGAAAGCGATAAGCTTGGTCTGATAAGGACGGATGCCGATGATCTCGGCGGCGATATCCATGTCGCGCACCGCCATCCAGGCGCGCCCGATGCGCCCGCGCACCAAGTTCTTGGCGACCAGCGCCAGCACGACGACGATGGTGAGCGCGACGAAATAGCGCACCTCGGCGGTCGCCTCCGGGCCGGCGACCATCACCCCCAGCATCTTGCGCGGCGGCGCCGTGATCGTGCCCGAGGACTGATAGTTGTAGAACCAGGCCACCTTGTTGAACAGCCAGCCGAGGAAGAACTGCGCGGCGAGGGTGGCGACGGCGAGGTAGAAGCCCTTGATGCGCAGGCTGGGGATGCCGAATACGAGGCCGACGCCGGCGGCGATCAGTCCGGCGAGCAGAAAGGCGACCACGAGGTTGAGGTCGGGAAACGCCGTGGTGATCTTGTAGGTCATGTAGCCGCCGACCGCCATGAAGCCGCCGGTGCCGAGCGAAAGCTGCCCCGCGTAGCCGACCAGGAGATTGAGCCCGATCGCGGCGAGCGCGAAGATCAGGAACGGAATCAGCACCGCCTGAAACCAGTACTCGTCTGCGAGCAGGGGCACCGCGACATAGGCGGCGAGAATGAAGACCAAGACCGCCCAACGATCCTGGACGATCGGAAAGATCATCTGATCGCGCGCGTAGCTCGTCTTGAACTGCCCGGCCTCGCGGTAGATCATGCCCCTAGACCCTCTCGATGATGCGCTCGCCGAACAGGCCCTGCGGCCGGAACAGCAGGAACACGAGCGCCAGCATGTAAGCGAACCAGTTTTCGATCGCGCCGCCGAAGAACGGCCCCCAGTAAATCTCGGCGACCTGCTCGCCGACGCCGATGATGAGACCGCCGACGATGGCGCCCGGCACAGAGGTGAAGCCGCCGAGCATAAGCACCGGGAGCGCCTTGAGCGCGATTAGCGAGAGCGAGAACTGCACTCCGCTCTTGGCGCCCCACATGATGCCGGCGACCAGGCCGACGATGCCGGCCACCGACCAGACGATCACCCAGATCGTCTTCAAGGGGATGCCGACCGACAGCGCGGCCTGATGATCGTCGGCGACGGCGCGCAGCGCCCGGCCGATGCGGGTGTAGTGGAAAAATACCGCGAGCACGCTGACCAGCACCGCGCCCGTCGCCGCGGCGAACAGGTCGAATTCGTTGAGCAGGATGCCGCCGACCTCGAACGAAGTGTCCGGGATGCCGATGTCGAGTGGTTTGACGTTACTGCCCCAGAGCGTCTCGCCGATGCCTTCGAGCACGAAGCTAAGCCCGATGGTGGCCATGAACAGGACGATGCCTTCCTGATTGATCAGATGGCGGAGCACCAGTCGCTCGATGGCGTAGGCCAGCGCAATCATCACCAGCACCGTCGCCGCGAGCGCGAGCCAAACGGGAAACCCGTGCTCCATAAGGCCGACCAGGGTCAGCGCGGCGAACAGCACCATGACCCCCTGACTGAAGTTGAACACCCCCGAAGCCTTGAAGATGAGTACGAAGCCGAGCGCCACCAGTGAATACATGACGCCGGTAAGCAGGCCGCTGATCACCACTTCGGCGAAGAACACGGGCGAATCGGCGATGTCGAGGAACGGCGAGACGAACAGCGCGTTGAGGATGTCCATGACGGCCGCCTGTCCTCCTCAGTCGTGGCTGACGCCGAGGTAGGCGTCGATCACGTCCGGATCGGCGCGCACTGCGTCGGGCGCGCCGTCGGCGATCTTGCGGCCATGATCGAGCACGACGATGCGGTCGGAGATATCCATGACCACGCCCATGTCGTGTTCGATCAGCGCTATGGTGGTGCCGAACTCCTCGTTGACGTCGATGATGAAGCGGCTCATGTCCTCCTTTTCCTCGACGTTCATACCCGCCATCGGTTCGTCGAGAAGAAGGAGCCGGGGCTCGGAGGCGAGGGCGCGGCCAAGCTCGACCCGCTTCTGCAGGCCATAGGGCAGCTTGCCGACCGGCGTACGCCGGATCGCCTGAATTTCGAGGAAATCGATGATGCGCTCGACGAACCCGCGATGCGCGATCTCCTCGCGTCGCGCCGGACCGAGGTAGAGCGCCTGCCAGAGCAGGTTGCGCTTCATCTTGAGCAGCCGTCCGGTCATGATGTTGTCGAGCGTCGACATGCCCTTGAACAGCGCGATGTTCTGGAAGGTCCGGGCGATGCCCTGCGCCGCCGCCTCGTGGCTGCGCATCCGGCGACGGGTCTTGCCGCGATAGGTGATGCGCCCCTGTTGCGGATGATAGAAGCCGTTGATGACGTTGAGCATCGAGCTCTTGCCGGCGCCGTTGGGGCCGATGATGGCGAGAATCTCGTGCTCGCGTATCTCGAAGCTGACCTCCGACAGCGCCAACACGCCGCCGAACGAGAGACCAATATTTTCGAACCTGAGAATCGTCTCGCCAATCGTCTTGGCGGGAGCGGTCCGTGCTTCCGGCGCGGCTTGCCGGGCGGTTTCGCGCGCCGCCGCCATTGCGCCGTCCGTCAACTCGCTTTCCTCAGCGGGGCGGCGGGCCCGGCGCGCGGCGCGACGGCCACGTCACGGATTTCGAGGTCGGCGCGGACCATTCCCTTGCGGCCGTCCTCGTAGGTCACTTCGGTCTCGATCTCGGCGTGGGTTGCGTCCGAGTACAGAGCGTCGACCAGCGGCGCGTACCTTTCGACGATGAACCGGCGGCGCACCTTGCGGGTGCGCGTCAGTTCGCCGTCGTCGGCGTCGAGTTGCTTGTGCAGGATCAGGAACCGTCGGATCTGCGAGCCGGCGAGCCGGGGCTCGGCGGCGAGGTCGCGATTGACCTGTGCGACCTCTTCCTCGACGAGCGCATAGAGACGCGGCTCGGCGGCAAGTTCCTGATAGCTGCCGTAGACGATGCCTTGCCGTTCGGCCCAGTTGCCGACCGCCTCGGGGTCGATGTTGACGAACGCGGCGACGTAGTCGCGGCCATGGCCGAAGGCGACCGCTTCCGTGATGTGCGGAAAGAACTTGAGCTTGTTCTCGAGATATTTGGGCGCGAACAGGGTGCCGTCGTTGAGCCTGCCCACGTCATGCGCCCGATCGACGATCTTGAGGTGGCCGTCGTCGTCGAAGAAGCCGGCGTCGCCGGTGCGATACCAGCCGTCGGCGCTCTTGACCTCGGCGGTGGCCTCGGGGTTCTTGTAGTATTCGAGGAAGACGCCGGGGCCGCGGAACATCACCTCGCCGTCGTCGGCGATGCGGATGTCGACCCCGATCGCCGGGGTGCCCACGGTGTCGGTCTTGATCTCGCCGTCGGGCTGCATGGTGACGAACACCGAGCCCTCGGTCATGCCGTAGAGCTGCTTGAGGTTGATGCCGAGGGAACGGTAGAAGCGGAAGATGTCGGGACCGATCGCCTCGCCCGCGGTGTAGGCGACGCGAACGCGCGACATGCCCAGCGTGTTTTTGAGCGGTCCGTAGACCAGCAGTCGCCCGAGACCATAGAGCATCTGCTCGGCCAGCGGCAGCGACTTGCCGTCGAGGATGTCGGCGCCGACGCGGCGCGCGAGCGCCATGAAATAATCGAACATCCGGCGTTTCAACCAGCCGGCGTCGTCCATGCGGATCATCACCTGGGTCAGGATGTTCTCGAAGATTCGCGGCGGCGCAAAGAAATAGGTCGGACCGATTTCGCGGATGTCGTGCATGATCGTGGCGCTCGATTCGGGGCAGTTGACGCAAAACCCCATGGTGTAGGCCTGGCCGAGCGAAAAGATGTTGTCGCCGACCCAGGCCATCGGCAGATAGGCGACGACCTCCTCGTCGGGACCGAGGCCGTCGCGCGCGGCGCCGTTGCGCGCGCTGATGAGAATGTTGTCGAAGCTCAGCATCACTCCCTTGGGCTCGCCCGTGGTGCCCGAGGTATAGAGGATGATGGCGACGTCGGAACCCTTGGCCTCGGCGACCGCGGCGTCGAAAAAGCCGGGGTGGTCGCGGTCGAAATCGCGGCCCGCCGCCTGCACCGCCTCGAAGTCGTGGAGGAACGTCTGGTCATAGCCGCGCATGCCGCGGGGCTCATCGTAGATGATGGTTTCGAGCCGGGGACAGTCGTCCTTGATCTCAAGCAGCTTGTCGACCTGCTCCTGGTCCTCGGCCAGCACGAAGCGCACGTCGGCGTGATCGATCACGAAAGCCATTTCGCGCGCCACCGAGTCCTGATAGATCGGCACCGGGACGCCGCCCAGAACCTGCGCCGCCACCATGCCCCAGTAAAGCCGCGGACGGTTGTCGCCGATGATGGCGAGCTTGTCGCCGCGCCCGAAGCCGTAGGCCGCGAGACCGCAGGCCAGCGCCCGCACCTCGTCGAGCGCCTCGGCCCAGGTCCAGGATTGCCAGATGCCGTAGTTCTTCTCGCGGATCGCCGGGCGGTCGCCGTGGCGTCGGGCGTGCTCGATCAGCAGCTTGGCGAAGGTGTCGGGCGCGGCCACCGCGGCTGCGCCCGGTGCCTCTCTCTCCCTGCTGTCCGGGCTCTCTCCAGTGGCCCTTGCCATCGTCCCTATCTACGCTCTCTCGGGCGCGTCGCGTTGCCGCGCCGGCCCGTCCCTGTATTGCCGTCCGCTTGGCGCGCAACGCGTCCAAAAATAAAGGCCGCCACAGTCAGGCCGGGCTGCCCGCCGTCGCTTTAGCCACATTTCCAGCGCGCCCGCAAGCTAACCGGTCAAATCGGCGCGTCGCGAGAACACACTACCACCCGCCGCGTTGTCAAGCGCCCCGGCGGGCCCGCAACCAATGCATGGTATCATTCCGGCGGGTCGCTGACACGATCATTCGGTCGTTGCGGCTCCGGCCGTACGACACCTCGTCGCCGTCTCCGATGTCCCCATTATCCGTCGCGACGCGCCCCAACGATCGGTCGGCCCCGCCGCCGGGTGGCGCGGGTTCCGGGGCCGTTCGATTGCGCCTTTAAGAGGCCTCGGAAAGATCGTAGATTAAAAGCGCCGGTCCTCCCGGCCAACGTCATCCGTTACCCCAACCACCTCCGGGAGCGCCATCGTGACCGTCGCTCAAGATACACTCGACACCCGCCGCAGCCTCGAGGTCGGCGACAAACGCTACGACTACTTCAGTCTCGCCGCCGCGGCCGCGGCGGGGCTCGGCGACATCTCGCGCCTGCCCTTCTTGCTCAAGGTCCTGCTCGAAAACCTGCTGCGCCACGAGGACGGCCGCAGCGTCACCGTCGAGGACGCGCAGGCCGTCGCCGCGTGGCTGAAGACGGGGCGCTCGACGCGCGAGATCGCCTTCCGACCGGCGCGCGTGCTGATGCAGGATTTCACCGGCGTACCCGCGGTCGTCGATCTCGCCGCGATGCGCGACGCCATGGCGGCGCTGGGTGGCGATGCGGCGCGCATCAATCCCCTGTCGGCGGTCGACCTGGTGATCGACCACTCGGTCATGGTCGATCATTTCGGCACGACCGCGGCCTTCGCGCGCAACGTCGAGGCCGAGATGCGCCGCAACGGCGAGCGCTACGCCTTCCTGCGCTGGGGTCAGGCGGCGTTCGACAATTTCCGCGTGGTGCCACCGGGGACCGGCATCTGCCATCAGGTCAACCTCGAGTGCCTCGCCCGCGTGGTGTGGTCACAGGACGACGACGGCGGCGCGATCGCCTTTCCCGACACCCTCGTCGGCACCGACAGCCACACCACCATGATCAACGGCCTCGCCGTGCTCGGCTGGGGCGTGGGCGGCATCGAGGCCGAGGCGGCGATGCTCGGCCAGCCGATCTCGATGCTCATTCCCGAAGTCATCGGTTTCCGGCTCACCGGAAGCCTGCGCGAAGGCGCGACGGCGACCGATCTCGTGCTCACCGTTACGCAGATGCTGCGCGAAAAAGGCGTGGTCGGAAAATTCGTCGAGTTCCATGGCCCCGGTCTCGATCATCTGGCGCTCGCCGACCGGGCGACCATCGCCAACATGTCGCCCGAGTACGGCGCGACCTGCGGTTTCTTCCCGATCGATCGCGAGACGATCGCCTACCTCGAAGCCTCGGCGCGGCCCGCCGGAACGGTCGCGCTGGTCGAGGCCTACGCCCGGGCGCAGGGGTTGTGGCGCGACGCCGATACGCCCGAGCCGGTGTTCAGCGACGGCCTCGAACTCGACATCGGCACGGTCGAGCCGAGCATCGCCGGCCCGCGGCGGCCGCAGGACCGGATTGCGCTCTCGCAGGCCAAGGCGCGTTTCGCCGAGGCGCTTGGCGCGACGTTCGGCCGGCGCGACGCCGCCGACCGCCATGTCGCCCCGGTCGACGGCCGGGATTACGAGATCGCCGACGGCAGCATCGTCATCGCCGCGATCACGAGTTGCACCAACACCTCGAATCCTTCGGTCATGCTTGCCGCCGGACTCGTCGCGCGCAAGGCGCGCGCCCGCGGCCTCGGGGTCAGGCCCTGGGTCAAGACCTCGCTTGCGCCGGGCTCGCAGGTGGTCACCGATTATCTCGAGCGATCCGGGTTGCAGGCCGATCTCGACGCCCTCGGCTTCAACCTGGTGGGCTACGGCTGCACCACCTGCATCGGCAATTCGGGCCCGCTCGACCCGGCGATCGCCGACGCGATCAGTCACGGCGACACGGTCGCCTGCGCCGTGCTCTCGGGTAACCGCAATTTCGAAGGCCGGATCAATCCGCACGTGCGGGCCAACTACCTGGCCTCGCCGCCGCTCGTCGTCGCCTACGCCATCGCCGGCTCGATGACGGTCGACCTCGCCGCCGAACCCCTCGGCGAAGACGGCGAGGGCAAGCCCGTCTACCTGCGCGACATCTGGCCGAGCAACCGCGAAATCCACGAGACGCTGCGCCGGGCCGTGACGCCAGAAATGTTCGCCGAGCGTTACGCCAATGTGTTTGCCGGCGACGCCGCATGGCGGGAGATCGACGGCGGCGGCGGCCTCACTTACGCCTGGTCCGAGGAATCCACCTACGTCCGGCGCCCGCCCTATTTCGACGACATGGGCGCCGAACCCCCGGGCGTCGCGGACATCGCCGGCGCGCGACTGCTCGCGCTCCTCGGCGACAGCATCACCACCGACCACATCTCGCCGGCGGGCAACATCGCGCCCGACAGTCCGGCGGGACGCTACCTGATCGAGCGCGGGGTCGAACCCGCCGATTTCAACTCATACGGATCGCGCCGCGGCAATCACGAGGTGATGATGCGCGGCACCTTCGCCAACATCCGCCTGCGCAACGAGATGGCGCCCGGCACCGAAGGCGGCTGGACGCGCCACATGCCCTCGGGCGAGCAGATGACGATCTACGACGCGGCGATGAAATACCGCGACGACGGCGTGCCGCTGGTGGTCGTCGCCGGCCGCGAATACGGCACCGGCTCGTCGCGCGACTGGGCGGCCAAGGGAACGATTCTGCTCGGCGTCCGGGCGGTGATCGCCGAGAGCTTTGAACGCATTCACCGCTCCAATCTCGTCGGCATGGGCGTGTTGCCGCTGGTCTTCAAGGATGGCGCGACGCGTAAGACACTCGCCCTCGACGGCAGCGAGACGTTCGATTTCACCGGCCTCACCGGCGGGATCACGCCGGGCATGGACGTCGCCTGCCGCATTGTGCGCGCAAACGGCGCGAGCGACGACGTCACGCTGACCTGTCGCATCGACACCGTTGACGAGGCCGAATATTACATCCACGGCGGCATCCTGCATTATGTGCTGCGGCGTCTGGCGGCCGGGAGCCGATCGTGATTCCCTAGGCGCTTCAACCGGTTGAAAGACGTTAACGGCCGTCACCGAAAAGTGATTCGTCCGCGAGCGCCGCGCCACCCTATTTTCTCGACATGCTTCGTCGAACGATTTTTCTGGCCGCGCTCGGGCTGGCCGTGGTTCTCGCCGTCGGATCCGCCCAGGCCGAAGACGCCCGGTCGCCGGTTCTGGTCGAACTCTTCACCTCTCAGGGCTGTTCGTCGTGTCCGCCGGCCGACGAGCTGATCGGCGAACTCGCCAGGCGCGACGACGTCGTGGCGCTCTCGCTGCACGTCAGTTACTGGGATTACATCGGCTGGAAGGATGCGTTCGCCATTCCGGCGGCGACGGCGCGCCAGAAGGCCTACGACCGGCGACTCGCGCGCGGCCGGGTCTACACCCCGCAGATGGTGATCGACGGCGTGCTCGACGAGGTCGGTTCGAACAAGGCGGCGGTTCGCCGCGCCATCGCGCTCGCTCAGGCGCAGTCGGGACAGAAGCTCGACATCGACGTCGAACTCGACCAGGACCGCAACCTCCTGGTCTCGATTCCCGGTGCCCATTTCGACGGCGCCGCCTCGATCTGGCTCGCGCGTTACGACGCGGTGCGCGTCACCAACGTGGCGCGCGGCGAGAACGCCGGACGCACGGTGCGCAATTACAACGTGGTTCGCGAGCTCAGGCGAATCGGCACCTGGACGGGACTGCCGCTCGACATTCGCCTGCCGGCGACGGCCCTGACCTCGGGCGATGGCGGGCGTGACGGCTGTGTCATCATCATCCAGAAGCAGGGCCTCGGTCCGGTGCTCGCCGTCCGCAGGCTGATGCTCACCGACGGCGATTCCTAGCCCGGCAATTCTTCCGCGATCGGTTCCGGTAGTCGTCTCCCGCCTTCAGGCGGCGAGACTCTTGCGCATCACCTCGGCCAGGCGGCGGGCGAAAGCGGCGAGATCGGGGGGCGGCTCGCCCTCGACGATGCGCGCCTGGTCGAGCAGCAGGTGCGCCGCGTCGGCGAGGGCGTCGGCCGCGCCGTCCTTGCGCACCCGTTTGGCGAGGCCGCGGATCAGCGGGTGTTTCGGGTTGATCTCGAGGATGCGGCTCGAGGCGCTGTCGATCTGCTTGTGCTGTTTGAGCAGCCGTTCGAGATGCATGTCGAGATCGCCCTCGTCGGCGATCAGGCAGACCGGGCTGTCGGTGAGCCGCGTCGAGGCGCGCACGTCCTTGACCGCGTCGGCGAGGGTGAGCTTGAACGACGCGATCAGGCTGTCGATGTCCTTCTCGGCGACGTCGTCGTCGGGCGCCGTCTCTTCCGCCGCCGTGTCCGGCTCCGCGATCCCGTCGAGATCGACGCCGCCGCGGGTTACCGACTTGAACGGCTTCTCCTGGTAGGCGCGGACCGCCGGCACCCAGAACTCGTCGACCGGATCGGTCAGCAGCAGCACCTCGACGCCGCGGGCGCGGAAGGCTTCGAGCTGCGGGCTGCGGCGCGCCGCCTCGGGGGTATCGGCGCTGATGTAGTAGATCGCCCGCTGGCCCTCCTTCATCGCCCCGACGTATTCGTCGAGGCTGACGAGACGATCGCCCGAGAGCGTCTCGAAGCGGGCGAGTGCGATCAGCCGTTCACGGTTCTCCTCGTCCTCGTAGATGCCTTCCTTGAGAACGGCGCCGAAGTTCTTCCAGAATTCGGCGTAGTCCTCGGGGGCTTTCTCGGCCTTCTTCCTGAGTTCGCCGAGGACGCGCTTGACGAGGCCCTTGCGTATTTTCGCCACCACCGGGTTGTGCTGCAGCATCTCGCGGCTGATGTTGAGCGGCATGTCTTCCGAATCGACGACGCCGCGCACAAACCTGAGATAACCGGGGAGCAATTCCTCGCAATCGTCCGTGATGAACACCCGCTTGACGTAAAGCTTGAGATGCCCCTTGCGGTCGGGGTGGAAGAGGTCGAACGGCTTGGTCGAAGGCACGAACAGCAGGTTGGTGTATTCGAGCTTGCCTTCGACCCGGTTGTGGATGATGAGCCAGGGCTCGTCGAAAAGATGACCGACGTGGTGGTAGAACTCGCCGTACTGCTCGGTCGTGATCTCGTTCTTCGGCCGCGCCCACAGCGCCGAGGCGGTGTTGACCGTCTCGTCGCCGTCCTTGCCCTTGAGGACGATCGGCAGGGCGATGTGATCCGAGTACCGTTTGACGATGGCGCGCAGACGTCCGGTGTCGACGAATTCCCTGGCGTCCTTGCGCAGGTGCAGGGTGATGGCGGCGCCCCGCGCGACCTCGCCGTCCGCCGGTCCCACCGTATACGTGCCCTTGCCGTCCGAGCGCCACTCCCAGCCCCGGTCGTCGCCCGCCTTGCGGCTACGCACCACGACCTCGTCGGCGACCATGAACGCCGAATAGAAGCCGACCCCGAACTGGCCGATCAGCGCCGCGTCGTCGGGGCGTTCGCCGCCGAGTCGCTCGACGAAGGCGGCGGTGCCCGAACGCGCGATGGTGCCGAGATCGGCGACCAGTTCGTCGTGATTCATGCCGATGCCGTTGTCGGCGACGGTCAGCGTCCGCGCCTTGGGATCGACCGAGACGACCACCTTGAGGTCGGGGTCGCCGGCCATCAGTTCGGGATCGGTGAGCGCCGCGTAACGCAGGCGGTCGCAGGCGTCCGAGGCGTTCGAGATGAGCTCGCGCAGGAAGATCTCGCGCTCGCTGTAGAGCGAATGGGCGACGATGTCGAGAAGGCGGCCGACCTCGGCCTCGAAGGAGTGCGTCTCTGGGGCTTTCACGTCTGCAGTCATCTCCCGTCCCCGCTATGGACATCAACCATGAACCACGCGTCGCTGTCGCTCGATATGAGGAATGAGCGCGTCCGGTTCAAGCGCCGGGCCTTGCATTCGCGGGACAAAGCGCCGATTCTCCGGATGTTATGGTCGCGTCGCATGACCTCGGGCGCCGCATCGTCGCCGTTCTCGGGCCGACGAACACGGGCAAGACCCATCTGGCGGTCGATCGCATGCTGGGCCACCGGACCGGGATGATCGGCCTGCCGCTCAGGCTGCTCGCGCGCGAGGTCTACGACCGCGTCGCCGGACGGGTGGGGACGCGCGCCGTGGCGCTGATCACCGGCGAAGAGAAGCGGGTGCCACCGAGCCCGCGCTATTTCGTCTGCACCGTCGAGGCGATGCCGCTCGACCGGACGGTGGATTTCCTCGCAATAGACGAGATCCAGCTGTGCGCCGACGCCGAGCGCGGCCACGTCTTCACCCAGCGCCTGCTCAGCGCGCGCGGTCTTGCGGAAACCATGTTCCTCGGCGCCGGCACCATGCGCCCGCTCATTCGCCGGCTGGTCCCCGGGGTCGCATTCACCGGCCGGCCGCGTTTCTCTCGGTTGACCTACGCGGGCGTGAAGAAGCTCACGCGGTTGCCGCAGCGCAGCGCCGTGGTCGCGTTCTCGGCCGCCGACGTCTACGGCGTCGCCGAATATCTGCGCCGCCAGCGTGGCGGGGCGGCGGTCGTGCTCGGCGCCCTGAGCCCGCGCACGCGCAACGCCCAGGTCGCGCTCTACCAGGCCGGCGAGGTCGACTACATGGTCGCGACCGACGCCATCGGCATGGGCCTCAACATGGACGTCAACCATGTCGCCTTCGCGGCGTTGCGCAAGTTCGACGGCCGCGGCGAGCGCGCGCTTACGGCGGCCGAGGTGGCGCAGATCGCCGGCCGCGCCGGCCGCCACATGAACGACGGCACCTTCGGCGCCACCGCCGACGTCGGCCCGTTCGAACCGGAGATCGTCGAGGCGGTCGAGAATCACCGCTTCCCGCCGCTCAGAGCGATCAACTGGCGTAACGCGCGGCTGCGCTTCACCTCGCTCAAGGCGCTGATCCGCAGTCTCGAAGCGCCGCCGCCCGCGCCCGGACTGACGCGCGCGCCCGACGCCGACGACCACCTCACGCTTGCGGCGCTTGCCCGCGACCCGGCAATCGCCGGGCTTGCCTCGACGCCCGACGCCGTGCGTCTGCTGTGGGAGGTCTGCCGGATCCCCGATTACCGCAAGATCATGGCCGACGCGCATGTCCGCCTCCTGGGCCGGATCTACCGGCATCTCATGGAGGGGGACGGCCGGCTTCCCGACGACTGGGTGGCGCGCCGGCTGTCGACGCTCGACCGCACCGACGGTGACATCGACACCCTGGCCACGCGCATCGCGCACACCCGGACCTGGACCTACGTCTCGAACCGGACCGGCTGGCTCGCCGACCCGGCCGACTGGCAGGCGCGCGCCCGGGCGGTCGAGGACCGCCTCTCCGACGCGCTGCACGAGCGCCTGACCCAGCGTTTCATCGACCGCCGCACCGCGCTGCTGGTGCGCCGCATGAAGCGGGGCGGCGAACTCGTCGCAGCGGTCGGCGAAGACGGCGAGGTCACGGTCGAGGGCCAGTTCATCGGCCGGCTCGCGGGCTTCCGCTTCGTCCCCGACGCGACCAGCGCGCCCTATGAGGGCAAGGCGCTGTGGAATGCGGCGAAGCGGGCGCTCCGCGACGTCATCGCCGGTCGGGCCGCGACGCTGGTGGCCGACGCCGCGGACGCCTTCGCCGCCGACGATCGCGCCCGGGTGCTGTGGCGCGGCAGTCCGGTGGCGCGCCTCGTTCCGGGCAGCGGCCCGCTTGCGCTGCGTGTCGAGATGCTGGCGAGCGAACTGCTCTCTACGCCGTTGCGGGACCGCATTGCGCGCCGGCTCGAAGCCTGGCTATCCGGCCATCTCGAAGCCGGGATCGAACCATTCAAACGGGCCGAGACGGCCGGGCTGCGCGGTCCGGCGCGCGGGCTCGTCTACCAGCTCGGCGAGGCGTTCGGCGCGCTGCCGCGCCGCGAAGTTGCGCGCGGGATCCGGGCGCTCTCGGCCGAGGACCGCAAGGCGCTTGCTCGACTCGGCGTGCGGCTGGGCAGCGAGAGTGTTTACTTGAGCGACATGCTCAAGCCCCGCCATCTCGAGGCGCGCGCGCTGCTCTGGGCGGTCCACGCCAACGACGGACGGGTGCCCGCCCGACCGCCGGCCGGCCGCGTCTCGGTGGCCGTCGAGGACGGGGTGCCGGCCGCGTTTTACGCCGCCATCGGCTATCGCGTGTTCGGCGCCCGTGCATTTCGCGTTGATATCGTCGAGCGCGTCGCGGCGCGCGCCCGCAAGCTGGCGCGCCTTGGTCCGTTCGCCCCTGGTCCCGAGCTCATGGCGCTTTCGGGTTGTGGAACGGGCGAACTCGAAGCGATGCTCGCGGGCCTCGGTTACCGGCGGGGCGCGCCCGACGGCGACGGCGTGGCGCGCTTTTGCCCGCCCGAACGCAGGCCGGGCCGCAAACCGAAAAAGACCGCCCGCCGCAAGACGACCGGAGAATCCGTCTCGCCTTTCGCCAAGCTCGCGGGCTTGCGCATCGGGTCATGAGCGGGCAGCGCCTGCGCCTCGACAAGTGGCTGTGGTACGCGCGCTTTTTCAAAAGCCGGTCGCTCGCCGGCCGCACCTGCGCGGCGGGCAGGGTGCGCATCAACCGCGAGATCGTCCGCAAGAGCCACGCCACGGTGTGCGCGGGCGATGTGCTGACCTTCCCGCAAGCGGGCCGCATTCGGGTGGTGCGCGTGGCCGCGCTAGGCGTCCGGCGCGGACCGGCGGCCGAGGCGATTGCGCTTTACGAGGACCTCGCGCCGCCCGAACCGGCGAAGACGCCGCCCCCGGGAACCGCGGCGGTGGCGCTCAGGACGCGCGGCGCCGGACGTCCCACCAAGAACCAGCGGCGCGCCATCGAGCGTCTTCGAAAGGACGGCTGAACCTTGCCTGGAAGCGCGCGAAACCACAACTTAGCCAGGGTTGCGGGGAACTTCGCGGCTGTGCTAGAGCGAGATGTGATGAGACCGGATCGATTCTGTTTCTCGGGCGACGAGGCGATCCGCCAGGAGGCGTGCGCGGCGCGATGCGGGGACATCGGGCAAGCGCGCCGACGCCGCGGGCGTCCGCCGCCCGGAAACCCGAAGGGACGGGCGCATGTGCGCCAAATCCTGCGGGCTTTGGCTGGCCCTTACCTCCTGGTATGGGCGGCGCCAAACCCCTTGACCTTGTCGCAAATGCGCTCTCTCAGAATGGTTCTATCTCATCACATCTCGCTCTAGGCAGGGTCGATGATCGGGCGAATCAAGCATTTGTTCGGCGCGTTGGGCGTTGGTGCGCCCGAGGCTTCGGAAGCGGCGGGAATCGGCGAGCTGCAGCTTGCGGCGGCGGCGCTTCTCGCCTCGGCGGCGCTCGGCGACGATCGTTTCGACGAGGCCGAGCGTGCGGCGATTGACCGGTTGCTGCGCGAGCGCTTCGGCCTCGACGCGGCGGAAGCGAAGGCGCTGATCGAAGCCGCCGAGGAAAGGGCGCGCGACGCGACTCACCTCTTGCGTTTCACCCGGGTGATCAAGGATAACTTCTCGCCCGAGGAACGGATCGGCCTGATCGAGATGATCTGGGAAGTCGTCTACGCCGACGGCGCGCTGCACGCCTACGAAGATTCGCTGTTGCGCCGGATCGCCGGATTGATCTACGTCACCGACCGTGACCGCGGCGAGGCGCGCAAGCGGGTTTTGCGGCGGCTCGGCGCGACCGCCCAATGACGGGGACCCGCGGATCGATTCCACCCCGACAGTCGCATGAGTTTCAGGAGCGAAGAACAGCATGACCTACGTCGTCGTCGAAGCCTGTATCAAGTGCAAATACATGGATTGCGTCGAGGTTTGTCCGGTCGACTGCTTCTACGAAGGCGAGAACATGCTCGTCATCCACCCCGACGAATGCATCGATTGTGGCGTCTGCGAGCCCGAGTGTCCGGTCGAGGCCATCCTGCCCGATACCGAGGGAGATCTCTCGAAATGGGTCGAATTCAACCGGGAGTACTCCGAGCGGTGGCCGAACATCACGCGCAAGGGCGATCCGCCGCCCGACGCCGACGAGTGGACCGACGTGTCCGACAAGATGCAGCACTTCAGCCCCGAACCGGGCTCGTCGGACGGTTCGTGAGGCCGGCGGCGAAAATCTCCGCGTCTCACCCTGTATTTGGCGGGTTTTTTGTGTTATATATTACGGTATTCATAGCGGCATCGCTGGCAGTATAAGCGACATTCAGCGGGCAGGAGCCGGTGTCTGGGCCGCGCCCGCGCTGGGTTGGGGCTTGTCCGAAAGATTTGCCGAGTCGGCGGAGGCACGGTCCGCGTGTCTCCGGTTTTTTGAGCGTCGCGCACGAGGTGAACGAGGGTGAGAGACCTGGGAATGAAAAAGAAAGAGATGGCTTTCGCGACGGGGGACTATGTGGTGTACCCGACCCACGGGGTCGGTAGAATCACCGGCGTCGATACCCAGCAGTTCGGCGATTCCGAACTCGAGGTGTTCGTCGTCTCCTTCGATAAGGAGAAGATGACGCTCCGAATTCCCGTCGCCAAGGTCGGGAAAGCGGGCATGCGGCGGTTGTCGACGCGCAAGGTGATGGAGACCGCATTGACGACCCTGCGCGGGCGCGCCCGCGTCAAGCGCACGATGTGGAGCCGCCGGGCCCAGGAATACGAGGCCAAGATCAACTCGGGCGATCCGGTCTCGATCGCCGAGGTGGTGCGCGATCTGCATCGCAACGTCGATCAGCCCGACCGTTCATACAGCGAGCGGCAGCTTTACGAAGCGGCGCTCGATCGCCTGGCGCGCGAATTCGCCGCCGTCGAAAAGATCGAGCCCGAGGTGGCGAGCGAGCGACTCGAGAAGCTGCTCACCGCCGCCTGACCCTTCGCCCCGCCAACCGTCCGGCGTCGGCGTTCCGACGCCGGCCATCGCGTAGCGGCGATCATGCTCGACCGCGAGAAATTTGTGACACTTCGCCGGGTGCGGCGCGTGTGGGCGGTGGCGGCGATCCACGGCGACGCCGAGCGGCTGACGCGACTCCACGCCGTGCTCGCAGGACGGTTCAAACCCGGTGACCGCCTCGTTTATCTCGGCAACTACATGGGTTACGGCGCCGATGTCTGCGGCACGGTCGATGGCCTTCTCGCCTTTCGCCGGGCGTTGCTCGCGCGTCCCGGGGTGGCGGCGTGCGATATCGTTTTCCTGCGCGGCGCGCAGGAGGAGATGTGGAGCAAGTTGCTGCAGATCCACTTGGCGTTCAATCCGGTCGAGGTGGTTCAGTGGATGCTCGACCGCGGCGTCGGCGCGACGCTCGCCGCCTACGGCATCGATATCGCCCGCGGTCTCGCCCGAGCGCGCGTCGGCGCCGTCGATCTCGCGCGCTGGACCGGCGAGCTGCGTCGGGCGATGCAGGCGCGTCCGGGACACTTCACGCTGATGAGCGCGCTGCGCCGCGCCGCCTTCACCGACGACAGCGCGCTGCTCTTCGTGCATGCTGGCGTCGATGCGAGCCGTCCGCTTGCCGCCCAGGGCGACGCCCTGTGGTGGGGCGGGGGCGGCTTCGACTCGCTGGCCGAGCCGTTCGGCGACTTCAGGCTGGTGGTGCGCGGGTTCGACCGCAACGGCGGCGGGTTTCGCGTCGCGCGCTTCACGGCGACCATCGACGCCGGTTGCGGGTTCGGCGGTCCGCTTTGCGCCGGCTGTTTCGACGTCGAAGAGGGCCTCGTCGACCGCATCGAGGCCTAGAGCGCGCTGACTCCGCGGGCGTTCGCGGTCGGCTCTCTTTCGGTCACAGGGAAGTGACAGGGCTTGATTCGGCACCTGCCCGCCCGCGTCATACTATCAATACCGTAAACGGGGGGAGGCGGGTCGGCCCTCTGCCGGCCGTGGTGGAAGCCACGAGCGAGACCCATGGTTGCCCTCGAAAGCCCGGAAGTCCAGCGCGCCAATCGACGTTTCATCAAGGCCTCGATGCGCGCTCCCCTGCTCAGCCGCGAGCACGAATTCGATCTGGCGCGGCGCTGGCGCGATCAGGACGACGTCGCGGCGCTGCACGAACTGATCTCGGCCTATGCGCGGCTGGTCGTCTCCGCCGCCTCATACTACCGCAAGTACGGGCTTGCCATGGGCGACCTCATCCAGGAAGGCCTCGTCGGCCTGATGATGGCCGCGGCCCGCTTCGACCCCGGCCGTGAGGCGCGCTTCTCGACCTATGCGAGCTGGTGGGTGCGCTCGGCGATGCAGGGTTTCATCCTGCGCAACTGGTCGGTCGTGCGCACCGGCACCACGGCGGCGCAAAAGGCGCTGTTCTTCAATCTCAGGCGACTCCGCGCGCGCATCGACGGCGATCCCGGCGCGCCCCTCACCCCCGAGTCGCGCCAGCATATCGCCCACGAGCTCAGGGTCGGAGTCGCCGATGTCGAGGCGATGGAAGGCCGCCTCGCCGCGAGCGACCAGTCGCTCAACGTCCAGGTGAGCGAGGGCAGCGACGATGAGTGGCAGGACCTGCTGGTCGACCCCGGTCCGTCGCCCGAGGAGATCGTCGCCGGCATGTGCGACGCCGAAACGCGCGGGCGCTGGCTCACCGTGGCGCTCGCCGAGCTCGGCACGCGCGAACGCCAGATCGTCGCCGAGCGGCGTTTGCGCGACGAACCGATCACCCTCGAAAAACTCGGCCAGCGCTTCGGCATCAGCAAGGAGCGCGTGCGTCAGATTGAGCACAACGCACTCAAGAAGATCCGCCGCTCGATCTTCCGGCAGTCGGGGACCAGTGTGGCGGACGACCTGAACGGGATCTGAACCGGCCGCGTCTCTCCGGGCGACGACGCCCCCTTACTCGATAAGCTTGACGAGCCGGCCGGGCCGCAACGCCTCATTCGGCTTCAGTCCGTTGAGCACGCGGAAGCGCTCGACCCGGAAATCGTCGAACGGCAGCCGCGCGGCGAGCGAGTCCACCGTCTCGCCGGCCGCGACCTCGTGGATGCGGATGCGCAGCGGCTTGACCGCCCGGGCCTCGGCCTCGCTCAGCGCGCGGAAGCTGTAGGTCATGCGTCTCAGGTCCTCGCTCATGCTCGCCGTGATCTGCGGCGGCGTGATCACGAGGAAGCGGTAGAGATGGGTGCGGTCGTAGCGGATGACGATGGCGCGCACGTCGCGCTGACCCTGGCGGGTGTTGGCCCGCGCCGTGCCGGTCGCCGCCGCCATGCCGTTGACGGTCAGGGCCTCGACCTGGCGCAGGGGGACGTCCTTGAGCCACAGTCCGGTGAGATACTCGGTCATGCTCAGCCCGGCGACCGCGCGGGCGCCGTCGAAACGGATCGCGGCGCCGTTGCGGTGCGACGCGAGCACCGCCTTGGACGTGTTCTGCATGCGAAAGCCCGGCGGCACCTCGAAGCGGAAACGCAGGCCCGGATGGATGAATTCGCGACCGCGGCGGATGCCCTGGTCGGGATCGTCGCCGTAGAGCGTGCCGTCGAGATGCAGGAGGTAGGCGTCGTGGCCGATGAAGGGATGTCCATTGCCTCTGCCGCGCGCCGCCCGCGCCGCCTCGACGACGCGCCGGGCGGTGCGCGGGTGGCTCGAAAACAGGCTCGCCGCCGGATCGGCGCCTTCGCGCCCGGCGATCTTCCGGGCGAGCGCGCTCTCCGCCCCCAGCACCTCGAGGAAGCTCGCCATCGCTTCGGGGTCGTAACCGGCGCGCGCGAGGTAGCCGACGCCGAGCGTGTCGGCCTCGAGCTCCTGGCTGCGCGAATAGCCCTGCACATAGGCGGCCGCGCCGAGGTTGGCGAGCTGGCCGATCATGCGGTTTCCGGTCGCGACGCCGGCGATCGCCGCGCCGAGCTGGGCGAGCACGCCGCGCGAGTAGCGCTTGGCGGTGTGCCGGCCGGTGACGTGGCCGGTCTCGTGGGCGATCACCCCGGCGAGTTCGGCCTCGCTGTTGGCGAGCGCCAGCAGCCCGCGGCTGACGTAGACGTAACCGCCGGGAAGCGCGAAGGCGTTGACGATGTCGCTGTTGACGACGGTGAAGGTGAACGGCGTGTCGGGGGTCTCCGTAGCGCGCTTGATGCGCTCGCCGATCCCGGCGACGTAACGGCTGAGCGCCGGGCGTTCCTCGTAAGCGCCGCCGAAGGCGGCGAGCAGTTTGGGATGTTCCTTGCGTCCGACCTCGATTTCCTGGGCCGGGGTCATGAACGGCGTGAATTCCTCCTTGCCGGTCGCCGGGTTGACCGTGCAGCCGGCGGCGGCGAGCCCGGCGGCGACGATGACCGCGGCGAGCCGCCAGGCTCGAAATCTCGTCATTTCTGCACCATTTCCATCTGTTCGGGATGGGAAATCTCGATCATCGGGCCGTTGCGCCATTTTATCCAGCCGCGCACGCGAATGGTACGGCCTTCGAGCGCCATGAGGTCGACGCCTTCGCGTTCGAACAGGCGCCGGTCGCGCGGCCCGACGCTGACCGTGAAGTCGTTGCGCCAGTCGGCGCCGAAGTTGAGATAGACGCGCCCCTTGACCCGGGCGGCCGCGACCACGCGGCCTTCGACGATCTCGAAGCTCTCGTCGGGCAGGCGGCGCGGCGCGTCGGCGCGACGCACGGCGTAGAACGGGTCGGCCCAAATGCCGCGGCCGGCGGCGCGGGCCTCGCGTTCGAGCGCCAGCATGTCGGCCACCAGCGCGCGGTTGTCGCGAAAGCTGTAGACCCGGGCGAGACCGGCGCGCAGCATCGCGCCCTGGAGCCAGACGCCATCGTCGCGATGGAGATGGGCGAGCCGCCGGCCGTAACGGTCGATCCGCGTCCCGCCGTAGCCGAGGCGCACGCGGCGGCCGAGCGCCAGCGCTTCGAGCGCATCCTTGGCTTCGGCGGCGAGCGGCCAGGGGGTGAAGCCGGATCGCCCGAGCGGCAGCTTGGGAGCTTGGATTCCCACCAGGCGCACTGCCGCGCCCGAATCGAGCGTCACGGTGTCGCCGTCGACGACCGCGACGACGCGCGCCGTTCCGCCGTCGGCAAGTCCGGCGCCGTGCGCCGGCAGAGCGCCGATCGCAGCGATGAGCAGAACCGGGACGACGCGCCACATGACGGCGGACTATAGCACGCCGGCGGCCTTGCGCCGTCGGCCCGAGGCCGTATGATCCGCCCGGTTGACGGAAGGCGAGGACAACGATGACGCGAACCACTCTCTACCCCGAGATCGAGCCGTACGAAAGCGGCATGCTTGCGGTCGGCGGCCGCCACCGGCTCTACTGGGAGCAGAGCGGCAACCCGGAAGGCGCGCCGGTCGTCTTCCTGCACGGCGGTCCCGGCGCCGGCGCCTCGCCGACGCATCGCCGGTTCTTCGATCCCGAACACTACCGCATCGTCGTGTTCGACCAGCGCGGCGCCGGCCGCTCGACACCGCTGGGCGAACTCGCCGACAACACCACGCCGGATCTGATCGCCGACATCGAGCGCCTGCGCGACCGCCTCGGCATCGAGCGCTGGATCGTGTTCGGCGGCTCCTGGGGCTCGACCCTCGCCATCGCCTACGCCGAGCACCACCCCGAGCGCTGCCGGGCGCTGGCGCTGCGCGGCATCTTTCTATGCCGGCGACAGGAGATCGACTGGTTCCTTTACGGCATGCGCACCGTCTTCCCCGAGGAATGGGCGCGGTTTTCCGGTTTTCTCCCCGCGGCCGAGCGCGACGACCTGCTGGCCGCCTACCATCGTCGCCTGACCGACCCCGATCCGGCGGTGCACATGCCGGCGGCGCACGCCTGGAGCCGCTACGAAGGCGCCTGCTCGACGCTGCTGCCCAACGCCAAGGTGGTTTCCGAGTTCGGGCAAGACGTCATGGCGCTGGGGCTGGCGCGCATCGAGGCGCACTACTTCACCAACGACATCTTCCTGCCGCCGGATTCGCTGCTCGCCGGCGTCGAGCGCCTGCGCGGTATTCCGGCGGTCATCGTCCAGGGGCGTTACGACATGGTCTGCCCGATCGCCACCGCCGACGAGCTGCACCGCGCCTGGCCCGAGGCCGGCTACCACGTCATCGACGACGCCGGCCATTCGGCGATGGAGCCCGGCATCCGCGCCGCACTAGTGCGCGCCATGGAGGGCTTCAAACGCCTCGCCTGAACGGGGCTCATCTTTCCTTCGTGAAAGGTGAGCGGGAAATGCTTTAGACTGCGCCCCGAGGGGAAATCGCGGAGGAGATCATGAGGCGACCCGGGTGAAGACCGTTCGCGCTCTGGCGTCGTGCGCGGCGCTCCTGCCGTGGCTCGCGGGCACCGCGCCGGCGAGCGCCGGCGAGCCCGAGTTCCTCGCCTTCGGCGCCGGCGGCTTCGACGTCAACGACGACCAGACCTCGGGCTTGTTCACCGTCGAGTACCGTTCCGACCGGAAACGCTTCTACGTCGCACCGATGGTCGGACTGATGTCGAACTCCGACGGCGGCGTCTACGGCTACGGCGGCGTTTTCCTCGACGTCTACTTCGGCCGCCGCTGGGTGGTCACCCCCAACTTCGCGCTCGGCGGCTGGCGCCGGGGCGACAGCAAGGACCTCGGCGACACGCTCGAATTCCGCTCGGGCGTCGAGATCGCCTACCGCTTCGACAATCGCTCGCGGCTGGGGATCACCTTCAACCATATCTCGAACGCCGGCATCGGCGACAGCAACCCGGGCACCGAATCGCTCCTGCTCACTTACGCCGTGCCGCTGCACGCGCTGTTCTGAGGTGGCCGGGGACCGCGCCGGCGCCCGCGCAGCGGTCCGCCGCCGGTTGACGGGGCAGGGGCGCGGGCCTAGAAAGCCCGGACGCGCCCGTAGCTCAGCCGGATAGAGCACCTGATTCCTAATCAGGGGGTCGCAGGTTCGAGTCCTGCCGGGCGCGCCA
>JBHHZM010000045.1:0-22771 GCA_046758065.1 Alphaproteobacteria bacterium | reverse complement strand
CGGGGAAGCGGCGCGTGCGGCGTCGACCGGTGCCGCTTGAATGAAGGGCCGGCATTTCATTAAGGCATAAATCGAGAAGAGGGAGGTATCAGGATGAAATCGCTCAAGACATTAGTGCTCGGCGCGGCACTCGCCACGCTCGTCGCGGGGCAGGCGCTGGCCGCGGAAATCGAGCTCAAGTTCGGTCACGTCGGCGCTCCCGGCTCGCTGTTCGCCATATCGGCGGAGGAGTTCGCGCGTCGCGCCAATGCGAAACTCGTGGGCAAGGCCAAGGTCGTGGTGTTCGGTTCGAGCCAACTCGGAAAGGACAAGGCGCTATTGCAAAAGCTCAAGCTCGGTACTGTCGATTTCGCACTGCCGTCGACGGTGATGTCGTCGGTGGTCGACGAGGCCGGGCTGTTCGAAATGCCGTATCTGGTCAAGAACCGCTCTCAAATGGCGCGCATCGAAAACGATATCCTGTGGCCCAAGATCGCTCCGGCGATCGAGAAGAAGGGCTATAAGGTGCTCGCCATATGGGAGAACGGCTTCCGCCACATCACCAACAACAAGCGGCCGATCAACGTGCCCGCCGATCTCAAGGGCATCAAGCTGCGCACGCCGAAGGGCAAATGGCGCGTCAAGATGTTCAAGTCCTACGGCGCCAATCCGACCCCGATGTCGTTCTCCGAGGTCTTCGTCGCGTTGCAGACCGGAGTCATGGACGGACAGGAAAATCCGTTCGCGCAGATTTACAGCGCCAAGTTCCAGGAGGTGCAGAAGTACCTGTCGCTCACCGGCCATGTCTATACGCCGGCCTACGTGACCGTCGGCGCCAAGAAATGGGCGAAACTGCCCGCCGACGTGCGCAGCGTGCTCGAACAGACGGCGCGCGAAACCCAGGGCTTCGTCTACGCCCGGGCCGCCGAGCTCGAACAGCAGCTGCTCGCCAACCTCAAGGCGGGCGGCATGAAGGTGAACGTGGCCGACAAGAAAGCGTTCATCGCCGCGAGCAAGGGGATCTACGACGAATTCGCCAAGACGGTCGCCGGCGGCGCCGCGATGATCGCCCAGGCTCAGGCGCTCGCCGACTGATCACCCACCGTTCGACGAGTTTGACGTTCGTCCGTCCCTGCCCCGCCCCCGGAAACGGGGGCGGGGTTTCACTCCGTAACGAGGCCCGCCCGTGATCACCCTGCCGCGCGTGCGCGCTGCGTTCGAACGCGTTCTCGAAACCGTTGTCATCCTTCTGATGACCAGCCTCGCCGTGGTCGTGCTCCTCGCCGTCGTCTATCGCAAGGCGGGTGCGTCGTTCTCGTGGTACGACGAGGTCGCCTCGATCCAACTCGCCTGGCTCACCTACTACGGCGCGGCGCTGGCCGCGCTCCGACGCGCCCATATCGGCTTTGACGGCCTGCTCAGGGCGATGCCGCCCAAGCTCAGGGTCGCCGCCGTGCTGATGGCCGAAGCGGTCGTCATCGGTTTCTTCGTCGTCCTCGCCTGGACCGGCGTCGAGGTGCACTACGCGCTCGAAGGGGACTATCTCGTCAGCCTGCCCGAAGTACCGGTGCAGCTCACCAAATCGGTGATTCCCATCGGCGCGGTGCTGTTCATCGCCGCCCAGCTTATGAGCCTGCCCGAGGTTCTGCGCGCGGCGTTGACCCCGCGCTCGCCGCCGGGCGTTCCGCCGCCTGCCGGCGCAGCATCGCCGGAGAAGCCGGAAGGATGACCATCGCCCTGCTGTTCGTCTTGCTGTTCGCGCTGGTCGCGATCAACGTCCCGATCGCCATCGCGCTCGGCGTCGCCGGCGTGGTCGCGATTCTCGTCGGACAGGGACCTGACCAGCTCGCCAACGTCGCTCTCGTGATGTTCGACGGGACGACGAAGTTCCCGCTGCTCGCGATCCCGCTGTTCATCTTCGCCGGCGCGATCATGAACACTTCGGGTATCTCGCGCCGGCTGATCGCCTTCGCCTCGGCGCTCATCGGTTTCGTCCGCGGCGGGCTCGCGATGGTCAACGTGGCGACCTCGATGTTCTTCGCCGAGATCTCCGGTTCGGCGGTGGCCGACGTGGCGGCGCTCGGTTCGATCCTCATCCCGGCGATGAAGCGCAAGGGCTATCCCGGTCCCTTCGCCGCGGCGGTCACCTCGTCCTCGGCGACGCTCGCCGTCATCATCCCGCCGTCGATTCCGATGATTCTCTACGCGGTGATGGCCGAAAGTTCGGTGGTCAAGCTGTTCGTCGCGGGCGTCATCCCCGGCGTGCTCGGCGGGCTGCTCTTCATGGCGCTCGCCTACTGGTTCGCACGCCGCTTCGACTATCCCGTCGAAGAGACCTTCCGCCTTCCTCGCCTGTGGACCACCTTCAAGGGCGCCGCCTGGGCCTTCCTCATGCCGCTGATCATCCTCGGCGGTATTTTCGGCGGGCTGGTCACGGCGACCGAAGGCGCGGGCCTCGCGGTGGCGGCGGCGCTGTTTATCGGCGGCGTGATCTATCGCGAGCTCACCTGGACGCATCTGCGCGAAGCCATGATCGAGGGCAGCGTGCAGACCGCGGTGGTGATGCTGCTGGTCGCCGCCTCGGCGCTGGTCGGCACCTATCTCACCGAGGCGCAGGTTCCACAGCGGCTCGCCGCCGCGATTATCGGCCTGACCGACAACAAGTGGGCGGTCCTCGGCCTGCTCAACGTCTTCTTTCTGCTCGCCGGGCTCTTCCTGCATTCTGCGGCAGCGATTATCCTGATCGTGCCGATCGTCATGCCGGTGGTGAACGCCGTGGGTATCGACCCGGTGCATTTCGGCATCGTCGTGACCCTCAACCTCGGCATCGGCCAGCAGACGCCGCCGGTCGCGAGCGTACTGGTCACCGCCTGCTCGGTCGCCAAGGCGGATATCTGGGAGGTCAGCAAGATCAACATCTATTTCATCTGCGTGCTCTTCATCGTGCTCATGATCGCGACCTACCTGCCGTTCGTGCCGCTCGGCCTCGTCGATCTCTTCTACGGGGGTTAAACCGTGTCCGATACCGTTCTTCTGAATCGCGACGGCGCCATCGCTACCGTCGTGCTCAACCGCCCCGACAAGCTCAACGCCCTCAACAAGGCGATGTGGCGCCGCCTCGGCGAAACGGTCGAGGCGCTCTCGGCCGACGACGCGCTGCGCTGCGTCGTGCTGCGCGGCGCCGGCGGCAGGGCCTTCGCCTCCGGCGCCGACATCACCGAGTTTGCTGACCAACGCGCCGATGCGGACGGGGCGCGCGCCTACAACGCCGTGGTCGAGCGCGCCATCGCCGCGCTGGCGGGCTGCCGCCATCCCACGGTGGCGTTGATCGAGGGCGTCTGCGTTGGCGGCGGCCTCGAGATCGCCGCCTTCTGCGACCTGCGCATCTGCGGCGTCTCGAGCCGCTTCGGGGTGCCGATCAATCGCCTCGGGCTGGTCATGGGCTACGACGAGCTGCGCGGGCTGTTGGCGCTCGTTGGCCGCGCCGCAACCCTCGAAATTCTGCTCGAAGGCCGCGTCTTCGACGCCGAAGAGGCGCTCGCCAAGGGACTCGTCACCCGCGTCGTCGCCGACCACCGCGTCGCGGACGAAGCCTACGCCACGGCGCGTCGCATCGCCGAGGGCGCGCCGCTCGTCGCCCGCTGGCACAAGAAGTTCGTTCGCCGCCTCGACGATCCCGCGCCCCTCACCACGGCCGAGATCGAGGAGACGCTCGCCTGTTACGACAGCGACGACTTCCGCGAGGGTTATCGCGCCTTCCTCGAGAAGCGCAAACCAACGTTCAAGGGAAGCTGAGATGGGTCCCCTCGCCGGCCTCAAGGTCATCGAGCTCGCCCATATCATGGCCGGACCGTGCTGCGGGCTGATGCTCGCCGATCTGGGCGCCGACGTAATCAAGGTCGAGAAGGCGCCGGCGGGCGACGATTCGCGGCGCTTCCTGCCGCCCGACATCGACGGCGAGGCGGCCGCCTTCCTGATGATGAACCGCAACAAGCGCGGCATCGTCGTCGATCTCAAGACCGAGGGCGGCCGACAGGTGGTCCGCCGCCTGCTCGCGGACGCCGACGTGGTGATCGAAAACTACCGCAAAGGCACAATGGAGAAGTTCGGCCTCGGCTACGAGACCCTGCGCGCCGCCAATCCGCGCCTCATCTATTGCGAAATTTCGGGGTTCGGGCGGACCGGCCCCTACGCCGAACGCGGCGGCTTCGACCTCATTGCCCAGGGGATGAGCGGACTGATGAGCATCACCGGCGAAGCGCCGGGCCGGCCGCCGGTCAAATGCGGCGCGCCGGTGAGCGACATCACCGCCGGCATTCTCGCCGCCATGGGGGTGCTCGCCGCTTGCGTCGAACGCCAACGATCGGGCGAAGGACAGCGCGTCGACACCTCGCTGTTCGAGGCCGGCATCGTCCATACCTACTGGCAGTCGGCGATCTGCTTGGCCACCGGCGTGGCGCCGGGACCGATGGGCTCGGCGCATCCCCTCAACGCGCCCTATCAGGCGTTCGAGACCGCCGACGGCTGGATCACCGTGGGCGCCGCCAACCAAGCCAACTGGCTCAAGCTGCTCGCGGCGATCGAGACGCCGGCGCTCAACGACGACCCGCGGTTCGCGACGCCCGAGAAGCGCATGGCGAATCGGCCCGCGCTCGTCGAGACGCTTACCGCGATCCTGCGCCGGCGACCGAGCGGCGAATGGCTCGCCCGCCTCGAAGCCGCCGGAGTTCCCGCCGGACCTGTGCTCGACGTCGGCGAGATGCACCGCGACCCGCAGACCAAGGCGCGCGCCATGGTAACCGAAGCCCCCCACAGCCGTCTCGGTTCGGTCAAGACCATCGGCCCGCCGGTCAAGCTCTCGCGTACGCCGGGGAGCATCGTTCGCGGCGCGCCGGTGCTCGGCGAACACACCCGCGCGGTGCTTGCCGACTATGGCTATGCGAATGACGAAATCGAGCGTCTGATCGCCGAAGGCGCCGTCATCGCCGCGTAGCGGGCGCGAACCCGCCGCGCTTCAGACGCCTCCAACCGCCTCGCGCAGCGCCTCGACCGCGCGCTCGACGCCTTGGCGGTCGACGTCGAGATGGGTGACGGCGCGCATGCGGTTCACCCCCATTGCGCCGATGCGTACGCCGCGTTCGAGCAGCCGCCCCTGGACCGCGCGGGCATCGCTGCCGCTTTCGGAAACGTCGAAGAATATCATGTTGCTGTCGATTTCGTCGGGGTCGAGGACGATGCCCGGAATCTGCGCGATTCCACGGGCGAAAACGCGCGCGTTCTCGTGGTCCTCGGCGAGCCGGTCGACGTGGTGATCGAGGGCGTAGACGCAGGCCGCGGCGATGATCCCCGCCTGGCGCATGGCACCGCCGAACTGGTGTTTCCAGCGCCAGGCCTCGTCGATGAACGCGGACGATCCGGCGAGCACCGCGCCGACCGGCGCCCCCAATCCCTTGCTGAAGTCGATCCAGGCCGAATCGAACGGCGCGGCGTAGTCGCGCGCCGTAACGCCGCTCGCCACCACGGCGTTGAGCAGGCGCGCCCCATCGAGATGGGTGGCGAGCCCGTGCTCGCGGGCGGCGGCCGTGACGTCGCGGATGCGGTCGAGCGGCCAGACCGCGCCGCCGCCCATGTTGGCGGTGTTCTCGACCGAGAGCACGCGCGAGCGCGGCTGGTGACGGTCGGCGGCGCGCACCGCGTCGTGGACCTGCGCGGCGGTGAACATGCCGCGCACGCCGTCGAGCGGGTGCAGCATGGCGCCCGAAAGCGCCGCCGGTCCGCCGGTCTCGAAGTGGATGGGGTGGCCGCTGCGGTCGAGGATGATCTCGTCGCCCGGCCGGCAGTAGACGCGATAGGCGATCTCGTTGCACATGGTCCCCGAAGGCAGATAGACTGCCGCCTCCTTGCCGAGCAACGCCGCCACCCTGTCGCAGAGCCGGTTGACCGTGGGGTCCTCGCCCGCCTGTTCGTTGCCGACCTCGGCCCGCGCGATCGCTTCGCGCATGCCGGGTGTCGGTTGGGTCACGGTGTCGCTGTAGAGGTCAACCTCGATATGCGAATTCACGTCTCGCCTCCCGATTTGATCATCGCGGCCGGGTGACCCGATCGCCACTTGCGCTAACTATACACGGCTTCGCCCGGCAAGACCGCGGGCGGCAGCAAGCAATGATGACGACCCTGAGGAGCGCCGCCGATGGAGAAACCCGCGTCAGTCGACCACCCGGTCCATGATCTCATTCGCCGGCGCTGGAGCCCGCGGGTCTTTTCCGCCCAGCCGGTCACCACGCGCGAACTGCTGTCGCTGTTCGAGGCGGCGCGCTGGGCACCGTCCTGTTACAACGAGCAGCCGTGGTCGTTCATCGTCGCCACACGCGACCAGCCCGACGCGTACGAACGTCTGCTCACCTGTCTGGTTCCGGCCAATCAGACCTGGGCATGGCGCGCGCCGGCGCTGGCGCTATCGGTCGCCCGTCTCGCGTTCGAACGCAACGGCAAGCCCAACCGACACGCCTGTCACGACGTCGGTCAGGCCGTTGCCCTGTTGTGCATTCAGGCCACCGCGATGGGAATGTTCGTTCATCAAATGGCCGGGTTCGACGCCGCCAAAGCGCGCGAGACCTTCGCCATTCCCGAAAGCCACGAGCCGGTGGCGGCGATTGCACTGGGCCATCCGGCCGATCCGGCCCATCTCAACGAGGAGCAGCGCACCAACGAGGAACGCCCGCGCGAACGAAAGAAGCTGCACAGTTTTGTCTTCGCCAAGCGTTGGGGCGACGCCGCCGACACGCTCGGCTGAGGCCGCAACGCGGCGCCGAACGCACCAATCAGATCTGCTCGATCTTGGGCTCGGCACGGCCCTTGCGGAGAGTCTCGCGGTGCGCAATATAGGTCGCGCTGCCAACGATGAGGGCGCCTCCCGCCCAGGTCCAGATATCGGGCACTTCGCCGAACAGGTAGAGCCCGAGCAGGGTCGCCCACACGAGCTGAAGAAACGCTACCGGCTGGGTGACGGTGATTTCCGCAGCGCGGAAGGCCTGGGTGAGAGTGTAATGCCCGAGCGTCGCCAGAACCGCCGTGGCGAAGAGCCACAGCATCTCCTCGGCGGTCGGCGTCCGCCAGACCAAGAGCGCCGGCGGCAACAGCGCGAGCGTCACGAAAATCGCCATATGAGCGACGATTGAGGCGCTCGATTCGGTCTCGGTGAGCTTTTTCGCGATGAGAAAGGAACTGGCGAACAGGGGCGCGGCGACAAGCTGCGCCACGGCACCGGCGCTGACCACCTCGAACCCCGGGCGCAGGATGACGAGCGCCCCGCCGAAGCCGGCGAGCACCGCGGCGATACGCCGTAAACGCAGCCGTTCGCCGAGAAACAGCGCGGCCCCGAGCGTGGTGAAGATCGGCGCCGTAAATCCCAGCGCGGTGACCTCCGCAATCGGGATGCGCGCCATGGCGTAAAACCACAGCATCACGCCGCCGCCGTGCACCAGGCCGCGCAAGACGTGCAGTCCAAGCCGTCCGGAAAACAGCCGACCCCGACCGAGGCGAAGAATGACGGGCGCCAACAGCGCGAGACCCAGGAAGTAGCGGATGAACGCCGCCTGCACCGGATGCATGTCGCTGCCCAGGTGACGAACGATCCCCGTGACCCCGACGAAAAAAAGCCCCGTGAGCACCATCCAGCCGATGCCCCTGAGACTCGCTGCGGTGCTTCCCGCGGCCGTGGTGTAGGCCGTAACCCGCGCCATGCGCTTCCTGCCGGAACCCCCTATGCTTGGCCAGCGAAGCGTGAATCCTACCCGGGCTGCGCCGGATCGAGCCGCGCAACCTTCGCAACGCTGCCATGCGGACGTGCCGGCCGCATCGCGGGGATGGCAATCACGTCGATTCCCGGGAATGAAGTGGAACACGCGGGCAGGGCCCGACCAACCGCCGAACCCGGAGAGCCCCGCTCAGTCGGGCGCTTGGTTGGCGAGGTCGGCGATTTTCGCGTCGATCGCGGCGAGCAGCCCCTTGACACCGCGTTGCTTGATCACGGCGGTGTATTCCGAACGCTTGAGCGCAAGCTCACTGTAGATGCCCTTGAGGTAGACGTCGACGATGCGCCAACCGCTCTTGGTGGAACGCAGGAGGTAGTTGATCTGAACCGGCTCGCCGTTGCTCTTGATGATCTCGGTGTTGACGAACATGGTGTGCCGCGGCGCCGGCTTGTCCGAGATCACGCGGAACTTCTCACCCGAGTATCCGTCGAAGCGCGCCGCGTAGCTCGCGACGGTGAGCGCCCCGATCTTTTCGATCAGGCTCTTGCGTTCCGCCTCGGTGAGACTTTTCCAGTGCCGACCGGTGGCGCTGCGCGCGATGAGCGCGATGTCGAACGTTGCGGCGACCACCGGCGCAAGGTAAGCGCGCCGGCCCTCGAAGCCGAGCCGGCCGGCATCTTTCATGACCTTGAGCAGCGAGGCATGGAGCGCCGAAACAACGTCGTTCGCGGTCGTTTCCGCGGCGAAGGCGCGCGGGGTCACGGCAAGCACGATGGCAAGGACAACGAAACAAAACCGGGAACTGCGCATACTCTCAACCCGCAAGAACGAAGCGTAAGGAAACCGGGACATGTACCGAAACGTGAAGTCTAACAGATCAAAAACGTATATAATTCCGAAAAAACGTGAGCAAGTGTACGCCGACGCCGGGCACGCCCCTTGCCACGAGAACCGGCGTCGTGTAGTGCCTTGCCGTCGCTGATCTTCCCTGGGAGCCGCCCCTAACGTGGACCACCTCATCCGATCAACCATCGGCCGCTGGATTTTCCGCTGGATTGGCGGCGTCCAACGCCGCGCCTGGTCGGTGATCGCGCTTTCGCTGGCGACGGCGCTGGCGGCTCTCGTTTACAGCGCCGGCAACCTGACCATAAACACCGACACCGCCGGGATGATTAACGACGATCTGCCGTTCCGGAAGGCCGTCGACGATTATGATCGCGCCTTTCCTCAGTTTACCGACGTGCTTGCCATTGTCATCGACGGCGACACCCCCGACCTCGCCGAAGATGCCGCCGCTGCCCTCGCCGATCGACTCGCAGCCGACACCGGCAGCTTCAAGAGCGTCTACCGGCCGGAGGGCGATCCGTTTTTTGTCAGGAACAGTCTGCTCTATCTGAGCCCCGAGGAACTCGGCGATCTCGCCGACAATCTCGCCGGCGTCCAGCCTCTCCTGATGGCGCTCGCCGAGGATACCAGCTTGCGGCGCCTGTTCGGCGAGATCGAGCAGTTGATTGCCGAACGGCGTGAGGGCGATGACTCCGGTTTCGACATCACCCGCGCCTTCGATCGCCTCGCCACGGCCATCGAAGCAACCCTGGAGGGGCGTCCTCATAGCCTCTCCTGGCAGGAAGTGATCACCGGGACTTCTCCAACGGTCGAGGATCGCCGGCGCATCGTGCTGGTGCAGCCGCGCCTCGATTTCAGCCGCCTCGAACCTCAGACCAAGGCGTTGGACAGGGTGCGGAGCCTGGTGCGTGAACTGGGTTTCTCTCCGGAAAACGGCGTTCGCGTCAGACTTACGGGCAGTGTCGCCCTCAACCACGATCAGCTCGAGAGCGCCCGGGATGGGGCCAGCATCGCTGCGCCGCTTTCTTTTGTCCTCGTCGCGCTCGTGCTCGTGTTCGGACTGCGCTCCATCAGACTGGTGGGCGCCGCGCTCGCCACCCTGGCGGTTGGACTCGTCTGGACGGCCGCCTTCGCCACCGCCGCCATCGGCGAACTCAATCTCGTTTCCGTCGCCTTCGCCGTGCTGTTCATCGGACTCGGCATCGATTTCAGTATCCATCTCTGTTTGCGCTACCGCGAATTCATCGTTGCCGGCCGGCCGGCCGGCGACGCCCTTTTGCGTGCCGGGCCCGAGGTGGGGTGCGCACTGGTGCTTTGCGCCGCGACCACGGCGGCAGGCTTCTTCGTCTTCATTCCGACCGATTATACGGGCGTCTCCGAGCTCGGGCTGATCGCCGGCGTCGGCATGTTCATCGCCCTGTTCGCCAACCTCACGGTGCTGCCGGCGATTCTCGCGGCGATGCCCCTGCCCAAGCACAATCCGAACCTTGGCGATGGCGCCGCCGTGCGATCGTTCGCCGGCCTGCCGACATGGGGCCGCCGAGCGGTGTTGGTCGCCGCGCTTGTACTCGGGCTGACGGCGCTCACCACGACGACACAAGTTCGCTTCGACTTCAATCCTCTCAATCTGCACGATGCGAAGGCCGAGTCGGTGATTGCCTTGCGCGACCTCCTCGCGCAAAAAGGCCGGTCGCCATGGTCGCTCAACGTGCTCGCTCCCAGCTTGGCGGCCGCCGAGAGGTTGGCTGCCCGCCTCGAGACGCTGGCCGAGGTCGACAAGGCGGTGACCATCGCCGACTTCGTGCCCGATGCGCAAGATGAGAAGCTTGCCCTGATCGAGGATATGGCCTTTTTCATGGGCCCGCCGCCGGCGACGGCGCAGGCACTGCCCCCAGCGGACGAGAGCGCGCGGCGGAAGGCGGCGTACGCCCTCAGGACGGCGCTCGACGACTGGCTGGAATCGGGCGACATCGCACCCGGCGTCGCGCTCGCGGCTCATCGCCTTGCCGCCGATCTGACGCGGCTCGAATCCGCGGAGATTCCGTTGGAACCGCTTGAGCGCAGCCTGCTCGGCACCTTCCCCAAGCGCTTGCACCGCCTGTTTACGTCGCTCGAAGCGAGCGAGCCCATCACCCTGAACGACCTTCCCGAAGCGCTGATCGAACGACATGTTGCAAGCGACGGGCGCGTGCGTGTTCAGATATTCCCGCGCGACGACATGGCGAACGATCGGGCGTTACGGCGCTTCGTCGAGGCGGTGCGCAGCGTGACGTCGGACGCCGTCGGCGATCCGCAATCGATTCTCGAATCGGGAGATGCGGTGGTTCGCGCCTTCCAGCAGGCGCTCGTTTCGGCGGTGGCGGCGATCGTTCTGCTCATACTGGCGCTGACTCGTCGGGTAATCGACGCGCTGCTCGTGCTCGCACCGCTGCTTCTCGCGGCATTGTTGACCGGCGCCGCGTCGGTGGTATTCGACATTCCCTTCAACTTCGCCAACGTCATCGTGCTGCCGCTACTTCTCGGCATCGGCGTCGATAGCGCCATTCATTTGCTGCATCGTTACCGCATCGATCCCCAGGCGCAGGCCGGCATCCTGCATACCAGCACCGCGCGCGGCGTCGTGATCAGTGGGCTGACGACGATTTGCAGCTTTGGCAGTCTCATCGTCTCTTCCCACCGCGGAGCGGCGAGCATGGGCACGCTTCTCGCCATCGGCGTCACGTTTACGCTGATTTCGACGCTCGTCGTGTTTCCCGCCCTGCTGCGCGCGCGCCAATGGCGGGAAACGGGCTGAGGCAACGGTCGGCGGAATCTCACGTTCCGGCGCCGCCGGTCGCCGGAAACCGTGTGCGGGAGTCACGAAATTCTGATGCACGGCCGGCTTCTTCGCGGTTGACAACAACCGAACGCCGCCCCTATTGGAGTGGGAAATCAAACATTTCCCGGAAAGAATCAAAGTCATGCGAGCTTTGAATCACAACCGGGCAGAACAACGGGTAGGTTCGAGAACGAGTCCGATGAAAGTTGTACTTGCTCAGCCCCGGGGTTTTTGCGCTGGCGTCGAGCGCGCTATCGCCATCGTCGAGCGCGCCCTGGAGATTTACGGTCCGCCCGTCTACGTGCGCCACGAGATTGTCCACAACAAGTACGTCGTCGCGGATCTGCGCTCGAAGGGCGCCTGCTTCGTCGACGAGATCGACGAGATACCCGACGGCGCGATCACCGTCTTCAGCGCGCACGGCGTCTCGCAAAAGGTCGCGGACAAAGCGGCGGCGCGCGGTCTGCCGGTGATCGACGCGACCTGTCCGCTGGTCGCCAAGGTGCACAAGGAGGCGCAGAAGTACGAGCGCGCCGGTCACGAGGTCGTTCTCATCGGACACGACGGACACCCCGAAGTCGAAGGCACGCGCGGCCGGGTCAACGGCGGCGTACACCTGGTCTCGACGGTGGACGACGTGGCCGGGCTTGAACTCAAGAATCCGACCAAGGTTTCTTACGTCACCCAAACGACGCTGAGCGTCGACGACACCCGCGATGTCATCGACGCGCTCGATGCGCGCTTTCCCGGAATCGTCGGTCCCAGCCTGCGTGATATCTGCTACGCGACGCAGAATCGCCAGCTGGCGATCTACCGGCTTGCCGAGGAGGTCGATCTCATCCTCGTCATTGGCTCGCAGAACAGCTCGAACTCGAACCGCTTGCGCGAGATCGGCGAGGAGGCCGAGATTCCGACCTATCTGATCGACGATCCCGACTCGATCGACCCGTCGTGGTTCGCCGGGGTCGGATCGGTCGGCATCACCGCCGGCGCCTCGGCGCCCGAGATCCTGGTGCAGCATGTGGTCGAGCACTTGCGTGACATGAAGGAGATCGAGGTCGAGCAGCTTGACGGCGTTGAGGAGCAGGTCCATTTCAAGATGCCGCCCGAACTCGGCGGCGACTGACGCGAAAAAGCGGAGGAAAGCGAAACGACCGTGGGAATTCCCCTGATCCAGCAGGTCCGAGTCGGGGCCTACATCCTCAAGCGGCACCTCACCGGGACGAAACGCTATCCGCTCGTCCTCATGCTCGAACCGCTGTTTCGCTGCAACCTCGCCTGCGCCGGGTGCGGCAAAATCCAGTACCCTAAACATATCCTCGACATGCGGCTTAGCGTCGCCGACTGTCTCACCGCAGTCGACGAATGCGGCGCCCCGGTCGTCTCGATTCCCGGCGGCGAGCCGCTAATCCATCCCGAAATCGGCGAAATCGTCGCCGGCATCCTCGCACGAAAGCGCTTCGTCTACCTCTGCACCAATGCGCTTCTGCTCAAGAAAAAGCTGCACCTCTTCGAGCCGAGCCCCTACTTCACCTTCTCGATCCATCTCGATGGGTTGCGCGAGACGCATGACGCCGCCGTCTGCCAATCCGGCGTCTTCGACCGGGCCGTGGATGCGATCAAGATCGCACGCGAGAAAGGCTTCCGCACCAATGTCAACTGCACCCTGTTCTCCGATGCGACAGCGCCCGACGTGGCCGCGTTCTTCAACTACGTGACCGAGCTTGGCGTCGAGGGCATCACGGTATCCCCCGGATTTCAGTACGAAAAGGCGCCCGACCAGGAAAGTTTTCTCGCCCGCGGCAGGACCAAGAACCTGTTCCGCGATATCTTCCGCCTTGGCCGGGGCCGCAACTGGCCGCTCAACCATTCCATCCTCTTTCTCGACTTCCTCGCCGGCAATCAGGACTACCGCTGCACGCCCTGGGGCAATCCGACACGGAGCGTTTTCGGCTGGCAGCGCCCCTGCTACCTGCTGGGCGAGGGTTACGCGCAGAGTTTCCGCGAGCTGATGGAGGAGACCGAGTGGGATCTTTACGGCACGGGCGCCTACGAGAAATGCGCCAACTGCATGGCACACTGCGGCTATGAGGCGACGGCCGTCGCGGACACCGTCTCCAACCCGCTCAAGGCGTTCATGGCGCGCCGCCGGGGGGTGCGCACCGAAGGGCCGATGGCGCCGGAAATCCCCCTCGGCAACGCCCGGCCCGCGGCGCTCGTCCCCGATGTCCCGCCTGGATTCGAACTAAGCCGGCCCGCGGCGGAGTAGCGGCTCCACAGCGCTCGCAGCACGCCCGAGAACCGCAAGCGCGCGCGCCGTATCGCGCGCCAGCATGACGACGCCGGGCGTCTCCCAGGGCCGTTTCGCGAGACCCGCAAGCACCGCCCCGGGCCGCAGCCGGCCGCCGGCGCCAAGGCCAGCCAGAGCCGCACCGGGCAGCGTCCGGCCGGCCGTATCGGCTACCACCCGCAAGACGGCGAACGGCACGCCGCCGTCGCCGGCCGCGCGGGCGACCGCTTCGCTCTCGAGATCGACGATGCAGGCGTCGGTGGTCGCGAACAGTTCGCGCTTGGCGCGCGGCGAGACAACGGCTTGCGCACTGCCGGCAACCGCACCACCCCGCGGTTCGAATACGGTAAGCGCGTCGCACAGCGCTTTGCGCCACGCGGAATCGGTTTCGCGACGAGTCCCGCCAATGCCGATCACCGCGTCGGCGACGACCACGGCGCCGGTTTCGAGTGACGGTGCCAACCCACCGGCAATTCCGAAGCTGAGAAGCGCCTCGGCGCCGCTTGCGACGAGTTCACGCGCCAAGTCCACGGCACGCGCCGCATCGCCGCCCGAGCATACCGCCACAGGCCCGTCGCCGGCCGCAGGTCGAGGCAGGCATCGCGCCTCGGCCGCCATGCCGGTGACGACCCCGACGCGATTCACATCCCGTATGCCGTGGTCCGCCGGTTACCGCGCCGGAGGTTGCGGTATCTGGCAAGCGCCCACAGTGGGAAGTAGGCGCTGTAGCCGTGATACTTGAGATAGAATACGCGCGGGAAGCCGACCGCAGTGTATTCCTTCTCTTCCCAGTTGGCGCCCGAGCGCCGCGCCTCGGTGAGAAAAGCGATGCCGCGGCGCACCGCCTCGCTGTTGACCTCGCCCGCGGCCATAAGCCCGAGCAGCGCCCAAGCGGTCTGCGACGGCGTGCTCGCCTTGACCAGGTTGCGCTTGTCGCTCCAGTAGCTGGCGCCGTCCTCACCCCAGCCACCGTCGGGTTGCTGGCGGCGCTTGAGCCAATCCACGGCGCGACGGATATGGGGCTCGTTCGGATCCTCGTCGGCGACATTGAACGTCGAAAGCACCGACCAGGTGCCGTAGATATAGTTGGTGCCCCAACGGCCGAACCACGATCCATCCGCCTCCTGCTCGCGCTTGAGGTAGGCGAGACCGCGGGCGACGGCGGGATGGTCGCGATCATAGCCGCACTGACACAGCATGCCGACACAACGCGCCGTGACGTCGGCCGTGGGCGGATCGAGCAGCGCGCCGTGGTCGGCAAAGGGAATATGGTTCAAATAGAAGTACGTATTGTCGACGTCGAAGGAACCCCAGCCGCCGTTCTCGCTCTGCATGCCTTCGATCCACTCGACGCCGCGGTCGATGGTCTCGGCGTAATCAGGCGAGGCGGCCCGTTCGATCGCCATGAGGACAGCGGCACTGTCGTCGATATCGGGATAATGCGGGTTGGCGAACTCGAACGCCCAGCCGCCCGGCCGCAGGTCCGGGCGGCGCTCGGCCCAGTCGCCGGCCACATCGAGAATCTGCTCGCCCTTCATCCAGTCGAGCGCCGACTTGACGGCCGGCGAATCGGGGGGCTCGCCGGCCTCCATCAGGGCTTGCGAAGCGAGACAGGTGTCCCACACCGGCGACAGGCAGGGCTGGCAGAAACCCTGGCCGTTCTTAAGCGAGAGAAGGTTGTCGACCGCCTGTTTGGCAATTTTGCGGTGTGGATCGTCACGCCCGTAACCCAGACAGTCGAACGCCATAAGCGTATTGGCCATGGCGGGGAAAATACCGCCCAAACCATGCTCGCCGTTGAGCCGTTCGAGAACGAAGCGTTCCGCCGCATCGATTGCCCGCCGGCGATGACCGCTCGGGAACAACGGCTCGACGAGACGCAGAACCCGGTCGATGGCGAGAAATGCGGTGGCCACCGGGCCGCGGTTGGCGAAATAGTTGCGTTCTCTCTCGGGCGGCGTCGTGAACAGTTCCCGTATGTCGACGCTGCGAGGATTGCGCGCCCGCGGCCGGAACGCCATGAGTATCAGCAGCGGCACGATCACCGTGCGCGACCAATATGACACCTTGCTCAGATGGAACGGGAACCAGCGCGGCAGGAGCATGATCTCGACCGGCATCACCGGTACGGCGCGCCACGGCACCTGACTGTAAAGCGCGAGTGCGATGCGCGTGAATACGTTCGCCCGCGCGGCGCCGCCATGAGCGAGGATCGCCTCGCGGGCGCGTTGCATATGCGGCACATCGGGCGAATCGCCGGCGAGCTTGAGCGCGAAGTACGCCTTGACCGAGCAGCTAATGTTGAAGTCGCCGTCGTAAAACAGCGGCCAGCCGCCGTGAGTTCCCTGGAGATCGCGGATGTAGGCGGCGAGTCGCGTCTCGACGTGGGGATCGATCTCGTCGAGAAAATGCTGGAGCAGGATGAACTCGGCGGGGATCGTCGCATCCGCCTCGAGGTCGAAGCGCCAGTAACCCTCGACCGACTGCAAGGCCTTGAGCGCCTCGCGCGCATCCTCGATGACCCGGTCGATCCGCACGTCGAACGAATCCTCCGACGCGTCGCCGGTCGCGACGGTCTCGCTGTATGGTTGCTCTTGCAGTTGGGTCATCGTCCCGTCGAACCGTGCACAGCCAAATGGAATGACGGGTTCAGGCGCGCACCGGTTCCTGACCGGTCTCGATCCGGCCGAGAGCGGCCAGAACGGTGGCGACGATGTCGGGCGCCTTGAGACCGGCGTCCTCGTACATCCCTTCAGGCGTGCCGTGTGCCACAAAACGGTCCGGCAGAATCATCGGCCTCACCTTGAGACCCGTGTCGAGAAACCCCGCGCGAGCCAGGTAGTTCAGCACAAACGAGGAAAACCCGCCGATCGCCCCCTCCTCTATGGTTACCAGCACTTCGTGCTCGCCGGCGAGGCGGGCCACCAAACCCTCATCGAGCGGCTTTGCGAAGCGCGCATCGGCGACCGTGGCCGACAGCCCCCGGGCGGCCAGGTCATCGGCCGCGTTCAGACATTCCCTGAGGCGCCCGCCGAGCGACAGGAGCGCCACGGTCGAGCCTTCGCGCAGGATGCGGCCCTTGCCGATTTCCAGCACCTCGCCGCGCTCGGGCAGCGGGACGCCCGCCCCTTCGCCGCGTGGATAGCGCAGCGCGCTCGGCCGATCATCGATCGCCGCAGCGGTCGCCACCATGTGCACGAGTTCGGCCTCGTCGGCCGCCGCCATGACGACGAAGCCGGGCAGGCACCCCAGATACGTGACATCGTAGGAACCGGCGTGGGTCGGACCGTCGGCCCCGACAAGCCCGGCGCGATCGAGCGCAAAGCGCACGGGAAGGCGCTGGATGGCGACGTCGTGCACCACTTGATCATAAGCGCGCTGGAGGAAGGTCGAGTAGATCGCCGCGAACGGCTTGTAGCCTTCGCTCGCCAGACCGGCGGCGAAGGTTACAGCGTGCTGTTCGGCGATGCCGACGTCGAAGCAGCGTTCGGGAAAGCGCGCCGCGAACTTGTTGAGCCCCGTCCCCGACGGCATGGCGGCGGTGATGCCGACGATCTTGTCGTCCTCTTCCGCCTCGCTGATCAGCGCTTGGGCGAATACCGAGGTGTAGCTCGGTGCCTTGGCCGCCGACTTTTTCTGTTCGCCGGTGACGACGTCGAATTTGCTCACCCCGTGATACTTGTCGGCGGCGCGTTCCGCCGGTGGATAGCCATGCCCCTTCTTGGTCACCACGTGCAGCAGGATGGGACAGGCCTCCTCGGTTTTGCGCAGGTTCTTCAGCACCGGCAACAGGTGATCGAGATTATGGCCGTCGACCGGCCCGATATAGAAAAAGCCAAGCTCCTCGAACAGCGTGCCTCCGGTAACCAAGCCGCGGGCGTACTCCTCCGCCCGGCGCGCCGCGGTCTCGATCGGCCGCGGGAACCGTTTCGCCATGTCGCGCGCCAGAAGGCGAATCGAGCGATAGGGTTTCGACGAGATCAGACGGGACAAATAGGCGCTCATCGCGCCGACCGGCGGCGCGATCGACATGTCGTTGTCGTTGAGAATGACGATCAGCCGGGTATCCATCGAACCGGCGTTGTTCATCGCCTCATAAGCCATCCCGGCCGACATCGCGCCGTCGCCGATGACCGCGACGACGTGGTTGTCCTTGCCCGAAAGGTCACGGGCGACACACATGCCCAGCCCGGCCGAAATCGAGGTCGAACTGTGCGCCGCGCCGAATGGATCGTATTCGCTCTCCGCGCGCTTGGTGAAGCCGTAGAGCCCGCCCGGCTGGCGCAGGGTGCGGATGCGGTCGCGTCGGCCCGTGAGGATCTTGTGCGGATAGGCCTGGTGACCGACGTCCCATATGAGCCGATCCCGCGGCGTATCGAAGACATGGTGCAGGGCGACCGTTAACTCGACGACCCCGAGGCTCGCCCCGAGGTGGCCTCCCGTGACCGACACGGCTTCGATCGTCTCGGTTCTGAGCTCGTCGGCCAGCTGCTTGAGCTGCGCCACGTCGAACCCGCGAATATCCGTCGGGAAGTTAACCGTATCCAGTAACGGCGTCGTATTCGATTTTTGTTTCATCCACCTCCCCCGACACGTGGAATGCGGGGCTCCTCACTACTCCGGACCTTGCCCCGGGCGGGTCATGCCGACGGCATAGGACACACTTTATATCAACATTTATTTCAACGCTCTAGACATAACGCGACGTGATCGTCAAGGCAAAGGTTCCTTGTCGCGGCCGATCCCGCTGCGCACAGGCGGTTCGAGAAACGGCGGTCGCCGGCAGGCCGCATCACGCCGAACCCCGATCTTTCTCTCCCGCCTTGTGCCGTTTGCTCACGATGAGTTGAATATCCGTGATGAGTCGCTCGGGCGTACGCCATGCTCAGTCATCGCCGGCGGCTACCGCGATCTGGGGTGTTTCGCCTTCCGGCTCGACGAGTCGCGGCAGCACCTCGGTCGCGGCGCGCGCGATGTCCTCCTGAAAGTCGATTTCGGTCCAGGGCAACCCGGTAATGTCCTCGAAACCGAAGCTTCCGGGCGGATCGCCGAGCAGGAGGTCACGCAACGCCTCGTCGTAGAGTTCGTTGCGGGCGCCGCGTTCGATGTAACGCCGGGTCGCCGGAACCAGACGCCGCGCCACGTCCTCGCCGAGGCGGAAGAATCCCACCGATTCGCCCCAGAAATCGAAGGCGACGTCGACCTGTTTGTGAAATTCGACCAGTACGCCGTCGCGCACGCACAGCTTCGTCGGTTCCTCGCCGGGCTCGAAGTCGCGGTCGAGGAGGAAGCAGTTGCGGTGTCGCGAGGCAAGCAGGCGCTCCATGATCCGGTGATCGTAGAGCACGTCGCCGTCCATCAGGATCACGTCGCCGCCGCGTGCGAGCTGCTCGCGCACCGACCACAGGGTGACGATGCTGCCTTCCCGATAATCGGGATTGAAGACCGTCTCGACCAGTCCGTCCGCTCCGATAGCCGCGAGTTCCGCGTCGATCAGGTCGGTTCGATAGCCGACGGCGACGACGATCTCCTCGACGCCGCAATGGCACAGGATTTCGACGTGACGGCGCAGCAGCGTCTTGCCGCCGAAGTCGAGCATGATCTTGGGCAGGCGGGGGCCATCGAAATGCAGACGCCGTCCTGCGCCGGCGGCCAGGATGATTGCTCTCATACGGGGCGCCTCGGATAGATTGGCGCTGCGCAACGACACCGTTCGGACATCTGCACTCCATAACATCGGGCCACCCCGTCATGCAATCCAAATACTTGGAATACTTGGAAAGTCAAGCGCAGTTCGAAAGCAGGCGCTTCACAGAATGCCGTGGCGCAGGGCGATCCACATCTTCTCCGCCCGCGGCAGGCTCACCGGCGGTTCGAGCCGGCGCCAGTCGGCGCGCACGAGACGGTCGAGCAATCGGCTGTATACGGCCATCATGACCACCGCCGGCCTGAGCGTCGCGCGGTCGCCTGGCGACATGGCGGCGAGCATCGTCCGTGCCTCGTCGAAATGACTGCGCGCCAGCCGGGCGAGCGCCGCGCACGCCTCGGGCAGCGCCGGATGGCCGGCGACGGCCCGGGGTTCGCGCTCGTGGATGCCGGCGGCGTCGAGCAGTTCGCGCGGCATGTAGAGCCGACCGACCGCGGCGTCCTCTCCTACGTCGCGCAGGATGTTCGTGAGTTGCAGCGCCTGACCGACCGCGAGGGCGAACGAATCGGCGCGGGGGTCGGCGCAGCCGAATACCCGCACCGACAACAGGCCGACGGCGCCGGCGACGCGCGAACAGTAAAGCTTCAGCGTATCCATATCGGGCGCCCGCACCTCGTCGCGGACGTCCATGCCCACGCCGCGCAGGATTTCCTCGAAGTCCTCGCGGCGCAGACCGTACTCGGAAACCGGTCCGACCAGCGCCCGGGCGATGGCCGTGCGCGGCGCGCCTTCGTAAAGCGCCGCGATTTCGTCGGCCCAGGCGGCGAGTGCCGCCGATTTCTTTTCGCGGGTGCCGACGCCGTCGGCGATGTCGTCGACTTCGCGGCAGAAAGCGTAGATCGCGAACATCGCCTCCCGTCTCGGTTTGGACAGAAACCACATCGCCCAGTAAAACGATGAGCCCGAGCGCCGCACGCGCTCGCGCACGTAGGCTTTCGGATCGACTCGGACATCCTCCCGGGCGTTTGGGCCGGGTGTGAAGAGCGTACGGGTCAAGCCGCGGAGCGCACAGCCAAGCTTTTGGGGCAACGACAGCTCGACCCGTTCGGCGAGCGGGTCGCGGCGCCCGAGCTCGATCGCAAGGCGCTCGGCGAGGGCGACGATGACCGCCGCCTCGCGGCGCATTCCGGGGTGACGGATATGCGCCGACAGTGGACGCGCCGCCGCCAGCAGCGCATCGACGCCATCGAGAGCGCGATCGAGCACCCGGCGCAACGCCGGACTCGCCGCCGGGGCGTCGAGTTCCTCGATACGGGCGCCGGCCGCGGCGAAGAAATCGAGCGGAAGGTAGACGCGATCGAGGTCGCGGTAATCGTCGCGGCAGTCCTGAAGGTGATTGATGATCTGCAGCGCAGTGCACAAGGCGTCGGATGCCGCGTGGCCCGAACCGTCCTCGCCGTGGAGGTCGAGCAGGAAGCGCCCCACCGGGTTGGCCGATAGCCGGCAATAGCCGAGCAGATCGTCCCAGTCGTCGTAGCGCAGCTTGGTCGCATCCTGCGTGAACGCCTTCAGAAGGTCGCGCGCATGCGCGATATCGACGCCGACGACGCCAAGTTCGCTCCGCAGCCTGGCGGCGCGTTCGCAACCTTCGGCCACCGGAGTCTCGCCCCGGAGCGCCACGTCGACGGCTTCGAGCCGGGCGATCTTCTCCTCGGCTGAAAGCGCGGGACTGTCGGCGATGTCGTCGGCCGCCCGCACCACCGCGTAGAACGATGCGACGTAGGGCCGCAACGCGGCGGGCAGCAGCCAGGAACCGACCGGGAAATTCTCGTCCCGCGCGGTCTTCGAAGGCGCCACTGGATCGGCGGATCGAACTGTCATGCGTATTCGGGCCCAATCGGGAAACCACCGGTTGGCGAATAATACCGGAATCCGAAGGAATAGGTCAGCCGCCGTCTACCGACAAGCTAGGACCAATAAAAATGTGCGGATAATCAAACCTCGTCGACCGTCGAGGCAGGATCGCGGCCGCCATCGATCAGCAGCAGGCCTTTTTCTTCTTTTCGGGCGCTTGCAAGGGCACTTCCTTGAAATCGAGGTTTGTGAGAGGAAGCTCGATGGTCCGGCTCGTCGCGTCCTCCGCGTCGACGAACCTGACGGAAAACGTTGCGCTGTCAAATGCCTTGGTGCCCGGCGGTGGAATGAAGAAAACGACGCCGTGCGCCGAATTTCCGCTCGCCAGCCGCGCCTCCGAGAATGTCTTGCTCCGATAGTCCTCCAGCCGCGCGGCGCGCGCGTTATCCTCGGCGTTCGCGGAGGCAAGATAGCCGATCAAACCGAAGGCGATGGTCGCGCCTGCCACGCTGCCCTTCTCGCCGACCTTGGCGACGACCGTGTTCGCACTGACCGGGCTTAACTGCGTGCCGCCGGGCAATTCGAGCGACATGTCGGAGGGGCGCACGACGGCCAACGGCGCCGACTGGTTTTCCGCCACCACCTGAAGGCACAGGACGCCTTTTTCGGTAAAGTCGGCGTCGAACAGCTTTTTCTGTTCCTCCGGGTCGGTAAGCGGCGAGACGCTCACCGCGACTCCGTTTTCGGCGCGCTGCCCGGCAAATTTTTTGGGTGACTCCAGTACCGCCGAGGATGGCGTGTAGGATGCACAACCGCCGGCTATGGCGGCCAATGAGAAGAACAACATGAACGTTCGCAGCATGATCACGGCCTCTCTCTTCAGTGGTTGTCCTTGAGCGCTCCTCTAACCGGCGGGTAAAGCGCCTCTCTCACGCAACCATCGCCTCACCTCCGGAACCGTCCTGAAATTCCGCAGGAACTTGGCGGCCGCGTCCTGCATCGCGATGTCCGCCGCCTCGCCCGGCCAGCGGGCGTATTCGAAGCCCATCTGTCCCTTCTTCTCGCCCCACCCGGTTTCCATCCAGGAAGCGAACGGGTCGCCTTGCGGCGAATAGATCGTGAAGCGGTAGGTGATCTCCGCCGTATATGTCCCCGTCTTGAGAAAGGGGAGCGTGAAGCTGAACCCTTCGATCCGAGACTCGATGACCGCCGCGAGGCCGGACTCGCCCGCGCCCAACGGCGGACGGCGCGGGACGTTCCGGATCGACTTGAACGCGGCGGAAAAAGTGTCGTCGAAAAGCTTCACGCTGGCCGAGCCCAGCGGAAAAGCCCACGTGTCGCCGCGGCGAGACTCGCTGTGCACGTAGGTTTCGAATTCAGGGGTGTAATGGACGCCGACCGCGAGTGGAACAGGCGCGATGTCGGGCGGCGGTTGAACGGTCGCGTTCAGGGGAATGGCGTGCGTACAGCCCGTGACAAGCAGCCCGACGACAAGCGTCAAAGCCGCGCGTCGGTTCCTCAGTCGATGCACCACCCCTTGCATGCCGAACAACCGTTTGGGTGGTTTGGACAGCGCCCGCATT
>JBHHZM010000044.1:0-22893 GCA_046758065.1 Alphaproteobacteria bacterium | reverse complement strand
TCCGTCAGCACGTCGTCGGCGTCGAAGAAGGCGATCCACTCGCCCCGCGCGATGTCCAGCCCCGCGTTTCGGGCGCCGGCCGCGCCTTTCGGCCCGGTGTTGGCGACGACCTTCACTTTTTCAAGACGTGCGACAGTGGCGAGGGCCGATTTCGTCGCGGGATCGTCGCTGCGGTCGTCGACCACGATGATCTCGACGATCTCGAAGTCGCCCTTCTGGGCAAGGATCGATTCGATCGCAGCCTCGAGATAGGAACCCGCATTGTAACAGGGAATGATGAAGCTGATGTCTAACCTGCTCATCTCATGCCTCCGCGCCGTCGCTTCTGTCGCTGGCTGCCGCCACATAGCAGGAAGGCCAAAGCCTCGGGTTTTGCACCGCTGGTTTCTCTCGCATGTCCGTTTACGGTCGTTGTCCCGTCATGGGCGCCAAGCCAGTCCAATGGCGCGCGCGCGCGTCCAGACGCGCAGGATTTCACCGCGGACCGGGTGATCGAGCGCGAAGACGGCGATGAGCCAGCCGGCGGCCGCGCCGGAAGCCGCGATCAGGAACGGCGGCCACAGGTTCGTCGGCGAGATCTCGACCGTCGCCGCGACGACGGCGGGAACGAACACGGTCGCGCCGAGGACGGCGAGGCTCTTGCCCGTCGCCGCGATGACCTGGCGGAAGGTGACCCCGATGAGATCGTGCAGGTAACGCTGCGAGAAGTAGTCGCGAACGAGGGCCGCGACGATATGCGCCGCAACCATGGCTTCGAGGCTGTAGAGGGCGCCGATCGCGACGAAAACAACAAACGTGACCTGCGACGCGAGTTCGATACGGAGAAGCTTTCCAACCTCTCCCATTGCGATGATGGCATGCGAGCTGAGGAGATACGGCGTGACAAGCATTATCGCGAAGGAAACGATCCGCGCCGCCGGCACCGCCGCGTCCCACTGATCGCCGAACAGGATGCGAATCACCGGAAACGCCATGAAGCCGACGAAGCCGAAAAACGGCCAGGCGATGACGGAGATATGGCTCGTGGCCAGGAGATAGGTCGGGGCCAAGCCCTCGCTGGTCCGGTTGCTGGCGGCGAACGCCGGCAGCGCGACGCTCCATACCGCGTCGAGCACCGTCTGCCTGAACATCTCGAACAGGCTCATGGCGCGGCTGTAAAGCCCGACGGCCGCGAACCCGAGCAGACGGCCCGCAACGAACTCCGGCGCGCCAACTCCGAGTTGATTGACAAGAGAAGCGAGGCTGCTCTTGCCGCCGAACGCGAACACCGTGCGCCACGCCTTGAGCGACGGCCGGGGGTTCGCGATCGCCGGTCTCGCGACGGTCGCGGCCAGGGCGGTCGCGACCGCGCCGGCGAGCGACCCCCAGGCCATGCTCATGTATGAAAACCCCATGAAGGCGAGCGTCAGCGTCACCGCGACCTGAACCAGCGCACCGGTCATGTTGATGCGCAGGAGAAGATCGAAGCGCATCTCGCGTTGCAGCAGCCCGAGCACCGGCATGCCGAACGGAATGACGAAGAAGTTGAGCGCCAGCACGCCGAGCACCCGCTCGACGCCCGTCTCGTCGTAGAACCTCGCCATCGGTCCTCTGGCGAGGAGGATGGCGACGCCGACCGCCGCGCCGGTGAGGAACGCGACGGTGAACGCGGTCCGCATCTTGTCCTCGGTGAGGTCCTTCTCCTGGACCAGGAAGTTCATGACCCCGAATTCACGCAGCATGTGCGCGAGCCCGATGAAGGCGACGCTGAGCGAAAAGATGCCGATTTCCGCCGGCGTCAGCAGCCGGGCGAGAATGACCGCGGGCGCGAAGTTGAGAAGCAGCCGGCCGTAGTTTTCGACAAGGGAGAACGCCAGCGACCTGCGAACACTCATCGCCCGACACTTTCCGGGCACGCGGCGCGGCGCGCGGGTACCGCGCGGCGACGGGGGATCGGCACGATCCCGGTCCCGCCTCTCCTGACGACGTCAGCGGCGATTTTCATGGATTGCCCGCTTCTTTTTCATTCCGGTTCCGTCCCTGCAAGGCGGCAGGCGCCTGGCAAGGCCATTGGGAGGCGATGTCGCTAATATAAGGTGAATTTTAACAGGCGAACGAATATGGATGGGAAATGCCGCGACCAAAAGTACTATTCCTGAGCCCCGTGATACCGCGGAGCACCGGCGGCGGCACGGCCATGCGCGCGAGACGTGTGCTCGAAACGCTCCAAAGCCGTTTCGATGTCTTTCTGGTCATCGCCGACATCATTCGCGGAGAAACCGGGCAAGACGTTCCTTCCGAGCTCGATGATCTGGTCGTGGGAAAACTGTTCTTCTCGGTGGATCAGTCGGGATCATACGTTTTCCGCAGCGTCACGAAAATCCGCTCGGTTCAGGTCAGGCTCATCCTGAACGCGCTGTTGCCGCGAGCCCTGTTCCAGACCATGTGGGACCGGCGCGCGCGCGCATTGGTCGCCGATGCGTTCGGCGCCGTACGCTTCGACGCCATACACGCGTTTCGCTTGAACCTTGCGCCCATGGCGGTCCATTTGGCAAAGGCGCAACGCGGCAGGAAACCCGCCCTGTTTCTCGACATCGACGATTTCGAGTCCAAGGCCACGAGACGCGCCGCCGACCTGCTGCGCGGCCGAATGGGCCGGCAGTGGTATCTCGTCGAGCGCCTGGAGGCAAAAAAATTCGAGCTGGAAGAGCGCCGGCTTTTCCACAAATTCGATTGCGTCTTCGTTTGTTCGACCAATGACAGGCACGAAATCGAACGACGGTACGGATACAGGTCCGTTTCCGTCCTTCCGAACACCGTGGCGCTCCCGACCGTCCCGAACGATCTGCATCGCGACCACGACCGGATCTTCACGCTCCTGTTCGTGGGCTCGATGGCGTATGTGCCGAATGAAGACGCCGTGTTGTTCTTCTGCGATGAAGTCCTGCCGATATTGCGGCGGATCGCCCCCGGCAGATTCCGTTTTGACATCGTCGGGAAGAACCCGACCGGCGCGGTGCGGAGTCTCGGGAACATCGCCGAGGTCACGGTAGTTGGCGAGGTTCCCGATGTCGCGCCGCATTACCGTGCGTGCGACATCGTGCTGGCGCCGATCAGAACCGGCGGGGGAACGCGGATCAAGATATTGGAGGCCTTCAGTTTTCGCAAACCCGTCGTGTCGACGACCATCGGCGCGGAAGGCATCGACGTTACCCCGGGAAAGGACATTCTGATCGGCGACGATCCGGAGGCTTTGGCTCGCGCCTGCCATCGGCTCATGGTCGACGAGACGGAATATGAGAATATTGCCGATGCGGGGCTCCGACTCGTGACGAGCCGGTACAGCCCGAAAGCATTGGAAACCTACCTGTTCACCGCGTACGACGCCACTCTCCGCTCCGTCGCATCAAGAGTCCTCGCGAACGAGCACGGCGTCAGAAGCGACGCCTGTGACGGATAGCGTCGTCAACCGGACACGACTTTCATCTTGATTCCACTACCGAATACCACTACCGAGTTGCCGCCACCGCGCCGGTGAGGAACGCGACGGTGAACGCGGTCCGCATCTTGTCCTCGGTGAGGTCCTTCTCCTGGACCAGGAAGTTCATGACCCCGAATTCACGCAGCATGTGCGCGAGCCCGATGAAGGCGACGCTGAGCGAAAAGATGCCGATTTCCGCCGGCGTCAGCAGCCGGGCGAGAATGACCGCGGGCGCGAAGTTGAGAAGCAGCCGGCCGTAGCTCTCGACGAAGGAGAACACCAGCGACTTGCGAACGCTCATTGCCCGGCCTCTCGCCGATGCGCGGCGCGCCGTCCTCACGCGACGGCGTTGCGGGGCCGGGAGATCGGCCCGCTCCCGGTCTCGCCACCCTTGGCAACGTGAACCGCCGTTTCCATGAATTATCCGATCTCGCTTTATATCGATCCGGGGAGCGCCGCCGGATCACGGCGATTCCGTTTTGAAATCCAGGCCCGAAATTATCTGAAAAGGGCCCGAAAAACCTTGTCCACGGCGCCGAAGACCACGCCGATACACTTCCCGTAACGAGGGTATTTGTACAAAGCGTAACTTCTGTGAAAACGCGCGTTCATTTCGATCAACGATACGATGGTCCAGCGCGACAAGGGAATCCTGAGCTTGAATATGGCGTATCGCGTAAACGGCAGGAGAGGAAACAGCCGGGTCAAATACGTTTTGTTGTCGATATCGACCTGCTTCGTATAGCCGCTGATCTCGGTATTGTCCCGCACCAGGAGAACTTCGTCGATCATATTGTATTTCCCGAATCTTAGCGTACCCAAGGTGATCGCCCAGTCGAGAGCATGGAATGATTCGGAAGGATAGGATGCGACCAGCGATTCCCGCCGCGTGAGCGAATAGATGAGCCCCATGCTGCCCGGATCCTGAAGATAGTGATATATGTTTTCCCTAACCGTTCCCATGAGCGCCAAGTTGCCGTCGATCCCCGCGAGCTCGACAGGCTCGCCGTTGTGGGTGAACTGCACCTTCGAGGTCGAGCCCACGAGCTCGGGGTCGGCTTCGAGCGCCGCGAGGTTTTTTTCAATGAACGTGTCGCACCAGTAATCGTCCCCCGCCGCCCACATGAAGTAGGGCGCCTTCGCCTCCAGAAGGACGATCCGGAAATTTTCCGCCGCACTCACGGTTTCCGGTTGGCGGATATGGGCGATGCGGGGATCGCGCGCGGCGAGCCGTCCGATGATCGCGGTGGTTCCGTCGGTCGAGGCGTTGTCGGAAATGATCAGTTCGAAATCGCGAAACGTCTGGCAGAGTATCGAAACGATGGCGCGTTCGATTGTCGCGACGTTGTTGTAAACCGGCATCCCAACGCTGACCCGCGGCATCCGGTGGCTCTCCATCCCGACAATCGACCAGTGGCGATAAATACCAGAACCACGCGAACGTCAAGCGACTCTCACCGCGACGGCGGACCTTTCACGCCCAAGGCGCCACGGCTGAGCGGTCCCGGGCCGAATCGGTCGCAAATCCGGCGCTCCAAGCGGCCTGTTCCGCAGGACGATGCCCCGATGCGGCGGCGAATCACCGGCTCGTCATTATAGACGCAGACAAAGGTTAACGGTGACTTTCGCGCGAATTTCGCGCTCGCCCGCCCCCCGCCCGGCGGCGCGCAGCGGATTGGTCGGTGCCCGAAAATGCGCTATAATGGCGGCCCGTTGGTCATTCGGGAGACCCGCCGATGTGGCGCCTTGCGATACTGTTCGTCGTCCTGCTGTTGACCGGACCCGCGCCGGCGTCTGCAACGCCGAGCGATCCCGAGCGCGACTCGCCGATCTATTACAATCCGGCGACCAAGAGCTATTTCCAGTTGGTGTGGGCGCCGGTGGGGTATTCCGGGCGCGGGAAAGACCTCCACGAGATCAATTGGGGATGGTCGAACAATGTCGCGCGCAGCCGTGTCTACAAGGGGGTGCGCGGGCGTCTCGCCGTGGTCAAGGACAAGGCGACCAACGATTTCCTGCGCGATACCTTTCATACGATAGGCTATGTCTGGGTCGGCCTGCGCTACTGGTGCGGCGTGCGGCGCCTGCAGTGGACCACCGGCGAGGTCCTTCCCCTTGACGGCTACGAAAACTGGGACCCCAACTGGAACCGCACGTCTCAGGGCAAGGGCTGCACCTTTGGGTACAGCTTCGACTACACTTCCGTGGCTTATACGCCGTATAATGAAGGGTTCCGCTGGACCACCTGGGGTTACGCCAAGGAGTTTTACCACTTCTTCGTCGAGTACCCGACGGGCAAGGAATAGCACGCCGGGACGCACGCTACCGCCCGGGAATCGTTCCGGCGCGCGCCTGCGGGTTCAGCCGTCGCCCTTGACCGCGATGATGATCGTCCCCTCGGTCGCCACATAACCGAGCCAGCGCGTCACCGGGCTCATCCGGATCGCTGCCAGAACGCCCCGCCTGAGCGCACCGCCGTCCCTCAGGGCCGCGCTGTCGAAGCGATCGTGGAATTCGCGGAACCCGCGGGCGGCGAGCGCCGCGCGCAGGCCGGAGAAGGAAAACCAGTTGACCGCCGGATAGGTCGCGTAGTTTGCGAGCGCCGGCCGCGTCGTCACCGCGAGGCGTTCGAAACGGTGCTTGAGGGGCGCTGGATACCAGCTATAGAGCGGCAGGTTGAACTCGTGCTGTCGGGGGCACAGCTTGCTCGACGTGCTCAGGTAGAGTATGCCTTTCGGCCTCAGGATGCGCGCGACCTCGTCGAGACAGCCCTCCCAGTCGGCGACGTGCTCGAGCAACTCGGGGACGACGCACACATCCGCCGATTCGTCCTCCCAGGGAATGTCCGTCGCCGACGCCACGTCGAAGCGGGCCTCGCATCCGGCCTCCCTGGCACGTTGCCGCGCCAGCTCGACCAGCGCCTCGTTGATGTCTAGACCCCGCACACGGTGACCCAGTTCGGCCCAGATCAGGCTCGAGGCCCCGGCGCCGCAGCCGATGTCAACAACGTCGAGCGAGACGTCCGCGCCGTCGTCGCCGCGCAGCTTCAGGACGGCGTCCCGGACGCCGAGAAAACGCCGCATGGTCGCCTCGCTCAGGCTCTCGGCGGCGTAGTATCGATAGAACTCGTCGCGAGTCGAGTGGTTCCAGGCGTCCCGCGCATCGGCCTCGGCGGCGGCGTTCTCCCGGTCCGTCTCTTCCATCATTCCAGAACCTCGACCCGTTCACGAAATGCCCCGGACCCGGGATGCCCCTGGCTACCGTCCGGCGCGAGTGTAGCACAGCCGCTCCAGCATTTAGAGGCGCCTCACGGCATGAGAGCCCGGCGGGCGCCCTTGCCTCAACCGCTTTCGGACGCGGCGGCCAACCGCGCCGGTTGCCTGTCGCCGCCGCGGCCGAACGGCAGAACCAGCCCTGCGCCGTAGGCGAGGAGCGAGACGCCGGCGACGTAAACCATCGACCACCCGAGGAACAGCCTGACCGTCGAAAGCGGGGTCTCGCGGCCCGGTCCGAGCAGAAATTCCAGGCCCGGGATCGTCCGGCCGGATGTCGCGAGTTCGGAAACCAGCCCGGCGTTGACGAGCAGCCAGCCGAGCGGAACCGCGCCGAGGAAAGCGGCGACCGCGAGAAGGAACCATTTCGGCCCGACGCCGCCCGCTCGGGCGAGCAGCGTCGCGTGCAGGGCGATCACAACGATCAGCACAAACAGAAAGACCTCGCCGCCGACGACACCGAACCGGGCCGGAGCCACGAGCCCGGTCAGATAGTCGGTCGCGGCGAAATCGAGGACGGCGAGCTTGCTCAGATAGAACCACGGGCTGAGGAGAACGAAATACACCAGGCAGTAGCTCAGGAAATAGCGGACCCGTTCGTTGCGACCGTAGATCGCGAGCCTTTCGATGCTGGCGTTGAAAATCGCCAGACAGAGTATGAGCGGCCCTAGGAGCGCGGCGTAGCGGCCGACGGTCTCGGCCTGGTCGACCATCTCCAGCGCCGGCGCGGCGTCGAGTATCGCCCTCCGGATCCACTCCAGAATGGCCGATCCCGCCGAAACCCGCCGGAACAGCGGCGCGCCGAGAACGCTCTCGATGCTGTCGGGCGTGACGCTCGCCGCAAGCAGGATGTAGCCGAGCGCCGCCGCCACTATGATCAGCGCGGGTATCACGATGAAAGCGAAGCCGATCCGCGCGCCGAGACGGCCGAGCAGGGCGCCGCTCATGCCGATCCACAAGAGCCATATCGCGAACGTCGTGATCGAGACGGCGCCGCCGGCGTCGATGAACAGCGCGCGCAGGTCATACGGCGCGCCGGGGTAGGACATGGCTAAATTCAGTGCGCCGGCGATGGCGGCGACGCCGAGGGCGAAAAACAACAACCGTTTGACGATGCCAGCGGCGCCGCCCGCTCCGGCCGACGCCCGCTTGCCTTCGCCAGGTGTCGAACCGTCGGCGGCGGCGGCGCCCGGCCGGAACGGCAGCGCAAGCAGGGCGCCCAGCGCACCGCCCGCAACGGCGGTTATCACGTCGGCGGTCTCGCTGATTCGGGACAGCACGAAAAGCTGCAGGAATTCGAGAAGCGCCGCGGCAAGCAGCGTCCGGAACGCCGCCCGAAGCGGCGTCCTCCTGCCCGCGACGGTCCACAGAAAACCCACAGGAAGCCAGATCAGCGCGCCCATGGCGAGGCCGTAGAGCGTGTCCGGCGTGCTTTCGAATGCGTCGCCGAAGGGGACCAGGATCACGCGGCCTTCGCGCCACTTGTGATAGATTTCCACCGGGCTGATGGTGAGATCGAGCGGCAGCAGGCTGTAGCCGAACAGAACAGCGAGGTAAATCCAGAGAAGGCGCTCGGGCAGGGGCGTCGGGCCGCGGCGCGCCTGCCAAGCCCAGAGCTCGCGCGTGATCCACGGCCCCGACCACCACCAGGCAAGAATGCCGAGAGCGGCTCCTACCGTCTCGGCGAAAATATCGTTCTGGGAGACCGTGCGCGGCGGGAAATAGATTTGCGCGAACTCGACACCGAGGCCGAGGGCGACGCATGCGAGCCAAACCAGGAGGGAAACGGCGAGCGCCGCGCCGGTACGTCCGCCCGGCCACAGCGCGCCGGTCCAGAGGTAGGCAAGCGGCGCGAAGAGAAGGACGTTTGCAACCCAGTCGGCGCGCGATCCGATGCCGATGTCGAGGCGAGGAATGGCGGAGAAGCGCTCCCAGGCCCCGGTCAGCGGAAGCGGCTCGAATTCGAGCGGCACCAGGCTGCCGTAAACCACGAACACCAGGTAGGCGGCAGCCGCAGCGAAAAGCCAACGGCGGCTGCCGGCAATCAACTCGCGGGAATCGCCGGGCATCTCAGGCAGACCACTCATAATTCCTCTGTGCTTCGATCGTCCCGGAGCGATGGACGACAGCTTTCGGCGAGCGCCGGACTCCCGCCGTCATTGACACGCGACCTCCGGCGTGACCCACCGACCCAATCATAGAAGTGGCCCATTAACGTGTTATCCATGCCGGTCAATCCAGTTTGTTTTCGGCGCCGCCGATTCCCGGTTTCGCGCGTCGCTCCGCACGCGCTTTACGAATTCTTAATCGCCCCGACCCAACCTGTCCGGCGCCGATTGACGATGGGAAAATAAAGGGATGAAAAGGCCCACACAACGTTTCCGGGCGTACGCTCACAGCGCCGCGGGGTAATAGTGCCACGGTGGGCGCCAGCGCTTGTACGTCACCCTATCGTCCGCGCTCGCATTTCCACCGTCGCGCCGCCCTGCTTTTGGCCCGCGAGCGGCGGTATATGAGCGGCGCAAGCATACCCGGCAAAGCCGGAGGTGACCATGTCGCCTGACGGTGCGGCGCAGACGGTCGCACACGGCGCTTCCGCCGGATACGGTGCGGCGTCAAACGATCCCTTCATTCGGCAGTTCTTCGCCCGGACGCCGGCAAACGCCAGGACATCCTTCACAGACCGTCAACTCGCGGTGCTCAAGAGTGTGTTTGGCGACGCCACGCACACCGGCCATCTGGTCGATATCCGGCTGAGCCTGCCCCTGCCCCGGCGCCGGACGTATCTGGTGCTGCTCATGGGCCGCGACCGGCGCCAGGCCAGACGCACAGTGCACCGCCGCAGACGAGGACCGCTCGCCCGTCTGGCGCAAATCCTGGTCGGCGGACTATTCGCTATCCAGCTCCTGATTACGCTCGCCGCGTTCGTCTGGTTCCTGCTTTGAGCCGGCTGTCGGGGACGGTATCCCGGGCACTCACGCTCCGGAACGGAAGCTCACGCAGATGCAGCGCTCCTCGCCGCCGGCGAGCGCTTCGCCGGTGAGACCGCAGTACTGCGGCGCATCCGGGTCGCCATTTGCGCCCGCGGGGATGTGCAGGCCGCACTTGAGACAGACCCCGAACGCGTTGGCGCCGGTGCGTCGCTGAAGGTCGCGCAACAGCCGACCGAGGCCCATCGCGAGCGCCGACCGGTCGGTCTCGGACATGACGTCGGCGACGGCTTCGTCGATGTGGCTCAGCGGATCGTGGCGCAAGAGGTCTCTCCCCGCCGGAGTGATCTCGAGACGCACGGCGCGCCGGTCGCTCTCACCCCGCTCGCGCCGCAGATAACCCTTTCCCTCGAGCGCGATGAGCGTCTGTGACACGGTTCCCTTGGTCGTACCGAGAAATTCGGCGAGCGCGCTGGGATGGCGCGAATAGTGGTTGGCCCGGGAGACGTAGCGCAGCGCCTCCCATTGCGCGGGACTCAATCCATCGACGAATTGCAGGCTGCGGGTGGCCCGGGCCACGCGATCGATCAGTTCGCCGATGCCCCCCGATTCTACGCGGTCCGCCATGAGAAGATGATAGCTACTCGATAATAATCTTGCAAGGCCGCAACCCGGACGCTATACCTGATAGCGACACGACACTAAATGGTCCGAAGATGCCGCCGCAAGATGGCCGCGGAAAGCGGTGCGGCATGGACGATCATGGAAGGCGGGATGAAACGGATGCGGCACCATGTCGTACGGCCAGGCTGACCCGATCGATAGCGGCAGTCGCCGCTACATCGCGGCGACCATGGAAGCACCGTTCCTCGAGCGCGAGCATGAGTTCAAGCTGGCCCGGCGCTGGCGTGACGAAGGCGATGCCGAGGCGCTGCACGAGCTCGTCTTCAGTTACGCCCGTTTCGTCGTCAAAATCGCGGCGGGCTTCCGCGGCTACGGCCTGCCTCTCGGCGACCTCGTCCAGGAAGGCAACATCGGCCTGATGGAGGCCGCCGCCCGCTTCGACCCCGACCGTAACGTCCGCTTTTCCACCTATGCGGCGTGGTGGGTGGTCGCGGCGATCCAGGAACACATCCTGCGCAACGCGTCGATCGTGCGAATCGGAACGACGGCGTCGCAGAAGAGACTGTTCTTCAACCTGCGACGTCTGCGCGCCCGTCTCGCCGAGAATCCCGACGGGCCGATGACCGATGCCGACCGGCGACGCATCGCCGACGAACTCGCCGTCCCCATCGCCGCCGTGGAACGCATGGAATCGCACCTCTCGCGCCCCGACCAGTCGCTCAACGCCACCCTCGGTTCAAACGAGACCGACGAGATTCAGGACTTCCTCACCGACTCGGGGCCGACGCCCGAAGACATCGCCATCGAGCGCTGCGACCGGCTCACTCGCGCCGACTGGATCGGCGAAGCATTGGCGCAACTCACCCCGCGCGAGCGACGGATCGTTGCAAGCCGCTTCCTTGAAGACAGGCCGATGACGCTCGCCGAGCTCGGCGGAGTTTTCGGCGTCAGCAAGGAGCGCATCCGCCAGATCGAGGCCAAGGCGATCGACAAGCTGCGCGCGACCATCGGCGAGATTGCGGGCGACGCCATCAAATTGCCCGACGGCTGAACACACGCCGCAGCGGCCGTCGCCCAGATTCCCGGATAAAGCTTGACGTCGGGTCGGTCCGCGCCGCATCGACTGGTTATGCCCTGTCGCCGACACGGCTTCCGGCTCGACACTCCCTGCCCTGGCGCGCCGCCTTACCGGCCGCCGCCGCCGGGCCGCATGTGTTCGCGCGGCAGCAGGATGTTCAGACGTTCGCGGATGCGCGCATCGATCTCGGGGGCGATGTGCCCGGGGAAGTGCGTGGCGAGCGTCTCGCGCACCCATTGCCTGGCGCGCTCGCGGATGTCGGTCGCGCCCTTCTCCTTCCAGTCGTCCGGGTTGTTGCGGTCGCCGACCTCGGGGTAGACGTACTCGCGCTCCATCAGGGCGAGCGTCTGCGCATGACCCAGGTAGTGCCCGGGGCCATTCACCACTTCCGCGATGACGTCGACCGAGAGAGTCTCGTCGGTGACCTCGATGCCGCGTATGGTCCTCAGGACGGCGCCGAGCATGTCGTTGTCAATGACGAAGCTTTCGTAGGCGACGCCCAGCAGGCTCGCCTGCATGCCCGCGGATTCGTGCACCATGGTGCTGCCGGCGAGACCGGCCAGCGCAGTGGTGTAGCCCTTCTCGAAGCCCGACTGGGCATCGGGAATCTTCGAATCGGCCATGCCGGCCGCGACACTGCAAGGGATACCGTAGAAATCGCCCATCTGCGCACACGCCGCCATGAGTAGCGCCTGCTCTCCGCTGCCGCCGCTCATGGCGCCGGTCCGCAGGTCGGAGACGAATGGCCAGGCGCCGAATATGACCGGATGTCCCGGCGCGATCAGGTTCACGTAGACGATGCCCGCGAGCGTTTCGGCCACTTCCTGGACGAGCGCGCCGGCGAGCGCCGCCGGACTCGTCGCCCCGGCCTGACCGGCGCATAACAGGATTACCGGCATACCCCGACGCACCACCGCTTCGAGGGTCTCGCAGGCCTCGGCGGCGAAGCACAGCGGCGGTACGATGAAGCAGCTCGACATGTGGCAGAACGGACGCGCCTTGAAGCAACCCTCACCGCCCGCCACGAGATCGAACATTCCCATGACCGCGTCGACGTTCTCCGGCGCGGTGATGCTGACGCCGCACGGCTTGGTCGTGCCGCTCATCACCGCGTACGCGGTATTGACGTCGAGGTCCCTGGTGGTTGGCATGTCGCGGGCGACCAGGGAGCGCAGAAACCAGTGGATGTTGTCGAGCCTGTCGACGAGCCGGGCAATATTGTAGAGATCGGCGAGGGTCGAATCGCGGTACTCTCCGGTCTCCAGATCGACGACGTGCACCGCGGCACCGGCGGTGCCGAAATGGACGCGCTGCCCGGACAGATCGAGATCGCGTTCCGGAACATGGCCGTGCAGGACGAATTGGCGGCAGGTCCGCGCCAGCACGTCTTCGACGAGGGCTCGCGGAAAGCACAGCCGGCCTTCGTCGTTGAGACCGCCGCCCGCCGCCTCGACGAGTTCGATGCAGGTCGGGATCGCGCCAGCGACGCCGATACGTTCGAGGACGTCGAGGGCGGCGCGGTGAATACGCACGGTATCGTCCTCACCGAGAGGCTTGAAGCGACCGCCGAGGAATCCCGGCCGCACCGGCGCCTCCGACGCCGCCGGCTTGCTTGCACGAAGCGCCCGGCGCGCCGCGCGCCCTCCCTGTCGCCGCTGCGTCGCCTCATGCTCGCCCATGGCGGCCTCCACCCCATCCGTGCCACCCGTGCACGCTTTGAGCAAAGCGCCTTTGCCGCGTCGCCGTCAATGGATTTCAACGGCACCGCGTTCACGTCTTCGCATACTGAACGGGGACGCGGCCGGGCGGCGCTTCGTTCTGAAAAAACGGAAGCGACCCGATAAAGTATTCGTTCATTTTAATCAATCCATTCTTAAGAGACGCTTAATCGAAATTTAATAGAGGAAATAATAGATTTGCGCTGAGAAATAGCTCGAGACGCTTCACCGCCACGCCGACATGTGGCACGGGTCAGCCGGGGGGTGAGAACCGCAGTTAAGCAATCGATCCGGTTCGCGTTCCGAAGGAGCGGCAGAACCTTGCGAATGCGCCGACGGCGGTTCACGCGATCTCCCGCTCATCCGAAAACATGAGGCATCAAACGGTTGACCGGCATGGATGAAATTATCTCCAATCCATTAAATTTATTCGACAATTTTTATTTAACAACAGCGTTACCTTTAACCTGACCTTAAAGAGTAGACCGATATGTTGGCTGCGTTCGCTGTGATCATCTTCGTACTGGCATTGGGGTATGCGGGGCTACGCGATCTGATGAGCTACGAGATTCCAAACTGGGTTTCCCTGGTGGTCGTCGCGGCGTTTCTCGTCATGGCGCTCGCCAATTCAGTCGATCTCGCCACCGTGGGCTGGCACTTGAGCGCTGGTGGCGTCGTGCTGATCGTCGGCGCGGTGTTGTTCTATACCGGCGTCTTCGGCGGCGGCGACGCGAAGCTGCTCGCCGCCAGCGCGGTCTGGTTCGGTTGGCCGAAACTGCTGCCCTTCTTCCTCGAGGTCGCGATCGTCGGCGGCGTGCTCGCCCTCATCATCCTCTGCCTCAGGCGTTTCCGTCTTCCCGTGTCATGGGCGGAGAAGGCCTGGTTGCAGCGGTTATGCGGCGGTGAAAAGGGCATCCCCTACGGCGTTGCCATCGCGCTCGGCGGCATTCTCGTGCTTCGTGGCGTCCCCCTCGGAACGTTGGTCTAGAGCGCGGCGGAGGGACGGATTGCCATGACGACGACCTCGAGCCCCTTCGACACCGTCCCGTCGCGAACGCGCGTCGCCCGTCGCCCTGACGCTGCGAGCCGCCCGATGGATCACACCCGCAACCACTTCATTTGGTGACCGCTATGCGCATCACCGCAATCATCGTCATCGTCATCGCGCTGGGCATCAGCGGCATTACGTTCTACCTCGTGCGCAACTATCTCGAGGATCAGGCCGTCGCCCAGATTCCCGAGGTCCCGGAAGAAGTCGTTCCCACCGTCCAGGTGGGCATCGCTTCACGCGATCTGCCCGCAGGCACGGTTCTGCAGCCCGACGACGTGAAATGGCAGCCCTGGCCCGACCAGGGGCTCGACGAGAACTTCATCGTGCAGCGCGACGGCGAAGGCGCCGAACAGATCGATGAATTCGTCGGCACGGTCGTGCGCCGCGGGATCACCATGAGCGAGCCGCTGACATTCGACAAGGTGTTCCGGCGCGACGAGGCCGGCTTCCTCGCCGGTGCGCTGACGCCGGGAATGCGCGGCGTCGCCATCCGCGTCAACCGGACCTCGGGAACGGGCGGGTTCATCCTGCCCGGCGACCGGGTCGACGTGCTGCTTACGATGGAAGTGGACGCGCGCGACAGCGGTGTGGTTACCACGCGCGACACCGTGCAGGCGAGCGAGACCATCCTGCGCGATATCCGGGTGCTCGCCGTCGACCAAAGCGTCGACGACATCGACACCAACGCCCATCTCGTCAAAACCGTCACCGTCGAAGTGACGCCCAAACAGGCCGAGACGCTGTCGGTGGCGAAAGCCATGGGCTCCCTGTCGCTGGCGCTTCGCAGCCTGACGCCGGGCGATTCCGACGCCCCGAACGCAAGCTATACGCGCGACCTCGATATCAGCGCGCTGTTAAACGGCGCCCCAGCCGAGAAACCGACGACCGGCCAGGCTCCGGCGCCGCCACGCCGCGCCACGGTCAAGGTGTATCGCGCCAATCAGGCGGAAACGTTTCAATTTTCCAGGTAGAGCGGACCATGCGGACGGCAAAACTTCTCCTTGGGTTCTGTTTCGCGACAGCGTTGTTCGTCGCCGGTCCGGCGCTCGGGCAGCAAACCGGCGGCGCCCCGCCCGTGGTAGACGCTCCGGATAGCGCGCCGCTGCCCGACGTGATCAATCTGCCGCTGAACAAATCGCGCATCTTCAGGCTCTCGACCGACGTGCGCGACGTTCTGGTGAGCAACCCCGACATCGCGGACGTCGTGGTCAAAACCCCGCGCATCGTCTATGTCCTCGGCCAGCAGGTCGGCGACACCAACGTGTTTCTGTTCGATGAAACAGGGCACGAGATCAAACGCCTCGAGATCCGCGTGGACCTGGACCTGACGGCGCTGCGCAACGCCCTTGACGAACTCCTGCCCAACGAATCGGTCAAAGTAAGCTCGGTCAACCAGAACGTCATCCTGAGCGGCCGCGTACGTTCCGCCCAAGCGGCAGAGGACGCGCGCCTCATCGCACGCCGCTTCGTCACCCAGGACACCGACCTGCTCAACATGATCCGCATCGACAGCGAGCAGCAGGTGCTGTTGCGGGTGCGCGTCGCCGAGATGCAGCGCACGGTGGTCAAGGAACTGGGATTCAATCTGCGCCTTCAAGGCGGCGGACCGACCAACAACACCTTCGATTTCAATTTCGGCCGCGGACCCGGCGCCAACGCCTTCGGCAGCATCAATTTTGACATCGCCTCAACCGCGTTCCAGGCACTTACCGCCATGGTCGACGCGCTCGAGAGCCAGGGATTGATCAAGACGCTAGCCGAGCCGAACTTGACCGCGGTCTCGGGCGAGAACGCGAACTTCCTGGTGGGCGGCGAGTTCCCCATCCCGGTACCGCAGGGCAACGATCAGGTGACGATTACGTTCAGGCAGTTCGGCGTGCTTCTCACCTTCACACCGGTGGTCCTGAGCTCGGGCGTCATCAGTCTCAAGATTTCGACCGAAGTCAGTCAGCTCTCGACCCAGGGCCAGGTCACCCTGTTGAACTTTGTAATTCCATCACTCACGGTCAACCGCGCCGAGACCACGGTCGAACTGCCGAGCGGCGGCAGCCTGATCATCGCCGGACTCCTGCAGAACGATATCCGCAACTCTGTCGATGGATTCCCCGGCCTCAAGGACATCCCGATCCTCGGCGCGCTGTTCCGCAGCGTCGCGTTCCGCAAGGATGAGACCGAGCTGGTGGTCACGGTGACGCCGTATCTGGTGAAACCGGTCGACAACGATGCGATTTCCCTGCCGACCGACGGGTTCGCGCCGGCGAGCGACTTCGACCTCTATCTCCTCGGGCGTCTCCACGACGTCTACGCCAAACCGAACGAGCTGCAGCCGACCGGCAAGCTTCAGGGCCCGATCGGCTACATCATGGAGTGACGATAATGACCACTTTCGCCGGAACGCGCTGGCTTGGTCGATTGCTGACGCTGTGCGGCGCTGCACTCCTGGTGGCAGCCTGCACCACGCCCGACTTGCGCCTGTCGCCGAGGCCACCGCAGACCGCCACTCCTCGGAGTACCTTCCCGGTAGCCGCGGTAAGCGGCATCGCCAGCCTCTCGCTCGCCGGCGCTTCGGGAAGCGAGCAGCTCACGAGCGCGGAGCTCACGCGGCTCGACGCGTTCATCCAGGGCTTCCGCTCGAACGGCCGCGGACAGTTGACCGTCGCCGTTCCGGCCGGCGGCAACGAAACCACGGCACTCGCCCGCGGTAGGCAGATTGTGGAACGCGCGACCGCCCGTGGTTTGCAGCCGGACGAAGTTCTTCTTCGGCTCGATACCGGCGCCGGCAGCGGCGGACAGCTCGTCGCGAGTTACGAATCGTTCACTGCCGTCGTTCCAGAGTGCGGCGATTGGAGCAAGGAATCGTCCTTCGATCCGTACAATACCGACCATGGCAATTACGGCTGCAGCATCCAGCGCGGCGCCGCCCAGATAATCGCCAACCCCGCCGATATTGCGCATATGCGCGCCGCTGGCTCATCCGACGTCCAGCGGAACAATGCGGCGATTCAGAAGTACCGCTCACTCAAGAGCACGACCACCCCGTTCGACGCCGTCGAGTCGGTGCGAACGATCCCGCGGTAACTTAACTAGCCTGACGGCTCGCTAACGGAGGACCTGACCATTTATAGGACATCGATCAACGCCTTCGCCGTAAGCGAAGAGACCAAGGCGGCGGTCGAGCAGGCGTTGCACGACCGCCGGCTGGAGAAGTCGACAGTTGCCATCTTCGACGGTGGGCTGGACAGCGCGATCGCCCGTTATGCCGACAGTTCGACTCCCAGGATTGTTCTCGCGGAAACGGTCGAGGAACGCGACGAGCTGCTGGAGAAAATCGATTCTCTGGCCGAGGTCTGCGACGCGGGCACCCAGGTCATCGTGCTGGGCAACGTCAACGACGTCCAAATCTACCGCTCGCTCGTTCAGCAGGGCATCAGCGATTATCTGGTTCCGCCGCTGAGCGCCAAGCAGATCTTCGACTCGGTCGCCGGTATTTGTGCGGATCCCTCCGAGGCGCCGCTCGGTCGCGTCATTTCCTTCATGGGAGCCAGGGGCGGGACCGGCAGCAGCACCGTGGCGCACAACACGGCCTGGTGCTTGACCAACCTGTTCGATGAGGACATCGCCGTACTCGACCTCGACCTCGCGTTCGGTACGGTCGGCCTTGCCTTCAACCTCGAAGCCCAGCAGGGCGTCCACGACGCGCTTACCCATCCCGAGCGCCTGGACGAGATGCTGCTCGAGCGCTTCATGGCCAAGCACGAAGAGCATCTCTTCCTGCTCACCTCTCCCGGTTCGCTTCAAGCCGACGCCGACATCGACCCCGAGTCGTTCGACGTACTGCTCAACCTGGTGCGCCGCACCGCCTCCTTCGCCGTGCTTGACGTACCGCATGGATGGGCGGCGTGGACACGCCACGCGCTTTCGGTATCCGACGAGATCGTGGTCACGGCGACGGCCGATCTGGCGAACCTGCGCGATGCCAAGAATCTGCTCGAAACGCTGAACGTCAACCGGGCCAACGACCCGCCGATTCGCATCGTGCTCAACCACTTCGGCGCCTATCGCAAGACGCAGCTTTCGGCGAAGGACTTCGAAAGCGCCGTGGGCGACGCGCCGACGCTGGTCGTGCCGCACGAGCCGGTGCTCTTCGGAACCGCCGCCAACAACGGCCAGATGGTCGGCGAGGCCAACAAGCGCAGCAAGATTGCCGCGGGGTTTGAAAGCCTGGCCAAGATCGTCTGCGGGCGCGAATCCGTGAACAAGAAAAAGAAAAAGAGCGCGTTGGCCATATTCAAGAAAAAGCAGGGGAAAGCTAAATAATGGCTTTTGGAAAACGCGCGGGGCCACCCACGAATAAGCTGGTCAACGAATCGGCGCCGGAGACACCGGTCAAAACCGCGTCGGCGGCCGGCGGTTCGCCCGCCGCCAACGAAGCGGCGCCGGCCCGGCCCAAAACGACCACAGACAAAGCTGTCCGCAAGGCGTCGGCGCCCAAGTCCAAACCGGGCGCGGCGGCAAAGGCCGTATTCAACGAGGCCGCCGAACGGCGTATCGCCGAAGCGAAGACAGGGGTGTTCAACTCGCTGATCGACTCGGTCGATCTCACCGAACTTGGCAAGCTCGATCCGACCCAGGTTCGCGAAGAGATCAGCGAGACCGTGATCGAGATCATCAAGGTCCGCAACGTCGTCCTCAGCGCCGCCGAGCAGCAACGGTTGATCAACGAGATCTGCGACGACGTATTGGGCCTGGGTCCGCTCGAGCCTCTGCTCGCGCGCGACGACATTGCCGATATCATGGTCAACGCCGCCGAAAGCGTCTACATCGAGACCGCCGGCAAGATCGAACCCACCGACGTCAAGTTCCGCGACAACACGCAGTTGATGAACATCTGCCAACGGATCGTCAGCGCCGTCGGGCGGCGCGTCGACGAGGCGAGCCCGATCTGCGACGCCCGTCTGGCGGACGGCAGTCGCGTCAACGTCATCGTGCCGCCGCTTGCCATCGACGGACCGACGCTCACCATCCGCAAGTTCAAGAGGGACAAACTCACCCTCGAGAACCTGGTCGAGTTCGGCTCGATTTCACCGGCCGGCGCGCGGTTGCTGCAAGTCATCGGCGCCTGCCGTCTCAACGTTCTGATTTCGGGCGGCACCGGTAGCGGCAAGACCACGCTGCTCAACTGCATCACCTGCTTCATCGACTCGGGCGAACGCGTCATCACCTGCGAGGACGCCGCCGAATTGCAGCTCCAGCAGCCCCATGTCGTGCGACTCGAAACCCGGCCTCCGAACCTCGAAGGCGCCGGCGAGGTCACCATGCGCGATCTGGTGAAGAACTGCCTGCGCATGCGCCCCGAGCGCATCATCGTCGGCGAGGTGCGCGGGCCCGAGGCGTTCGACCTCCTGCAGGCGATGAACACCGGCCACGACGGCTCGATGGGTACGATCCACGCCAACAACCCGCGCGAGGCGATCAGCCGTCTCGAGAACATGATCGCCATGGGCGGATTCAATCTGCCGTCCAAGACGGTGCTCGAACAGATCGCTTCGGCAATTCACGTCATCATCCAGGCGCAACGCCTGCGCGACGGCTCGCGCCGCATCACCCATGTCACCGAGGTGATGGGTATGGAAGGCGACGTGGTCACGCTGCAGGATCTGTTCACATACGAGATCGTCGGCGAGGACAAGGACGGCAATATCGTCGGCCGGCACAAACCGAGCGGCCTGCGTCCCGCCTTCTGGGACCGCGCCCGTTACTTCGGCCTCGACCAGGTACTGGCGGAATCCCTGGACGAGCGCAATGCTGCCTGACGCGCCCATTCCGGCCGATCTTCTCGTCCTGGTCGGCGGTATCCTCTCGGCCATCTTCCTCGTTCTGTCGATGGTCGGGGGCGGCGTTTACGCGCTCAAGTTCAGTCCGCGGGCGCGCCTGCGCCGCCGTGTCGCAGCCATTGCAGACTCGGGTGGGAGCGGGGTCGTCGAGCGCGGCGAACGCGCGAGCGGCTTGGCCAAGCGCAAGCTCATTCAGGCCAAACTCAAGGAACTCGAGGAATCGCAGAAGAAGTCGAAGCGCCCCAATCGGGTTCGTCAGATGCTGCTGGAAGCGGGGCTCAATCTTTCGGTCCACAACTTCCACCTGCTCAGCGCAACCATGGCCCTGATCGGCGCCGGCATCTACCTCCTTACCGGCTTCATCCCCGCCGGCGCGATACTCGTCGCCATTCCCAGCGGATTGCTGTTGCCGCGCTGGATCCTGGGTTATCTCGCGAATCGGCGCAAGCAGGCGTTCACCGCGCAATTCGCCGACGCGGTCGATGTTATCGTGCGCGGCATTCAGTCGGGCTTGCCGGTGGGCGAGTGCTTCAACATCATTGCGAGAGAGAGTCACGATCCCGTCGGCAGTGAATTCCGCCTGATCAGCGAGGCGCAGCGCCTCGGCCTCACCATGGACAGCGCCCTGGCGCGGTCGACCGAGCGCATGCCGACGCCGGAGCTCAAGTTCTTCGCGATCGTCATGGGCATCCAGCAGCAGACCGGCGGCAACCTCGCCGAAACGCTGAGCAACCTGTCGCGGGTTCTGCGCGATCGTAAAAAGATGGCCGACAAGGTCCGCGCGCTGTCGTCCGAAGCGCGCACGACGGCGATGATCATTGGTTCCCTGCCGTTTCTCATGACCGGGCTGCTGTTCCTGACCAGCCCCGACTACATCATCCATCTGTTCACCGACACCATCGGCCACGTGCTCATCGGCGCCGGACTCACGCTCATGCTCACTGGCTCGCTCATCATGAAGAAAATGATCAGTTTCGAGATATGATGGAAGCGATTACAAATCCGCAGACGGTCATCCTCTTCCTGGCCAGCGCTGCAACCTTCATCACGGTGATTGCCATCGGTCTGCCCTACTTGGAGCGCGACCCGTTGAGCTCGCGCCTCAAGGCGGTCGCCAAGCGGCGCGAGGAACTGAGTCTGCAGCTGCAACAGAGGAGCCAGAAGAAGCGGCCGATGCTGCGCGACGCCCACGTCGGCGCGATGAAGGCGGTGCTCGAGCGGCTCAAGATGCAGAACCTGATGGGTTCGCCGGCGCTGCGCATCAAAATGAGCCAGGCCGGCTTTCGCGGTCAGTCGCCCGCCATCACCTTCGCCTTCACCCGGCTCCTCATGCCGCCGGTGTTCGCCATCGTCGCCGCCATCGTGCTGTTCGCCGGCAGCAAGTTCGAAATGGGTGCGAACCTGAAAATCGTCATCGTGCTGGGCGCCGGCGTCGTCGGCTTCTACCTGCCCAACGTCATCCTGCAGAATATCATCCAGAAGCGCCAACAGTTGCTCACCAAGTCGTTTCCCGACGCGCTAGATCTCCTGGTCATCTGCGTCGAGGCGGGACTTTCCGTCGAGGCGGCGTTTTCGCGGGTGGCCGAAGAGATGGCCGAGAACGGCGCCATCATCGCCGAGGAATTCGGCCTCACCACCGCCGAGCTCGCCTTTCTGGGCGACCGGCGCCAAGCGCTCGAGAACCTGGCGTTGAGGACCGGCGTGACTGGCGTCAAGTCGCTGGCCACGGCGCTCATTCAGGCGGAGCGCTACGGCACCCCGCTTGCCGTCGCGTTGCGGGTGCTAGCCCAGGAAAGCCGTGACCATCGTCTGTCGAAGGCCGAAGAGAAGGCGGCGTCGCTGCCCGCCAAGCTCACCGTGCCGATGATCGTCTTCTTTCTGCCCGTGATCTTCTTCGTCGTGCTCGGCCCGGCGGTCATTCAGGTCGTCCACACCTTCTGAACCCCCGCCGCCGGAAGGTTTCCCCCGCGGCCCTTCCTTCACCCGACGTCGTCATCGCGCAGGATCCGCGGGCACGACGTTGTCGCCGGCGGTCGCCGGGGAGATCCGTGCAGTCGTCGAATAAAGTTCGGCAACGGCCTCGAAAACCGGGCGGCCGGGCCTATCCGGATTCGGATCTCTCACTCGCGGTGATTTCCTGCTTCGCCGTGCGGCATCGGCGATTCGCCCGTCACCCGGGTGCGATTCTCCCCGGGTTCCTTTCTCACTCGGCAACCAGCGTGCAGCCTTCCTTGCGGCTGTGCAGCCTAGTGCAGAGGTCGGCGGCAACCGCCTCGCTGGCCAGCGGACCGGCAAGAAGCTGGTACGCCAGCACCGGGCCGTCAGGGTTGGTCTTGGCGATTTCGAAGCGTAGGCCGGAAAGCAGATCAACGTGCGAATCCCGTAACTCGATCAGGATCTTGGCGGCGCTTAGCTGATCGGGAAAGAGGCCGAGCCGTATCTTGAAAGCGCCGTGTGCCGGCCGCCCCGATCGGGCGTTTCCCTCTCCTTCACCGGCGGAAGCAGGCGATGCTCCGGCCGTGTCAAGAGCGGCGACGACCGCAGGATTGGACGCCTCGGGCCCGGGCGCATCGTCTTCGTCCGAGACTGCCTCCGCCGGTACAACCATGACTTCGGCGAGGCTCGGATGATGTTCCGCGGTCGCCGTCGCGGTTTCGGCAAGTGTCGCCACCATTTCGTCAAACGCCGGAGCCGGAGCGGACGGGGCGGTCTCGTCGGAAACGGGTGCGGTCATGGCCACGACGGGCGGCGCGGGCGGCACATCGACCGTGACGGCGACTGATTCTCCGGCATCGCGAACGGTCGCGCTATCGGCAAGCGCGACACTGCGCGAAGCGGTGGCCGGCGACTCGGGCGCAAGGACCGTAATCGCAGGCGCGTCGGGTTCGTCGAACACGACCTCGACCGTCTCGCCGGCGTCGTCCGC